>CAZZKP010000041.1:0-14540 GCA_964654675.1 uncultured Bifidobacterium sp. | reverse complement strand
ATGCAATCAGCGGCGACGGCCCCATTCATGGAGCCAAGGAAAGTATTGAAGGAGTTTTTTGGTTTTGATGGATTCAAGGGCAATCAAGAGGCAGTGGTAAACAGCGTTTTGGCTGGAGAAGATTGTTTTGTGATAATGCCAACGGGTGCAGGAAAATCCATGTGTTATCAACTACCGGCGATGATGATGGAGGGAACCGCAATCGTAATTTCCCCGTTGATCGCTTTGATGAAAAACCAGGTCGATAATATTCGGGGATTTGCTCAGAAAAGTTCGCTGGCTCATTTCTTGAACAGCTCTTTGAGCAAGGCTGAATTAAATCAGGTGATTGAGGATATGCTCAGTGGTGAGACAAAGTTGTTGTATGTGGCACCCGAGACATTAAAAAAAGATGAGACGATAGATCTATTGAAGCAAGTGAAAATTTCATTTGTGGCTGTAGATGAGGCGCATTGTATATCGGAATGGGGTCATGATTTTCGCCCTGAATATCGCAGGATAAAGCAAATGGTTAAAGCGATTGACGATGTGCCAGTAATGGCATTGACGGCCACCGCCACACCAAAGGTCCAGCAGGATGTTCAGAAAAATTTGGGAATGATGTCGGCCAACTTGTTTAAAAGCTCATTCAATCGACCAAATTTATTTTACCAAGTAAGACCCAAGGGCAGGAAAGATATCGTTCACAAGGAGATCATTTCTTTCATTAAAGCGAGGCACAACAAAAGTGGCATCGTATACTGTCTTTCACGAAAAAAGGTGGAAGAAATCAGTGAGATGTTGAATATGAATGGCATCAAGGCCTTACCCTATCATGCGGGTCTGGAATCTAAGGTTCGGGGACAGCATCAGGATGCTTTTTTGATGGAAGATTGCAATGTAATTGTGGCTACAATAGCGTTTGGTATGGGCATCGATAAGCCTGATGTAAGGTTTGTGATCCATTATGACGTACCAAAGAGTTTGGAAGGGTATTATCAGGAAACAGGTCGCGGAGGTAGAGATGGTTTGCAGGGGGATTGTTTGTTGTTCTATAATCCATCGGACATTGAGAAGTTGGAGAAGTTTATGAAGGACAAGCCCGTGGCTGAGCAGGAAATCGGTAGTTTGTTGATTGCGGAAACGGCTGCCTTTGCGGAAAGTAGCCATTGCAGACGCAAGATGCTGTTGCACTACTTTGGTGAGCAATTCAATGAAGAGGATTGTAAACAAATGTGTGACAATTGCGCATCGCCCAAGCCAAAGGTGGAAGTGACGCAGGAATTGGTAACGCTGTTAAAAGCCATTGAGGGACTCAAAAGCGAGTTGGGAATGAGCCATTTGGTGAACTTTTGTGTCGGCAAGCGCTCAGACAGTGTGCGTGATTATGGTCATGATTTGGTTTCATCATTCGGTTTTGGAAAAGACAAAGACAGCTTGTTTTGGAAGTCACTGATGCGTTTGGCTTTGGTTCAAGGATATCTCAACAAGAATATTGAGAAATATGGTTTGATGAGTATTTCGGATCAAGGCGAAGCATACATTAAGTCCCCCATTTATCATGAAATGGCCGTGGATGTTGAGTTTGAAAGTGTGAAAGATGAGGATTACGACAATTTTAAAGCGGAGAGTGTTTGTGACGAAGAGTTGTTCGATCATCTGAAGGATTTACGTCGTAAAGTCGCCAAAGAAAAGGGATTGCCACCGTATGTCATTTTTCAAGATCCGAGTTTGGAGGATATGGCAACCAAGTATCCAATGAGCATTGAAGAATTGGTTAATATCAATGGTGTTGGGAAGAATAAGGCACAGAAATTTGGTGAACCTTTTGTGGCATATATCACGGAATTTGTCAAGGCAAATGATATTGAAAGACCTCAAGATATTGTATTGAAGGGAAATTCAGATAAGTCGGCAAAGAGAGTGAATATCATTTTGAATATTGACAAAAAGGTTGATTTGCCTGATATCGCGAAACAATTGGGAATTTCTTTTGAGGAATTGATTCAAGAATTGGATCAAATTGTCAATTCGGGAACCAAATTGAACTTGAGGTATTTCCTAAATCAGTTTATTGAAGAGGAATTGCAACTGGAGGTTATGTCGTATTTTAAGACAACGGATGTAGCGGATATGGAAGCGGCCAGTGGATATTTTGATGGCGATTTCAGTTTGGAAGAATTGGAACTTATGCACATCCAATTTCTAAGCGACGTAGGCAATTAAGAATTCATTTTATTTTTTGTGGTGTGTGTTGTGTTATTTTGTATTGGATAATCGCATACTGAGCATTGAAAGAGCAGCCTTCATTTGAGTTAATTTACAAGAAATTCCGTCCGGCGTTGATGGGTTTTGCATTGTCGATTACTCGGAGTTTGCCAGATGCGGAAGAGGTTGTAAACGACGTGTTTGTGGGCATTTGGGAACGTCATTCGGACATGCTTTCAGATCCAGGATTAAAGAGTTATTTGTTTCGTTCGGTAAAGAATCGCTGTTTGAATAATATCAAACGTCAGCGATTGCCTTTTGATGAAATGCCAGATGAAATGCCTGTAGCGAGTAAAGATCATGGGGCATTGGATCAGCTGGAAGCCAAAGAAATGAGTGAAAGGATAACGGGGGTGATTGACAAGTTACCCACCAAGTGTAAGCAAGTCTTTTTGTTGAGTCGGATGCATGAAATGAGTTACAAAGAGATTGCAGAGTTGATGGATATTTCTCCGAAAACTGTGGAGAATCAAATAGGAATTGCGCTTAAGTTTTTGCGTGAGAGTTTTCCTGGGCACTAATTGATGATAACGCGATTGTAGATTGCTTCGTATTGCAGTAGAATTTCTGCCAAATCGAATTTGTGTGCTTGTTGAAGTGCATTTTTTCTGAATTTGGCGAGTAAGTCTGCATCTTTCAGCAGTCTTATGGCATTTTGGGCCATGTCATCCACATCCCCTACATTCGACAAAAATCCGGTTACGCCATGGCTATTTACTTCGGGAATACCACCGGCATTTGAGCTGATTACAGGGACTTCGCAGGCCATGGCTTCAAGAGCGGCCAGTCCAAAACTCTCCGATTCACTCGGCAAAATGAAAAGGTCACCAATGCTTAAGATTTCTTCGATGGCTTCTTGTTTGCCCAAGAATGTAACCCAGTCGCAAGTATTAAATTCTCTTGATACTTTTTCGATATGTGAGCGTTCGGGGCCATCACCAATGAGCAATAGTTTCGCTGGAATTTCCTTGATTATTCTCGCAAAAACGGCGATTACATCCTCGATGCGTTTCACTTTCCTGAAGTTGGAAGTATGGATGATGATTTTCTCACCATTGGGAGCAATCATTTGTTTGAAATGTTCGCGGGGTTTTTTATTGAATCTACCAAAATCTATGAAGTTGGGTATTACGTCAATATCCCGGCTGATTTTAAAATGTTCGTAGGTTTGTTTTTTTAGATCCTCCGATACGGCCGTAACAGCGTCGGACTGATTAATGCTCCAACTAACAACGTGTTCGTAGGTCATTTCACGACCTACAAGTGTAATGTCTGTTCCATGTAGGGTGGTAACAACAGGGATGGAAATCCCGTTCTGTGCCAATATTTGCTTTGCCAGAAGGGCGGCGGAGGCGTGTGGGATTGCATAGTGAACATGCAGAACATCCAGATGGGCACTTTGTACGATATCGACCATTTTTCCTGCCAGAGCGGTTTCATACGGTGCATATTCAAACAAAGGATATTTGGCAATATTGACTTCGTGATAAAAAACATTTTCGCTGAAAAAGTCTAAGCGAGCGGGTTGATTATAACTAATGAAATGCACTTCATGACCTTTTGCGGCGAGGGCTTTGCCCAATTCTGTTGCCAAAACACCACTTCCACCGAAGGTGGGATAACAAACAATTCCTATTCGCATTATTTAAGTAACAAAGTTCCGCAAAAAATGTAGGTTTGCGATGTTAAAAAGTGATTAAAATCAATGGAGGTATACAGCGACGAGTATTTTATGACAAGAGCCTTGGATTTGGCAATGCAAGCGTTTGATGAACAAGAAGTTCCGATCGGAGCGGTTGTGGTACATAACAATAAAATTATTGGGAAAGGGTATAACCAAACGGAGAAGTTGCAAGATGTTACTGCACATGCTGAGATGTTGGCAATCACAGCAGCAAGCAATGCGGTAAACGGTAAATACTTGGACGAATGTACCTTATACATCACAATTGAACCCTGTATCATGTGCACCGGAGCAATTCAATGGTCTAGGTTTCCGCGGATTGTTTTCGGGGCAAGCGAACCAAAATTTGGTTTCCAAAAAATCGACAAAGGGTTGCTGGGAAAAACGGAGGTTGTGTCGGGAATCATGGCCGAGGAATGTGGCGATTTGATGAAGCGATTTTTTCGTGAGCGGCGCAGAAAAAATACTTAATGAGCGACCAAAAAATTTGGTAATCTGATGAAATTGTGTAGATTGCGTATGCTAATCTATACTTTTATGTCAAAAAATTTCATCCCTTCCAATGTTGCTCGAATGATATTCGCAGCTACATTAGCCCTATTCGGGCTGTTTCATTTTCTCGGTGCTACAGCGATGGCTGGCATGGTGCCAAGTTATTTAACGTTTATTCCAGGTGAAATCTGGGTTTATGTCACGGGTTTGTGTTTGCTAGCCGCAGCGGCTGCCATTGTGTTGGAGCGACAGGTGAAGTTGGCCTGTTATTTACTTGCTTTGATGCTCGTGTTGTTCGTCTTACTGTTGCACTTACCAAATCTGGGCAATCCAGAAAAAGGTCAAATGGCGATGGTGAGTATGCTCAAGGACATGGCAATGGCTATGTGTGCAATTTTGATTGGAAACGAATCTGAAGAGTAATTAAGGAAGCTTTTCGTAGCACCCTAAATCTGGCTGGGATTTTCGGGTTTTTCCAAGTAGATCTATGGTTACTGGAGAACCGAAAGTTCCAGCTTTTTTGTATCCATAGGCGGTGGAATCCGTTTGATAGTTTCCTCTTTTGACATCCACAAACCCCGGGGTTTTGTTGAAGAAATTCGGCTTGGTGATGACGGATTTTGGGTTTTGGGATTTCAGGAGGTTGTTTTCAATTGAGATATTGAAAATGTTTAAATTGGTTTGATCGAACTGCAGCTCCTCTTTCAGTGGACCATCTACGATACAATTATTCACTGATAGATTTAGGGGTGCGTGGTTAAGTAATTTTCCATTTCCATCGCGCAGTGTATTGGTAGCTGCGAAGTGGCCATCGGTGCGTGAAGAGAAACCTGAATATTCGGAAAATGTGCAGTGGTTAAATACATAGTTGCCACCAAGCAAACCCAGGAAACTATAACTACCGGCGTCGGCGAATAAACAGTTTGTTGCTTGGATATCTGCGGTGATTCCGGCCAAGCTTGCTTGGCCGGAATACTGAATTCGGGTATTTGATATTTTTAGCCCGGTAGTTCCATTCACGGGCAAGGAATCTACCCTGACTCCGATGGTTGCATTCGTTATATCGGCATATTGAATGATGTTATTGACACTACCCACCAAAAAATGTATTCCACCCCATTGATTTGGAAGAAACTGTGGGTCCCAAATGGGTTTATCTCCACGGATTGTAACACGTTGGGAAGCTGTCCCTTGTATATTTAGCGTTCCGGCAATATATATTTTGGTTTGCGCCGATGCAAAGAGTTGAACCCCCGGTTTTATTGTGAGCGTTGCCCCTTGGTCTACGCCCATATAACCCAAAATTACGGTAGGTTTTTTATCGTCGGCAAAAGTCATGTTACTTCCAAAAATGGTATCCCTAAAATAATGTGCATCCCATCCATAGGCGGCCAATTTGACGTTGCCTAGATGTCCGCCAACACTAGAGATGATGGAGTCCATAACCAACAAGGGTTGTGTGTTGTTATTTGCCTCCAATTTGCATTGAACAAAAACGAAAACAGAATCTTTTGCGCCAATTTCAATGTCGTTGATTTCCGTACCTGAAATCCCGTCTATACTCATTCTATAGGCAGAATTGGCTCCGCCTCCCAATCGAAAGTTGGCGCTAACGGCGAGTTTCTCGGGGTTCTTTATGCTGAAAATTTGGGTGACTGATATGGGGTAAGTTGAGCCAGGAACCCGAGTAAATACGGTATCGAACCACACCGTATCTGTAGAATATTGCAAGCTATTTTTTGAGGTAAAAAAGTCATTGTTGTTTCTGCAATTCGACAAAATTGTTATCGAAAACAATAGTATCAATGAGGCAATAAGGCCATTGAGTTTCCTCATATACGGATATGTTGCGCTTCTGGCGTTCATTTGATTATTCGAAGATATCTTCGTTGTTCAGAATACCCAAATAGCTTTGATAACGCTCATCTGAAATGTCGCCTTTTTCTATGGCTTCAATGACTGCACATCCGGGTTCATGGGTGTGAAGGCAGTCGTTGAATTTGCATTTGGATAAATATGGACGCATTTCGGGGAAATACTGCGAAATTTCGGTGGGTTCGAAATCCACGACACCAAAATCCCGAATTCCGGGTGTGTCAATGATCTGTGTGCTGTCGGCAAGGGTAAACATTTCAGCAAACGTTGTTGTATGTCGGCCCTTGGCATGATGGTCGGAAATTTTGCCCACTTTGGCATTGGCCTCAGGAAACACAGCGTTGAGCAAAGTGCTTTTGCCCACACCTGAGTGCCCTGCCAGTAACCATCGCTTGCCTTTGAGCAAGGCAGAAAATGCCTCTAAGGCCTTACCTTGTTTGGCTGAGCCCAATAGCACGCTGACGTTGGCGTTTCGGTAAATGTGCTTAATGTCGTCTACAACCTCTTCTCCTCGTTCCCCCAACAAATCCATCTTGTTAAAAAACACCATGGCCGGCACGTGATATGCCTCACATGTAAGAATGAATCGGTCAATAAAGCCTAGGCTTGTCCTAGGCGATGTTAAACTTGCTATCAGTGCCGCACCATCTAAATTGGTGGCCAAAATTTGACGGCGGGAGCTTAATTTATTTGCCCTTCGGATGAGATAATTGTTGCGGTGGTATACCTTGGAGATAGATCCTGTATCTGGATAGTTTTGGTCTTCCATGAGTTCCACTCGATCTCCAACGGCCACGGGATTACTTGTATCAAGATCGGTAAGTCGCATTTTACCGCGCGTCCTCGCCATCCAGACTTTTCCATCGTCTGTGAGTACGTGATACCAGCTACCAGTGGATTTGGTTACCGTTCCCTCCATTAGAAAATGGCTTCGCAGATTTTTTTGGTTTGGGTGCTCTTACCCATGGTGTAAAAATGCAAAACAGGAGCGCCTTTAGCAACCAATTCTTTACATTGTTCGATGGCCCAAGCAACACCGATATCGGCGATGTACTTTTCATCTTTGCATTGGTCGATTTCATTGGTCAAAGCAAAAGGAATGTCCATATGAAATAATTTGGGAAGGATGGAAAGTTGTTTTTTTGTTGTGATGGGTTTGATGCCTGGAATAATCGGGACGGTGATTCCGGCGGAGCGACAGCTATCGACAAAATGGAAGTAATGATTATTGTCGAAGAACATCTGTGTAACCAAGAATTTTGCTCCGGCGTCCACTTTTCTCTTTAGGTACTTCAGGTCGGACTCCATGTTGGGTGCATCGGCATGTTTCTCGGGATAACAGGCGGCACCTGTGCAGAAATTGGACTCATTGGAGTTGCTAATTTCTTCATCCAAATAGATGCCAGCATTCATATTTTGAATTTGGTGAATCAAGTCCAATGCATTTTTATTTCCGTTGTTTTCTGGCTCAAAGTGAGTATCACCTTTGCGATTGTCGCCTCGAAGTGCTAAAATATTGTCTATACCCAAAAAGCTCAACTCAATCAGAGCATTTTCCGTGTCTTCTTTGCTAAATCCGCCACAAATTAGGTGGGGAACGGCATCAATTTTATAGTGATTTTGAAGTGCTGCACAAATGGCAACGGTTCCAGGTCGTTTTTTGGTAGAAATACGATCATAACTGCCGTCGGCACGCTTTTTCAGTACGTAATCCTCTCGGTGATAGGTAACATCAATAAACGAAGGTTGGAACTCCATCAAGGGGTCAATGCTGGCAAATAATTCTTTGATACTTGCACCTTTTAAGGGAGGCAAAATTTCAAAGGAAAAGAGCGTTTTATTTGCGCCAGTGATATGTTCGGTAATTTTCATGAATTATTGGAATGTAATGGGAAGCGTTAGGGTTTCGGTTCCTCGTAGGACAACAACTTTGGTGGGTGTTTCTGGATTGATTTTTCCTAATCCCACCATATAATCTTGGATACCATTGACTGGCATATCGCCAAGCATCAAAATGACATCTCCTTTTTGAAGACCAGCTTTCTGAGCGGGTTTGCCATCGGTTACGCCATCGATTCGCATACCTTTTCCACCGTAACTGTAATCAGGCATCACTCCCAATGTAACTTTGAATTTGGTTCTTCCCGCGGTTGCGTCTTGTGTTTTGGTGAAGGGTAACTTGCCACGTTTGTTATTGATTGAAACGAGTTGTTCCATCACGTTGAGGCTGTTTGCCATTCCCACATAGTTGATCAGGTTTTCATCGTCGCTTGGTTTGTGATAGTCCTCGTGCTGACCGCTGAAGAAATGGATAACTGGAATATTCTCAATGTAAAACGAGGCGTGATCGCTGGGACCTAGTCCGCTTGAGGTGGTAATTATTCTGATTTGATTGGTATCTGTTTTGATCAGTGTGAGTGCTTTTTCGAATTGCGGAGAAGTCCCTACACCATTGAGCGTAAGCACTTTTTTGGTGGTGTCAATTCTCCCCAGCATATCGATGTTAATTACATAATTGATCTTACCCAATTTGCCGTTGCTATTTCCTGTAAGGCCCAGTGGAGGGTTTTGGGTAAAGAATTTAGAGCCGAGCAGTCCCAATTCTTCGCCACTAAATGCAATAAAAAGGTAATTGTTTTTCTTGTATTTTGCTCCTTTTAGGCTTCTAGCCATTTCCAACATGGCAGCAACGCCGGAGGCATTGTCATCGGCTCCGTTGTGGATTTCTGGTTTTCCGGTGTATCTGCTGTTTTCGTATTCATTGATTCCAATGTGATCGTGGTGTGCACAAACGATGATTGTATTTTTCTTATGATTGTTTCTGAATGCATAGACATTGTGTCCTTGGGCTTTGATGACGTAAATATTGCTTATCAGGGTAATTGGTGCTGCTGGAAAAACGGCCGTTTGATTGCAGAAGAAAACAGGGATTGAGAGTGTTTTTTCATCGCGTTTTAGGTTTCCGCTGGGGGCAATGAAACTGCTATAAGGTTTTATGAAAATGATGCCCACTGCACCGCGTTTTGTGGCTTCAGCAATTTTATTTGGAATTTCTGCAACTTCTGCAAGTTCACCATGGGGATTTTCTTGCATCCCCGGAAAACCCAATCGAATCAAAGCGATTTTCCCTTTGATATCGAACACGTAATCATCTTTTTTGGTTTTTTCATGGACCAATCCATAACCGCAATCAACCCATGGGGCGGTCACGCTATCGAGGTTTGAACTTTGAGACAATGGATAATATTCACTGAAAAGTGTGAGCTTCCTGATGATTGTATCGATACCTGGTGCACGGACCCCAAATAGACATTTATTGCTCGCCAATCGGAGTTTGACAATATCAAATTCCTGTGTTTGGGGTTGTAGTTTTGCCGCAATGAATTGTTTTTTGATGTATTCCGCACTCATCAATTCACCGGGTGAACCCGTTTGGCGACCTTGTAGCTCATCGCTCGCCAAATAACTGATGTCTTTTTTTAATCGCTCTGTTCTTGTAACTGGAACTTGTTGGGCCAATGCAACGGTAGCGTTGAAAAGAGCAAAGACAGATAAAGTTATTAATCTCATGAATATAGTTCTAATAGGGTTTTTAATAAAATGAAGGCAGAAAGTAGTGCAAATATAACACGGAGCCAAACAACGGGTACTTTGGTTGCGATTTTCTGTCCCAAAGATGAAAAGAAAACAACACCCAATAGCATGGGAATCAGCATTACCCACAATAGATATCCGGTTTGATAATTAGAAATCTGATGACCTGGGTTAATACTCACATATTTGATTAATGCGGAGATAGATAGGATGGGTACAATAGAGAGGGATAGAGCCGTAGCACTGTGCATGGGTTTCTTTAAAATGATTAGGAATAGCGGTACCATAATAATACCGCCACCCAAGCCACTGAGTGCAACAACAGTTCCAGCAAATACGCCAACGATCATTGATGGCCAGTCCTGGATCAGGCTAAATTTATAGGGTAATATGGTGTCTGTGGCCTTTTTGTTGATTGGAGATGTAGCATTGTCTTTGGGAGATGATTTCGACTTCCCAAAAATCATATTGAGAATACTTAACAATAAAAATCCCAGAAATACTGTTTGAAAAAGTTCCTTTTGGTACCAATTTCCTTGTTGAATGGCGCGTGTCATGAGGAAATTGCTTATGGCTCCGGGGATGCCTATGGTGAGGCTTTGCTTCCATTGCCAAGTTCCCATTTTGATTTGTCTAAAGGTTCCCGATATACCCGACATGAATACCAGTGCGATGGAATTGGCCAGTGTAAATTTCACCAATTCGGTGCTACTGATATCGTATTGATGCAGGTATGAGGTGATTACGGGGATAAACAACATGCCTCCTCCTACCCCCAAAAGGCCTGCAAGCAAACCTCCTAAAGATCCCAATAACAAAAGCCAAAGAAAGCCGTTGGTTAATAAATCGGTTGAGATATTCATCAAAGTCCACGAAAATTCAGTTGAGGTGTTTAGCATTGCGTTGGCTTCGTGACTCTTTTATTTTAGTATTGACAAATATCGATCATGTTGGTGCAACAATGCCGCGGCTTCCTTGGATTCAGGGTCTAGTAACAACCAATCTTGGTGGAAACGATTTTTCTTCAATTTTCTTTCCATCAAGGCACGATTCAATTGTAATTGGATACTCGTTTTTTGGAGGGTTAAATCTGTTTTTACTTTGTTTGCAACGTAGTCGGACTGTATTTTTAGGCCAGAAATTTGTTTGATAAACAAGGTGTCGGAATACATGGATGACATGGCTTTTTGCAATTTTCCTTGAAGGATGGATTGACTTTTTTTGATTGCAAAATGAGAAAATAGTGAAAATTGTTGCTCTGTGATTGGATGAAAAAGGGTGTCTGGTTGAAGGTTGTATTGCTGATTGGCCCAATCAAATATGATGTTCTCTTGTTCAAGCCATTTCAATATTTCCAATCCTTGGTAGGGTTTAAGTGCAACATCGGGATCGATGCCACCTCCTTCGTAAACCGTTCTGCCGCCTTGGGTTTTGAATGCTTTTTTTTGCGTGGCCGACATCGTTTTGGCAACTCCGTTTTCATCACGATCGTTGTATTGAAGTCGCTGAATGCATCGCCCACTGGGCGTGTAGTATTTGGCTACGGTTAGCTTCATTTGCGTCCTGTAGGGCAAGCTCGCATAATTCTGAACGAGGCCTTTACCGAAACTCGTTTGTCCCATGATTACTGCCCGATCCATGTCTTGTAGGCTACCACTAACGACTTCAGAAGCCGAGGCGGAATGTTCGTTGACTAAAACAACAAGCGGGGTATTTGGCAAAAGGGCTTTGTTTGGAGTAATCCAGTTTTTTGGTCCAGTTACGTTTTGACCTCTGAGTGTAACGATGGATCGATTTTCACCAACAAAAAGACCTACGATTTGAACGGCTTCATTTAGGAGTCCACCGCCATTGTCGCGAAGATCCAAAATTACACCCTTCAACTCCGTTTTCTCCATCATTTTTTTGAGGGAGGCTTCAATTTCGTCGGAGGCATTTTGACCAAATTCTTCGAGTTTAACGTAGGCGATATCTCCTTGATACAATCCGCTGAAAGATACACTCGCAGTTTTGATGGCCATGCGGGTAATTTGCTTTTTTATGTTTTTCCCGTCGCGATCAATTTCTATGGAAAAAGAGGTATTCGGTGCGCCTCGAACCATACTGAGAAGTTGGTCTGTGGACTTGTCTTTCAAAGAAATGCCATTGATACTGGTGATGATATCACCGAGTCTAACATCAGCGATATTAAAGGCATAGCCTTCTTCGATAAAATTGACAACCGGGTAATGATTTCGGATCATGATTCGGCAACCCACGCCTCCGTATTGTCCTTGTTTTTCGATGAGGGCTTCCTCAGCTTGGTATTCGGTAAAAAAATTGGTGTAGGGGTCTAGTGATTTTAGCATCGCATCGATGCCGGTTTTCATGAGTTTACCGGGTTCTATTTCATCGACATAATTTGTGCCTAGTTCTTTGTACAATGCAGTGAAAATCTCGACATTTTTGGAATATTCGAATAGGTTGTCTACTACTTTGTTACCTTGGCTTAAAAAGAAAGCACAGAGGCAAAGTAAAAACCATTTGGGCAAGCGAATCACCATGAATCAAAGATACAAAAATCGAAGGGAGGATTGGGGTAATTGGGTCGGTGAAATTTTCACTTCATCAACTTTCTTTGCCTGAAGGGGATTCGAAAATTTCCAAATCAAAATTGGGGACGACCGCCAAAACATGATCAAAAATGTCTGCGGCAATATTTTCGTGATCAATCCACTGTTTATCGCGGGTAAAGCAATACAATTCCAAGGGCAGACCTTTTTCACTGGGTGAAAGCTGTCGTACTATGGCCACCAATTTCTTATTCACTTTTGGATGTTGATCCACATAGCGGTACATGTATTCTCTGAAAATCCCAACATTGGTTAAGTTTCTGCCGTTCGCAAGATTTGATTTGTCGATGTGATTTTTTTCGTTGTATGCATCAATCTCCAGTTGCTTTTTCACGATGTAGTCTCGAATTAGCTCGATTTTCTTGTAGCGCTCCAACATGTCGGGTGTGCAGAATTGGATGGTAGAAATTTTGATGTTGATGGCGCGTTTCATTCTACGGCCTTGGCTTTCTTCCATGCCTCTCCAGTTTTTAAACGCATCATTGATCAGGCCATGGGTTGGGATTGTAGTTATGGTATTGTCCCAATTTTTGACTTTGATATTGGTGAGGTTGATTTCTATCACATGTCCATCAGCCCCATATTTAGGTACTTCTATCCAATCATCCATTCTCACGATATCGTTACCGGAAATTTGAATGGAGGCGACCAACCCCAAAATGGTATCTCGGAAGGTGAGAATAACCAGGGCTGAAAGTGCACCAAAAGCGGTAAGTAGTGTCCACAGGGGTTTATCGGTGATGTTGCTGATGATGAACAGAATGCCCACCGCGTAATTGATGATGTTGAGCAGTTGGGTGTAGGACCCGATGGGTTTGTCTTTGAAGTCTTCGGAGTTGAGCAAAAAGACTTTGATGGCGCGGAGTACGGCTTGAACAAAACGGATAACTGCGATGATGATATAGGCATCGATTAGATGTTGCAACAGGGCAACCCAATCGGAGTTTTCATTAAAGATGAAGATGAGTCCTTTTTTGGCGACATACGCCGGAACAACGTGTGCGAGATAAATAAATACCCGCATTTCAACCAGAATGTCATCGTAGGTGTTGTTGGATTTTTTTGCATACCGTGCTACCAGTGATAGAATGACTTTTCTGGAGATAAAATCGGCAATTGCGATGAGTATGATCAGACCCATCGACAAGATGAGGGGGTGAAAAATCTCGCATGATTTTGCACTCGCTCCGGCGTGTTGGAGTTGTTGCATCAACCATTGAGAAAACTGAATTTTATAACTCATTAAAGCAAATATAAATGAGGGCAGTGGGTTTGTTCACCCATTGGCAGAACTTTTTGATGGACGCTAAAAAATTATCGTTTGCGTGTCGTTCGCTGAAAGACGACCGATTGGGACAAAAACCGAAACCACACGAAACCAGTTACTTTAATGGAGTTTTGATTGACGGGTGTGATAAATGCAGAATATGTTTGATTTTCGCGCGGTTGAAAAATGGTGCCGTTGGTCCATTCGTTGCTTTGCCACACAAAATCTTTCATCACAACCATACCGATCCAATGTTGTTCCTCTTTTACCAGTGGCTGACCGGGATGAGAACGATTCTGAATCCATAGGGTTTTGCCAAAATATTTATTGTTGACTTTATAAATATTTACGATGACTTCATTGTTTTGATCGATCCAATTGCCCAAAATCATATCGGATGTAAATGATGGCGATTTTTGGGGTGATTTGGATGCGCCAAACAACAGAATGATTGCCAGCGAAAAACAAATGGGTTTTAAAGTTTGTATACCAATTTTGTGGATCATTTCCTCAAATCTTCTTCGCAAAGTATCCTAAAAATTCATTGTTATTTGCGGGTTCTAACCGTGGAATTGCAGCCATTTTTTGGGCATCTAAAATCTCGTGGGCAGTCCTTTTTAAATGACGAATATGCGATTTTACACCTTGCCAAAAAGTGAAAGATTTATACCAAACACCCACCTTGTTTTCGTCTAAGGTTTCTTTAACAATTTTAGTCAGGGTTGGATAGTGGATATGGCAAATTTCAGGAAAAATGTGATGTGCTATA
>CAZZKP010000040.1:1841-14592 GCA_964654675.1 uncultured Bifidobacterium sp. | reverse complement strand
ACCAAGGTGGTATCATCGTTGCCTTCCATAAAAGAAACTACCTCGTCAGCAGTTTTTAACTCGATAAACCCTTGGTTTGTCAATTCGGCACGCATCGGCGCTACTAGCATTTCTGGATATGGCATAAGTGTATTTTTTATTTTCACAAAGATACGAAACTCTCGATATTTGTGTCTAACATTTCACTGATCGCACGCGCATGACCAAACGTTTATTTTTCATTTTTTTTCTGATAACCAATACCCTGCAAATGGCAAAAGGAGCCTATGCCGCTGGGGGAGAAATGAAGGTTTCACACATCGGAAACAACAAATACTTGGTTACGCTCATTGCCAATAAACCCTGCGGCAGTATCATATCTTACCCTAGCACCACCACCCTAAATGTCCAATTTGGTCTCAAAGGCGCCTGCGGAACCACCACATTAACAATGTCGCAAACAAACACCCGTGAAGTCAATTCCAAATGTTCAACGAGCACCACCTGCAGCGCAAACAATTCCCTCATCGAATATACTTATCAGTGCACCGCCGACCTAAACTCAACCCCCTTCACCAAGCCCCTGAGTAGCGGCACTTGCCAAGAAATAACATTTTACCACAACGCCTTTTATCACGCCTTCTATGGCTTGATTCCCGGCACCTGTTCCGATGGCTTCCTCACCGCAGCCACCCTTTATGTCGGCAACCTCAATCGCTGCAAATCCAAAACCAACATCGCACCAGTTTCAATCTTTGATCCCACACACCTAATCCCTGTTTACAAAACAACAGTCATCGCTCAAGGCATGGTAGATACCAATGAATACGATTGGTTGCATTTCGTCCAAATGCCCAGCTATGCGATCACCCCTTATGCCAATACCACCTGCTCCTACTCCAAAAGTGGGAACTACCTGCGTCCCATCGATCCCGTTTGTGTGCCCAGCACTTCCACCACTTGTAGCTACAACGGCGCCGCAAATCCTGTTCGTGGTGCCAATTTCGATACCCTAAGCGGCGACTTTACCTTCACGCCCGCCAACAGCGGCGATTATGGGGTTTTGAGCTATCACATCAACGAGTATCGCAAAGACACAAGTGGCAAGTGGACATTGATTTGTAGATACTTTAAAGAAGTTCCCCTGTATGTCATTGATGCCCCAGCTGACAATAACAACCCCACAATTTCAACGCTGGTGGGTCAACCCATCAACATTTGTGTTGGCAGCAACTACTGCAATAAAGTAATTCAAATGAACGATGTCATGGCTGCACCCAAACAATCATCGTCTGACTCACTTCTCACCTATACCATCAAAAACGTACATGGTAGCCCCTTCAACGTCTATGCACCCAACAAGTACACCCGCGCTTTTGAAATCTGCTGGACTCCAAAAAATGCAGATACAAGCTATGTGCCCTACTTGATCCCAATCAAAGTAACCGACCAACATTGCTCCCCTCCACTGGAAATGAGTTTTACGCTGCAAGTGCGGATTTTTCCCGTCCCCCAAGCCACCAATACCGTGCGATATTTGGGTTGTAATAAAGTTGAAATCAAAACGAAAAATTTGCGCGGAGGACCCGGAGCCAAATGCCTCTGGCAAATCAGCAAAGTCAATAGCAATTTTGTGGCAACATCCTACAAATCCATCGATACCCTAGATTTAGAGGGATTGGGAAAATACAGCCTCAAAGCCTTGATGTCGAACGCCGGATCCTGTTTTAGCTTCTTCGATACCACAATTACACTCACCGATACCGTGGTGGATTTTTCATTGGGAAATAAAAAGCCCATTGCCGATACATTCAATTGTCCATCAACTACGTTCATTGCCAAGCCTTACAACCTATCGTATCCTGCCGGAAAATTGACCTATCAATGGTATGGGGTGGATTATGTTAGCGCCTACACCTTTGGCGACCCGAAAAACATCGACAAGAGCAAGTTACAGAAATTGGGCACAGCGTCCACACAATCACTCAAACTACAAAAGGATTCTGTAATTATGCTGGCAATTACCGATGTAAAAGGTTGTACCGTATTTCGAGAATTGCGCATAACCCAGATCATTTCGTCCGACATCCAATGGAAGAAAAAACCGTTGGCAGCGGTCTGCGGCAATGCAAAGAGCATCGCACTTTTGGATCCCATGAACAAAGACATGATATACGGGGGTGCCCAAACGGGAATTCGATGTTTAGACGGCAAATTTCTGGATAGTATTGGCCCCAACAACTACAAAATCAAAGCCCCTGCAAAACCCAAAACCACCGATTTTATCAAACTAACTTTTGTGGCTACTTATGATACACTGGGTTGCTTGAGTCGCGATACCAATACCATCAATTTGATTTATCGCCCTCAATTTTCGTTGACGAGAAATGCGGAAGTTTGCACCACAACACCCGGTTTGCTGTTGGAGAAAATTGTTTCTCAAGCACCCAAAAATGCGTCACCGTTCGACTGGAGCCTATTAAACAGCCCAACCAAATCCAACGCCCAAATTGGTTACACCACAACATCTCCCAAAAAAGCGATATTGCTGAGCTACCCAGATTCGATTGCCGTGGGCAAATACAAAATCAGTGCCTGTGCCAACGATTCTGCTTTGGGTTGTAGATTCTGCGACACCACAATAATTACGTCAGTCCAACTATATTTGGCCAAATATCAAGGCGATACCTTGGCTTGTCCGCATAGCGCGCCCATAGCGTTAAACACAGGGTTAAAAATCTACACGGGGCAATCTGCCGACACCATTTATGGGTGGAAAGTCATGAGCATCAATGGCGACACCAGTCGATTGCTCAGTGGTTTCAGCAAAGGAATTGTCAACAATACATTCCAGCCCGCCGCGGCCTCCGGCCGCTGGCTCCTCTCCTACAAAGCATCAAAACCTTGCTATCAAACATCAAATGTGAGTATTCTAGTGCAAGACACTTTGCCGATTGCCATCTCATCCAACCCAGACACCCTGATTACCCTGCCCAAAACATCCTTCAATTTTACCGCAAACACAAAAGCAACATGCATCCATTGGGATTTTGGTACCGGAAACCCCTCAGATACCGCCAACCTCAACCCCATCAATTGGTCGTTTGCCAATTCCCCCGCCAATTACTTGGTGAAAGCCCAATCCTTTCACCCCAATGGCTGCTACGGAATCGCAGCGAAAACGGTAAAAGTGGTGGAATTTTCTGGCACACAAGAAATCAATACAACACATTTTGGCTACACAAACCAACTGAAATTCATTTCAACAGATTTCGTTTTTCAGCAATTATCCGTCTACAATATGAACGGACAACTCGTTTTCCAAACCAAAGAAAATGTAGGCGTTCCAGCCCATCTACTCCCCCCCGGCATGTACTCCTTTGTCTTTGAAGTAAAAAACGACCTCAACCCCCATGCCAAAACCCATGCCTTGAAAGGCAAATGGGTCAATGCACCCATCGATTAAAAATGCGTTCTCTGCAATTTACCCCGTTAACACACCCCCAAAAAGATCTGTCAACCACCCAAGCCAGATCGCTATGGAAAGTTCAACCGAAATCGGTTGAACTTTCCATAGCAAATACCTAAACAATCCATCAATTGAAAATCGCATTTGGCATTATTGTAATTTTTACAATATATTCGCTCAACGCATTTCATTTTCTCCCATGGATCCAAAACTTATTCCCTTCTTCAAAGCCGCCGTTTCCGTTGATAACGTTGTTTTTGGATTCGATCAATCCGGCCTCAAAGTGTTGCTCATATATCGCGGGGCCGACCCATATAGAAATTGTTGGGCGCTCCCTGGCGATCTAATCAGCTTGGATTCCGACCTATCTTCCTCCGCCGAAAAAGTACTCCAAGACCTCACTGGGTTAGACAAAGTATACATGGAGCAAATACATACGTTTGGGAAAGTGGACCGACATCCATTTGGTCGCGTTTTCACAGTGGCCTATTTCGCATTGATAAAAATTGAGGATTATAACATTCACCCCTCCTCCTGGGCCGAAGAAGCCGCCTGGTTCCCGATCTCAGAAATTCCCGACTTACCCTTCGACCACAACGAAATACTCCTTTTCGCCAAAGACCAGCTCAAAAGCAAAATCCGACGTCAGCCCATTGGCTTTGAATTGCTCCCCAAACATTTTACACTCACGGAATTACAAAAACTCTACGAATCGATATTGGAAACCGAGTTCGACGTGCGAAACTTTAGAAAAAAAATCCTTTCCATGGATTTCATCACCGATACCGGTCAAAAACAATCCAGTGTCACCCATAGACCCGCCAAATTGTTCAAGTACAATTCCAAAAAGTACAGCAAACTTTCCAGCAGCAACTTTGCATTTGACCTATAATCTCAATATTTTGAAATACCTCCTCACGCTCATAACCGTCGTTTTTTCCTACCACTTGCACGCACAAGCGATAAAGGTAGAGGTGAGGCAGACCCCCAACGGCTGGGAAATGCTGCGCGATGGCAAACCCTATTACGTGAAAGGTGCAGGCGGAGACACCCACCTAGACGTGGTTGTAAATATCGGTGGAAACTCCATCAGAA
This sequence comes from uncultured Bifidobacterium sp., assembly GCA_964654675.1. Lineage (GTDB taxonomy): Bacteria > Bacteroidota > Bacteroidia > NS11-12g > UBA955 > UBA955. The sequence continues at coordinate 10,049 of CAZZKP010000040.1, read as the reverse complement.
CTTGGGGGATTGATGATGCCCAAACCATCCTCGACAACGCACACAAACATGGGCTTACGGTGATGTTAGGAATGTGGCTTCAACACGAACGACATGGGTTTGATTACAGCAACAGAGCCAAAGTGGAAAAGCAATTAAATCACTTCAAAAATGTCATCGATCAATTCAAAAATCACCCCGCACTTCTCATGTGGGGCATTGGCAATGAAGTTGACCTCTTTTACTCCAATACCCGCGTGTGGGACGCCGTTCAAGACATCGCCAAATATGCGCATCAAGTGGACCCCAATCATCCAACCTCAACGGTTACAGCTGGTTTGGATTCGATGGAAGTGGCGTTAATTAAGCAAAAAGCCCCCGACATCGATGTATACTGCGTGAACACCTATGGCGATATCGGCAACGTACCTTACAACATCAGAAAATGGGGCTGGACCGGACCCTATATGATCACCGAATGGGGGCCCAACGGTCACTGGGAATCACCCACTACGCCCTGGGGGGCGGCCATCGAACAAAGCAGCCTCGAAAAAGCAGAAGTCTACAACAAACGCTATACGAACTACATCGCCGCCAATCCCCACGATTGTATTGGATCTTACGTATTCTTGTGGGGACAAAAACAGGAATATACCCTCACCTGGTATGGGCTTTTCACCAAAGAGGGCAAACCCACCCAAGCCATTGATGCCCTACAAATTGCTTGGAGCGGCCAAAGTCCGTCCTCCTCAACGCCCAGCATTGCCAATCTGTTTGTCAACGGGAAAAATGCCTACAGCGGACTCCATGTAGCTGCAAATTCTATCAACCAAGCCTTCGCTGATGCCTACTTAATTCAATACAATCAAACCCAAAACGACACAAACAATTTGCATTGCAGTTGGAAGATTTTGGCTGAGAGCAACGACAAAAAAGCGGGCGGTGACGTTGAAAACGAAGCGTCCGAAATTCCTGGTCTGATAAAAAAAGGCGAATCAAAGAGAATTCAGTTCAAAGCGCCCAACGAAGAAGGCGCCTACCGTCTTTTTGTAACGATCGAATACCAAAACAAAATCGCTTACGCCAATTATCCATTCTTTGTGGATGCAAGCGATCAATCCAACAAGCCCAAAGCCGTCCGGGTAAAAAAATTCACCATGGACAGTTTTAATCCATAAGCCCATGAAAAGATCTTTACTCACCATTGTAACTTGGGGATTTGTTGCGGCAAATGCATTTGGACAAATCACAAATACCATTTATCCTTTGGGGGTTTATCCAAAACAAGCTCCGGAGAAATTGGAGCGATTCACAGTGTCGGGCTATTACCGCTTTGTTACCAATGTGAGGTATCTCCAAAATTCGAAAGATATGCTTTCCCGCGGCAGCTATATGGAGCAAGCCAAAACACCAACCCACATTTTTGTGGGCGACGATGCCCAAATCCCCCAACTTATGCTAAATCTGGGCGGAAGCATCACCCCAAGCACAAGATTTTCTACCGATTTCTACCTCTGGACTCCGATGACTGGCGCAGGTCAGGCCGAAAATGTAAAAGGCCTAAACCTGGGTGTTAGCCTCACCGGAACCCACGATTTCCAAAAAGGAAGCCTGAATGTCATTGCCGGTGGTATCAACTGGTATGCCCTTACACCGTTCACCTTTCATACCAATCCCGGCTTCAATCGATATTCCATCTTCGAAAGGAACCCCTGGGATCCACAAACACGGAATATTGCCGATCGATACAATAACTTCTATACCAATGGAGCACTAAACCAAGATACGCGATGGGGACGACAAGCCTTTCAGGGAATCATCCTGGAGGCGAACGACATGCCAAAAAACCTCTCCGGGGTAATCATGTTTGGAAAAACACAACTCAATGGCGGAATGTCGCCCTTACCCAATCAATCCTACGGCGGAAAATTAAAGAAAACCGTGGGCAACCACTACATCAGCCTCAATACGTTCAACAACCAAACCTATTCCGATAGCCTTCTTACCCATGGTGTGGGCTTCAATTTACATACCGCTGAATTTCTCATCAAAAAGCGCATTTTTACGCTGTACGGCGAAGTGGGTAGCGGACGATATTTTAGCCCAGCCGTGGCCAAAGGCTGGGGGGAAGCCATCGACCTCAAACTCAGCTTCCCAAAAACCACGACAGGGATTCCCCTTTTGATTCGATATTACCGCGTGAGTCCGAGGGTCTTGAACAACTCCTCCGTATTTTGGAATTCATCCATTCGTGAAGGAAACGTAAGCAGTTCGAGCAGCTCAGACCAACTCGTTTTGGTGCCATTTTCCAGTGCGATGGTGCCCGTTGGACAAATCACCAACAACAGAACAGGCATCGAATTGAACACAGAATTTGAAATCGGAAAGCTGAAAACCAGCATCGGCTATACCAATGCCAACGAAATCGAGAATATCTCGTCGCAATTAACCTACTCCCACCCTGTCAACAACCTCGCCCTTTCCCGCTTCTGGCGATGGGGTTTCCCGGCCAACGTTGGGCCCTACCAAAATCTCACCAAAGTATACCGAGGGGTATTTGAAACCGTAAACCTAACCGACGGAACTCCCACGGGAATTCCTTTGTACAAAAAGTACTTCAATAACATCGAGGTGAATGCAAAATACAAAAGCCGACTCGCATACAAAGATTTATTCATCAACTACTTAGGCTCATACGCATCGGTCCAAAGAAAGCGTTCAGCCATAACCGTTTTCACAGAAGAAGCCTATTTGAGAACCTATTACCACCAACTAGAAGCCTATTATCACCTTTCGCCCAAGGTCGTTTTTGCCAACTATGTAGGATGGGAGCGAATCATCGCCAATTACAATACCACCGTTGATGCCATCAGCCGACGTCCGCGCAACCAAGAAGGATGGGGGTTTGCGAGCGGCTTCGACATAGAAATGAGTAAGGGAGCGGGCCTTTATATCCGTCAACGATGGATGAATTACAAAGACAGAAGCTTCAGTAAAGATCAATACAAAGGCTGGGAAACCACCGTTGAAATCAAAATTTTCTTCTAATGCAACATTCCATGAAACGATTATACACCCTTTCCACCGTCCTTTTCGCAACCCTCATCGCCAATTCTAGCCTTGGCCAAACAGGACCCAAAGTGCGATTTACCGGTGGTGCAAGATCGATTATCTCCAATGCCGATATTCAAGTGAACGACACCATACCCGACAAAACCACAGCCAAAAAAGCGGTGGCGGGTTATGCACTCGTTGATTTGGGTTTTAACATCAGCCCAAACAAGAACACCGAAATTCTGGGAATGATCCGAATCAATAACAAATACGGCGGATTCTATGGCGCGGGTGTGGCTTTCGACGTGCGTCAGCTCTGGGTGAAAGGCATCATCGCCGACGTGGTCAGGTACCAACTGGGCGATATCAACCTAAAACAAACCCCCTTTACCCTCTACAACCACAACGAGGATCAACTCATTGGTCAGCCCGCTGTTTTTCAACTACAGCGCGATATCGTAAATTACGAAACCTTTTATAAATCAAATACTTGGCGACAACAGGGCTTGTCGTTGGATTGGGGATTGCAATTCAACAAATTCGTCAAAGAACTCAACGTAAACGCCTACCTCACCCGACAGAATGCCACCAATTTTAGCAATATCCAAGACCGATTGTTTGGGGGAACTACAATTGATTTGATGCAAAGCCATCATTTGAGCATTGCCTATAACCTGGCCTCCCTGTTCGACGTAAAAGGCACGGCTTTGGATACAAACGTATTCAGCAATATCGTCAATACGATGACCTTCCGCTACAACAAGAAAATCGGAAAACTCAATGGACAACTTCAAGGCGAATTTGGAAATTCACGTTACCATTACAGCATCGATACTACCGCCCCAACCCTCACCGATTACTTCATGAACCCTACCTTTTCCCTAACGCCTGATGGCAAACAGTGGGAAGCCGAACTCGGATATTTGAATGTGGGTCCTGATTTTAGAAGCCCCGGAGCGCAAAGCAAACGCGTGGACTACAATGCCCAATCCAATTTTTTCAACCGATACAAGCAAACGCAAGTGGATCGGCCATTAAACTACGGCGATATCACGGGCAACAGCCTTTTGTACCGCACGGGCATCAACCCAAAACTCATGGCATACAATCCCCTGATTAACAATGTATTGCCTTACGGACAAGCCACATTTAACCGACAAGGACTCTACCTAAAAGCAAAATACAACAGCAGGAACGAGAAAATTCAGTCAGAATTCAGCCACCATCAACTCAAAGAAATCCGCGGTCAAGGCACCACAGCCCTGAAATCGTTTGCAATGACCCGCCTGCAAATGGGCGCCAACCTCGGAAAATACCTTCATTGGAATCGCGAAGCCAAATTGTCCGCTTCCGCCTGCTACCAAAGCACACAAAGAACAGGGAAATTCGCCTTCGAATCCGTAGATCTCAAGTCATTTCAAACAGGAATTGGGGCCGAATTTGAACTTTTACCCAGCATGGATTTCATGATTGGCTATACCGCTCTCCAAGGCAAGGGCAATGATTTATTCTCCGATCGAAACGCCTTTACTGAAGTCATCGACTTTAGCAAATACAACGTAAATCTGAATCAAACCGTTACCGCAGCAGGCATTCGCTTCCGATTTGGTGAAAAAGCCTATTTGGCTGGCCTGTACCAACAATCGAATTACCAAGACAAAATGCACTCCTTTAACAACTACAAAATCAACCAATGGATGGTTGTTTATAATATGACCTTTTAATCCCTAGCGATGAAAAAACAACTTCTTACCCTCGTGGTTGCCGCCACCTTACTCGCATCAAGCTGTAAGCGAAACAACAGCTCCTTCGACGGCCCGAGCCTGAGCGACCTTAACGGCCAATTTAGCCTTTTACAACCCTTCCAAGCCAACAAATCCTCCGTAGATTTTTCAAAATCAGAAACGGTAGGATTTACCGCCACTTTTTCAAAACTCTGCGATTGGACAATCCGCATCAAAGGCAGCAATTCAGGGGCGCAGAAATTTATCACTGGAAAAAGTAGAATCATCGATGCCTCCGCGGCGACATGGAATGGCAGCACCACACTGTTTCCCATGTTTAAAAATGAACCCTGCGTGGCCACTTTATTGGTGAAAGGCGTAACAGACACCTTCAATGTGACCATTGGAATCACCGGACTACGCATTCCATCGGGCTTTGTTGTCGCCAATTTTGAATCCGGCATGAATACAAAATGGACCACCTTCATTCAATCTGGCGGCGGCATGGATTTCAAAATTCACAACGACCAATACAATGTGGAAGGTAGCAATTACCTCAATATGGCTGGAACCGTGAATTGGGACTGGCTCATTGGAATGATCGATTTTCCCGCATCAGCCTATGGAAAAACCACCTTTCCTCTGAGCAATGTGGGCGATGACGTGTACTTCAACTGCCTTATCTACGGAAAACCCAATACCAATGAAAGTCGCGTGTTATTTCAGTTCCGCGAAGACGACAATGGCAACGGCAAGTTTGATCCAGCCAGTGACGACCAATACGACAATGAACTGAGAATTACTTGGGAAGGATGGAAATTGGTTTCTTTCAAGTACACGGACATGATTCACTTGGTAAACGGCGTTCCAGCGACCAACAACGGAAACAATCGACATAACCCGAATTCTTTGGTTATGGTTAGCATGTTACATCTGGCCAATCCATCGAACGGCGCAGCAAGCACAAAAATCGACTGTATCATGTTCACCGAAAAAGGTCCGTTAGAGTTGTAATGATGAATTTCTGCCAAAAGCATATACCCAAGAATACGCTCCATCGCAGCGGCTGGATCGGACTTTTCTGGTTTTTCCTGTCGATATTTCCCATCCGCGGTTTTGCCCAAACCGATACCCCTGAAATTCAAAGAATGGACACGGTTTCACTGAAAGGAAAATGGCTACATTCCAAAACCCAAGGACTATACGATATCGCTTCAGCGCCTGAGAGTCCTAATATCAATGGATTTTATGCACTTCAACTCATGGATGAGGATTTGGGACAGCAAGTGTGGGTTTCAAAGGAACCCAAATGCGTTCAAATCAAAAAAGAAACGGGGAATGCCCAAAAAGGAAACAATTATATCCGTTTAACCTGGGATAAAATTGGTGGCGGATGCACCTGGATTGGCATGGGAATCGGCTGGGACAATTGGCAACCCAAAGACTTGAGCGGAATTCGCGATGCAGCCCGATTGACATTTCAATTCAAAAGCACCGGCGATACACTTCGTTCTCTCCCCTTCGCCATCGCATTTGAAGATTATACCGGCGCACAATGTTGGTTGGGATTTTCTTCAAAATTGATTACCACACCGATTTCCAATGGCAGTTGGACAGAAGTCTCAATACCCCTGTCGATGTTCCCGTTCGAGTCCTTCAAAACCGACCCATCAATGATCAAACAGTTCATTCTCCAATTGGAAGCCGATGGTGAAATACTGATCGATAACATTTGCTTTAAACCATTGTAAGTCATTGTAAATCCCTATTGAAAGTCACCACTTTTTCATGATTTCAAGGCCTCAATTCAACACCCGCATGAAAACACGCAAGTCCATGACTCCCCCGAAATTTCGTTTGATATTCTGCTTGTTACCATCCCTGTTACTCTTGCCATCCTTGTTAAACGGACAGAAGTCAGCGCTTCCCCCGTCAACCGCTGGCACGTTATCAAATGCGAGCAAATCCGCAATAACCGCAGCCCAGCCCTTCGAAAAACTCATCGCATCGATGTCGTTGGAAGAGAAGGTAGGCCAAATGACCCAAATCGATTTGGGTGTCGTTGCCAAAGGGACGCCCTGTGCACTTGAACAACCTCAAACGATTGACCAGGAAAAACTTCGCATCGCATTGGAAAAATACCACGTCGGTTCGATTTTAAATGTCGGCTGTGGTTCTGGAACCATCAGCTTGGAAAATTGGAAAAAGATTCACAACGACATTGCGGCGGCCAGCAAGAAATACCTACCCAATGTCCCTGTTTTGTTTGGCATTGACGCGATTCACGGAGCCAATTATACCCAAGGAGCAACCCTTTTCCCCCAACAAATTGGACAAGCTGCAACGTGGAACCCCGATTTAATTGCCCATGCGGCGGAAATCACAGCTTATGAAGTCAGAGCCAGTGGAATCCCCTGGAATTTCTCCCCCGTCCTGGACTTAGGACGTCAGCCCTTGTGGTCGAGATTTTTTGAAACCTACGGCGAGGATGTTTTCCTTGCCAAGTCGATGACGTCTGCCTGCATTCGAGGCTATCAAGGGATTCCCGCTATATTGCCGAACCCATCACGAGATCCACATCAGTCTGGGATTGACATCACGGAATCGTTGCAAATGGAGAATTACGCATTACAAGGCATCGATCCTTATCATGTTTCGGCTTGCATGAAGCATTTTTTGGGTTATAGTTACCCCTTGAGTGGCAAGGACAGAACGCCAGCATGGATTTCCGACCGTGAATTGAGGGAGTATTTCTTACCCACTTTTGAAAAGGCGATAGAGGAAGGTGCACTCACGGTGATGATTAACTCTGGTGAAATCAACGGAACACCTGTTCACATCAACCCAGATATTTTAACCCAATTGCTCCGCAAAGAGCTAGGATTCAAAGGTTTGGCGGTGACGGATTGGGAAGATATTTACAAATTGCATACGACCCACAAAGTGGCGGCCTCGCTGCGCGAGGCCGTAAAACTGGCCATCAATGCCGGAATCGACATGTCGATGACCCCCAATGATTATCAGTTCACGGAATTACTAATCGACCTCGTAAAATCCGGGGAAGTCCCCATGCAGAGAATCAACGAATCCGTTCAAAGAATCCTGTATGTCAAACAACAATTGGGATTATTCAATCCAACCGAGGTAACTTACCCTAACTTCGGAAGTGAGAATCATCAGAAAGCAGCCCTCGCAGCCGCCGAAGAGAGTATTACACTTTTGAAAAATCAAAATGGAATTTTACCGCTGAATCCCAACCAAAACTTGTACATTTTTGGGAACGCCGCCAACGACCTCAACATCCTCAACGGAGCTTGGTCGAACACCTGGCAAGGAACGGATTCTCAATATCAACACAACCCAAACTTCCACACCATCCTCGAAGAATTGAAAGGCAACAACGCCTGGCAAGGGACAAAATATGGCAAAATCACCCATTTAAAAGGGGGCG
>CAZZKP010000040.1:0-1741 GCA_964654675.1 uncultured Bifidobacterium sp. | reverse complement strand
TGCTTTCAAAAAAACAGAAGAAAGAAATCAGCAGCACACCCAGCGTCGCGATCTTCTGTCTGGGCGAAAAACCGGGAACGGAAATCCCAGGAAACATCAATGAACTTGAAGCGGAAATCGATCCAAATGACCGCGCAATATTTGACTATTTCACATCAAAAAACATCCCCATCGTATTGGTATTGGTTACGGGAAGACCGCGCATCGTTACTGAAATTGTAAAATCCTCACAAGCCGTTATCCAAGCCTATTTACCCGGAAACGCGGGCGGCACTGCCATCGTACATGTCCTTTTGGGAACAACCAACCCATCCGGAAAACTGCCTTATACCTACCCGAAATTCGCTGGCGATATTGTGCACTACGACCATAAAAATGCGGAAAAGAACGACATTCATTTTGGTACAAATGCCTATGATCCTTTGTTTGACTTTGGCCATGGCTTGAGTTATACCCAGTTTCAAATGACCGACCTAAACATAAGTGAAGCGGAATTCCCATCGGTGATAAAAGCAGGCACTCCCATCGAGAAAAACCTAAATGGAAAGGGATTCCAATGTCGTGTAAAAGTGACCAATACCGGAAAGGTGGCCGGGAAGGAAGTCGTTCAAGTGTATTACCGAGATGAGTTCGCAAGCATCACCCCCAGCAGCAAAAAACTCTGCGGTTTTGTCAAAACACCCCTTCTTCAACCTGGCGAGAGCTATCTGGCCGACATTTGGATTCCGCTCGCAAACCTGAGTTTTATCAGCAAAGACCTACAACGAATCGTGGAGCCTGGCGAAATTACGCTGATGGTTGGCGCACTCAATCAAACAATCACCCTCAAGTAAATCAAAATGAAAGACAGTATCATCCCCCGCCGCGCCAGAAAAAATTGGCTACTCAATGCAGGCATCGCAGGATTCATTGCCATGGCGGCAGTTGGAACCGCTTGTGAGCAATCCGATCCACCCACGGGAAAGCACGTGATCAAGGATTCGGGTGACCTTGTATTTTCGGGTTATGGTTGGAAAATCAAATCAAGTACCACCCCGGTTGGACCCGGCCCTTGCTATTTCAATGGCGATAGTTGTGTTTGGGTGGATAAACAAGGCAGATTACACATGCAAATCGCATATATCAATGGCAAATGGCAAACAAGCGAAATCATCAATACTGCCAATACCGGGTATGGAACCTACATTTTCACCGTAGATAGCGACATTTCCAACTTCAATGACCGCGTAGTTTTAGGCTTATTTACATGGGATAATAATACGTTCCAAGACCAGGGCAACAGTGAAGTAGATATTGAATTTTCAAAATGGTTTAAGGCCGCCGATACTTTGATGCTTACCACTTCGGTGCAACCGGTTTCATTTGAAAATGCTACGCCCTATGCTGAAAGGACTTACAAGCCAGTGATGCAAGTAAGCAAACTTAAGAAGACAACCACCCATGCTTTTACATGGACACCCAACGAAATCACTTGGGCTAGCTTTTCGGGAGATCAGTATCCTGGAACTGAGCAGATTGCTTCTTGGCGATTTGACAAATCCAATCAATCAAGGGTAAAGATTGAAGGGGGTATTTCTTCAAATCCGATCGTGATTCCGGCGCCCGGAGCAACAACCAACGCGAGAATTAATCTTTGGCTACTCAATGGTTTGCCTCCGAGCGATAACAAACCGGTTGAAGTGATATTGAAATCATTTGAATTCATACCGTTATAAAAAAGAAAGGGGGCCAATGGCCCCCT
>CAZZKP010000039.1:0-14637 GCA_964654675.1 uncultured Bifidobacterium sp. | reverse complement strand
TGTTTGCATTTAACACGGCGCTTTCCTCGAAATATCAATTTTGGTTGAAATATCTTTTGAAATTCGAATTTTCATCGACAAAACAACGTCTCAATTGTTAAGTACCCAATTACATTTGCAAACCCCATGCGTCATAGCCTAATTTCATTATTTTCCCTACTTCTATTCCATACAAGTTTCGCCCAAAATCTTACGCTGTCTGGTTATGTAAAAGACAGTCTCAACAGAGAAACCCTCATTAAAGCACAAATTATTGGAACTACACCCAACGGAAAAGAGTTTAGAAGTAGCACCAATAGCTATGGATTTTTTAGCATTATGCTTCCTGCAGGTCAAATCCAAATTACTGTCGCCGCGGCATCGCATGAAGTTTTCACTGAGTCATTCACTTTAACGCAAAACATCGAGAGAAATTACTATTTGGCGCCAGAATTGGATCTGATTGGCACGGTAACCATCAAAGCCAAGAAAAACGACAATGTAAAGTCACTGGATATTTCAACACAAAACATTTCAGGGCAAACCATTAAAAAAATCCCAGCACTGCTCGGGGAGGCAGACGTGATCAAAAGTATACAGCTTCTGCCAGGAGTTACAACCGTGGGTGAAGGCGCCTCCGGATTTAATGTTCGCGGCGGAAGCATCGATCAAAACTTAGTGCTGATGGATGAAGCACCGGTTTTTAACTCGGCCCACCTCTTTGGCTTCTTCTCTATTTTTAACCCCGATGCCGTAAAAGACGTAGAACTCGTTAAAGGCGGAATTCCTGCCAATTATGGGGGGCGTTTGAGCTCAACGCTCGATGTAAAAACGCGCGACGGAAACAAACGACAAACCCAGGGCAATGGAGGCGTGGGCACAATATTTAGTCGTTTCACCCTGGAAGGACCAATCACTAAGCCCAATATTAAAGAGCTAAGAAAGCCTTTGACAACACCAGCGAAATCGAGCTTCATTGTATCTGGAAGACGTTCTTATATCGATTTGTTGGCCAAGCCTTTACTTCCCGATAATTTGGCCGGTAGTCAGTTCTATTTTTATGATTTAACCGCCAAAGCCAATTACAGTTACAAACGCGATAACATTTATATCTCCACATACATTGGTGATGATGTATTCAAAGCCGCAGGGTTATTTGGCGTGAAATGGGGAAACTCCACCGTCACAGCGAGATGGAATCACGTTTTTAACAAAAAGCTCTTCTCAAACTTCACCTACTACTATTCTCGTTACCGCTATAACCTCGAATTTACCAATCGCGATGCCGTTTTCAAATGGAAAAGTAACATCGTAAACAATAGCGCCAAAGTGGATTTTAACTACTTCTTGAATCCAAAAAATACCGTCGCATTTGGTGCCCAATGTACTTATTACCGATTCATCCCTGGCGAGGCACAAGCCAAATCAAAATCCTTGGATTTGAAATTTGGGTTACCGGACAGATTTGCGCTGGAAAATGCGGTTTATGTTTCAAACGATTGGAACGCCAATGGCAGATTCTCCATCCGAGCCGGAATTCGTGTAAGTCAGTTCGCATACCTTGGCCCCGGAAAAGTATACCTATTCAACCGTGAACCAGGAAAACAAGGTGTCTTAGATAGCGTCTACTCAACCACAAAAGGACAAGTTGTAGCAAACTATATCAACCCAGAACCCCGCTTGGGATTCAAATATCAACTCAACAAAAGCAGCGCAATTAAAGGAGGGTATAATCGCATGGTGCAAAACCTACACCTCATCTCAAATACCGCTGCCTCCGTTCCTTTTGATGTTTGGCAACCCACAACCAACAACATCAAACCTGAAATCGCCGACCAAATCGCCATTGGCTATTTTAAGAATTTTGGCAAATCAACCGATTATGAGGCCAACATCGAAGGGTATTACAAAAAACTCCAAAACCAAGTCGATTATATCGATGGTGCAAGCCTTTTGCTCAACGAACTGTTGGAAGCAGATCTCCTGCGAGGCATTGGTCGCGCCTATGGCATGGAAGTTTATGTGAAAAAAAACAACGGCAAACTCACGGGCTGGGTGAGCTATACCCTAGCCAGATCTGAACGACAGGTCGTTGGTATCAACGATGGCAATTGGTATCCCAACCGCTTCGATAGAAAACACAATCTCTATATCGTGAGCCAATATCAATTCAATCAAAAATGGGAATTCGCTGCCAATTTTGTCTTTAGTACGGGCACGCCCGCAACCTTTTACACCGGCCAATACTCCGTGCAAGGGTATGTTGTACCCGATGCAGGTTCCAATGCGAGGAACAATGTACGCAACCCAACATACCATCGACTCGACCTAAGCGCGACCTACACCCGAAAAAAGACGAAAGCTTTCGAGAGTTTTTGGGTATTCTCCTGCTACAACGCATACAACCGTCGTAACCCATTTAGTATTTATTTCTCGACCAATTACAAAGATCTGGGCCAAAATGCAGCCATCCGATACAGCGTAATTGGCAGTATCATTCCCGCCGTTTCTTATAACTTTAAATTCTAATCTAACCCAATGAAAATCCAATTGCTCCCGTCCAAAAAAACCATCTGCAACGGTTTCTTGGCATTCTTGGCCGTAACCATTTTCAGTGGCTGTGAAGATGTAATAAAAGTGGATGTCGTCAACAAATCTCCCAAAATAGTTGTCGATGCCTTTGTCAACAATCAAATTGATACCCAAACGATCCGACTTACACGCAGCATCGGTTATTTCGATTCCACAGGCAAAGAACCCGCTATCACCAATGCGCAAGTTGCTGTGGTTGACCAAACCACTTCGTTTCCAAAATTGTTCGTTTTCAAATATGTCAACGACGGGAAATATCAATTTGTACCCAATCCCGTGACAGGAGATACCTTCTCTGTTGGACATGATTATGCATTACTCGTGGTGGTTGGCAGTGACACCTTGGTGAGCTTTTCTCGTTTAAACCCCACAACTGTGATCGATTCATTGCATTTGGTTGATGTCGTAGGCAACGGCCCACCAATCAATACCACCGGCAAATACGTAGAGTTGTATGCAAATGATAGGGTTGGTCAAGGCGATTTTTATTGGATCAAAACGTTTAGAAACGACAGTTTCTCCAATAGCATCAATCAATTGAATGTATCAGCCGATATGGGAAATACATCAAACGGCCAGGATGGTAAACTCTTCATCTACCCCATTCGATACAACCAAGTCAATGATTTTTTTCGCTCTTACAAAACGGGTGAAACTGTTCGATTGGAAATCCACTCAATAAACGCCGTGGTTTTCGCTTGGTTTAATTTGGTCGTCAATGAAAATCGAAACGGGGGATTGTTTGCAACCCCACCAGCAAATATTTTTTCCAACGTGTTCTCTTTTAATCCAAACAAAAAAGTCGCGGTGGGAGGATGTTTTTGTATGAGTGCCGTTTGCAGCGCTTCAGTTACAATTCCTTAAGTCGGTTCCGGAGCATTTCCAACTCATCCCGCAATCTTGCGGCTTCCATGAATTCCATTTCCTTGGCCGCTCGCATCATGTCTTTTTCCGTTCTGATGATCATTTTTTCGATGCCCCCTTTGTCCATATAAGCCACCACTGGATCCGCTACCATGTTGATTCTACTTTCTGGCATCGAATATTGAGTCCCCGCTGCACCCGGATCCAAATCACCACGCTTTGCATCCGCCACCGAGGTTGAACGAAATATCTCATCCGTACTCTTTAATACGGTTTTCGGCGTGATGCCGTGCTTCTTATTGTAAATTACCTGTTTCTCTCTGCGTCGATTCGTCTCCTCAATCGTCTTCCGCATGCTCTCAGTAATTTTGTCTGCATACATTATGACCAATCCCCGATCGTTTCGAGCCGCACGTCCTATCGTCTGAACCAAGGCAGTCTGACTTCTCAAGAAACCCTCCTTGTCGGCGTCCATAATCGCGACCAAACTCACCTCGGGCAAATCCAATCCCTCACGCAACAAATTCACTCCTATCAACACATCAATGACACCTAAACGCAAATTGCGCAGAATTTCAACCCGGTCTAAGGTCTTTACCTCACTGTGAATGTAATCGACTTTCACACCCAAACGACCCAAATACTTGGTTAACTCCTCCGCCATTCGCTTGGTAAGTGTGGTCACCAAAACCCGGTCCTTCATCTTGATGCGATTGTCGATTTCTTCAATCAAATCATCCACCTGATTGGCGAGCGGACGAATGATAATTTCGGGATCCAACAACCCAGTAGGTCGAATTAACTGCTCCACCAGAATGCCTTCACTCTCCTGCACTTCAAAATCCGCCGGAGTTGCGCTCACATAAACGGCCTGATTTACGACCTGATAAAATTCGTCGAACTTCAGCGGCCGGTTGTCCATCGCGGCCGGCAAACGGAATCCATAGTCTACCAAATTCACTTTTCTCGATCTATCACCGCCATACATTGCGCGAATTTGAGGAATCGACACATGACTCTCATCCACCACCAACAAGAAATCTTTGGGGAAATAATCCAATAAACAGAAAGGCCTATCACCCACTTCTCTGCGGTCAAAATACCTGGAATAATTTTCAATGCCATTGCAATAACCCAGCTCCCGTATCATCTCCAAATCAAAATTTACCCTTTCCTCCAAACGCTTGGCTTCCAAAAATCTGCCTTGTTCACGAAAATACTCCAACTGCAAAACCAAATCGTCCTGAATCTGATAAATGATATCTTTCAAACGCTCCCTTGGGCTCACATATAAATTGGCCGGATAAATGGCTACATTGTCGTTCGATTCAATTTTACGACCACTCACCGGATCAAAACTGACAATTTCCTCAATTTCATCGCCAAAAAAAGAAATGCGATAAGCAAAGTCGTTGTAGGCCAAATGCACATCCACCGTATCCCCTTTCACCCGGAAAGTTCCACGATTAAAATCGGCGGTGGTACGACTGTATAAACTCTCTACTAACTTAAATAACAGGGCATTGCGCGCAATGGTATCACCCTTCGCCAATCGAATAATTGTACTTTCAAAATCGGCTGGATTGCCCGCACCATAAATGCAACTGACACTCGCAACCACAATCACATCCCGTCTTCCACTCAATAAACTAGAAACCGTCTTCAATCGCAATTTTTCAATCTCATCGTTGATATTTAAGTCTTTTTCGATGTAGGTATTAGACGATGGGATGTAGGCCTCTGGCTGATAATAATCGTAATAACTCACGAAATACTCAACTGCATTGTTTGGGAAAAACTGCTTAAACTCACCATAAAGCTGTGAAACCAACGTTTTGTTGTGGCTTAATACCAATATGGGACGCTGGACTTGTGCAATCACATTGGCCATGGTGAACGTCTTTCCCGAACCCGTAACACCCAACAAAGTTTGAGCGCGTACCCCAGAATTGAGCCCATCCACCAACTGACGAATGGCTTCGGGCTGATCTCCGGTAGGTGTAAACGGGGCAACGAGTTCAAAAAGTGGCATGAAAAGCAAAGTTAGCAAAGACGAGGCATCAAACACCCAAACGACATGAATACGGCAAAATCAAATTTCCCTATCTTTGCAGTCGCATGCAAGAGGTAGCTCAAAAACCCGCGGAAATCAGCAAAGAAGCCTTTGTACAAGAAGTCCTTAATGATTATCGCATCGCTTTTGAAAGTCGACAAGCGAGTTTGATTGGTAGAAAGGAAGTTCTGACGGGAAAAGCCAAGTTTGGCATTTTTGGTGATGGCAAAGAAATTGCCCAAATCGCAATGGCCAAAGTTTTCCAAAAAGGAGATTGGCGCAGCGGTTATTACCGCGACCAAACCTTCATGTTTGCCAAAGGAATGAGCAACGTGCACGCCTTTTTTGCTCAACTTTACGCCATTCCAGATACAGAAAAAGAACCTGCCAGTGGCGGTCGTTCTATGAATGGTCACTTCGCAACCCGCCTTCTCGACGATCAAGGAAATTGGTTGCCTCAAAGCGATCGATACAACAGCAGCGCTGACATTTCCCCCACGGCCGGTCAAATGCCGCGTTTATTGGGTTTGGCAGTGGCCTCCAAATTGTATCGCGAAAATCCGGATCTCCATCCATTTGATCAGTTTTCAAACAAAGGAAATGAAATCGCCTTTGGAACCATAGGAAATGCATCTTCTTCTGAGGGAATTTTCTGGGAAGTCATGAATGCCGCTTGCGTAATGCAAGTCCCTTTGTTAATGTCACTCTGGGACGATGGATACGGCATCTCCGTCCCCGCAAAATATCAAACAGCAAAAGAGAATATCGCAGCGTTGATGCGCGGTTTCCAAAGCAATGAAGAAGGAAAAGGTTTAGAACTCCTAACTGCCAGGGGTTGGAACTACCCAGAATTGTGTCAGGTTTACAAACAAGCGGCCGATATCTGCCGTGAAAAACATACCCCCGTCTTGGTACATGTTACCGAGGTTACCCAGCCCCAAGGCCACTCTACCTCAGGAAGTCACGAGAGATACAAGAGCAAAGAGCGTTTAGAATGGGAAACTGAATTCGATGGTATCCTTCAAATGCGTCAGTGGATCATTGGTCAAGGCTTGGCATCAGAAGAGGATATCAATCATATCGAAAATACAGCCATCCAATCGGTAAAAGACGCGCAAAAACAAGCTTGGGTCGATTTCCTTGAACCCATCAAATCTGAGGTCAATGAATTGATTGCCTTGTTAAATCAATTGGCTCCAACGCTTTCCCCTGAGTTGACCTCGATCGCAAAAGAACTCAGCGATGCAAAAGACCCAATCAGACGGGATATGGGTGTGGCCATCCACAAAGCGCTGAGAATGTCGATTCATGCAAATGCCTCAGCAAGACAACCACTTTTGGATTACCTGAAGAAGTTCGAAACCATCAATGGCAGCCGATATAGCAGTCATGTATACAGCGAAAGCGAAAATAGCGTCCTCAATGTTGCAGAAGTGCCAGCCCTTCTCACAGACGAAATCGTAGACGGCTACCAAGTCGTTCGTGCTTGTTTCGATGCCAATCTTGAGCGCGATCCTCGCGTTTTTGCCTTCGGTGAAGATGTTGGAAAAATTGGTGACGTCAACCAAGGTTTCTCTGGCATGCAAGAGAAGTACGGCGAATTGCGTGTGACCGACAAAGGCATACGGGAATGGAGTATCATTGGTGAAGGTATCGGCGCAGCGATGAGAGGACTTAGACCCATTGCAGAGATCCAATATTTGGATTATCTATTATATGCTCTAGAACCCATGAGTGATGATATTGCTACGATGCAGTATCGGACGAAAGGCGGACAAAAAACACCCATTATTATACGTACCAGAGGACACAGGTTGGAGGGCATTTGGCATTCCGGTAGTCCCATGGGAATGATCATTCACGCCGTGAGAGGAATGCATGTTTGTGTACCCAGAAACATGACCCAAGCCGCTGGAATGTATAATACATTGCTTCGCTCTGATGAACCCGCTTTGGTCATCGAATGTCTAAATGGATATCGCATCAAGGAGAAATTACCGAGCAACATTGGAGAATTTACCGTACCCTTCGGTCGTCCCGATATACTGAGATTTGGCGAAGATGTTACCCTTGTAACCTATGGCTCCTGCTGCAGAATTGCTCAAGAAGCTTGCGATCTTTTGGCCGATCATGGCATTCGTGTAGAGCTCATCGATGTGCAAACTTTATTGCCATTTGATATCAATCATCGCATCGTTGAAAGTCTTAAGTCAACCAATAGAATTGTATTCCTTGATGAAGATGTCCCTGGTGGAGCTACTTCATATATGATGCAGCAAGTGCTTGAAATTCAAGGAGGTTACAAATATTTGGATAGCACACCAATTACGATCACTGCCAACGAGCACCGACCTGCTTATGGCAGCGATGGCGACTACTTCAGCAAGCCTTCGGTTGATACCGTTTTCAGCAAAATTTACCAGATGATGCACGAGAGCAATCCGAGCAAATGGCCAAGTTTGTTGTAAAAACCCCATTTTCTTGGTGTAAAGCCTTGTGAATCGTTCATCGATTGTATCAGTTCCATAGTTTTTAACGAAATTTGTTGAACAGTGAATACCAACTTTCCTTCTTTATTCAGACTCTCTGGCCTTGAGCCGTTCACACTCACCAGTGAAACCAACTTCGTAAACATCGGTGAACGTACCAATGTGACCGGAAGCCGTCAGTTTGCCAAAATGATCCTCGCCGGTGATTACAACCGCGGTTTAGACGTGGCGAGACAGCAGGTTGAAAACGGAGCCCAAGTCATAGACGTGAATATGGATGAAGGCATGCTCGATGGCAAAGAAGCCATGGTGACATTCCTTAATTTGCTGGCCGCTGAGCCGGATATTTCGCGCGTTCCCTTGATGATCGACTCTAGCAAATGGGAAGTCATTGAAGCCGGTTTAAAATGTCTCCAAGGCAAAGGCATCGTGAATTCAATTTCACTCAAAGACGGAGAAGAAGCCTTTATCAAAAAAGCCAAATTGGTACATCGATATGGCGCCGCCGTGGTGGTCATGGCATTCGATGAAACCGGTCAGGCCGATAGCTTTCAGCGCAAAATCGACGTTTGTAAACGCAGTTACGATATTCTAAAAAGAATAGGATTCCCAGTAAACGACATCATTTTTGATCCCAACATTTTAACCGTTGCAACGGGCATTGATGAACACAACAATTACGCCGTTGACTTTATCAACGCCACTCGTTGGATCAAGCAAAACCTTCCCGGCGCCAAAGTCTCCGGCGGTGTATCGAATATCAGTTTCTCTTTTCGCGGAAACGACCGTGTGAGAGAAGCCATGCACTCCGCTTTTTTATATCATGCCATCAAAGCAGGCCTAGATATGGGAATTGTGAACGCAGGTATGGTTGAAGTATACGATGAGATTCCAAAAGACCTCCTCGAACACGTTGAAGATGTTTTACTCAATCGCCGAGAAGATGCCACCGAAAGATTGGTGACATTGGCCGACCAATTCAAAGGGAAAAAAGAAGAAAAGGCAGAAGAAACCCAAGCCTGGCGATTATTGAGTGTTGAAGAACGTCTCAGTCATAGTTTAATCAAGGGGATCACCGAATTCATTGATGAAGACACCGAAGAAGCCTACCAAAAATACAAGGAAGCCCTGCATGTAATTGAAGGACCTTTGATGGACGGTATGAATCATGTAGGTGATTTATTTGGTGCCGGAAAAATGTTCCTCCCTCAGGTTGTGAAAAGTGCTAGGGTAATGAAAAAGTCTGTGGCCTACCTACAACCCTATTTGGAAGCACAAAAAGCCCTCAACCCAAATGCCAAACCCCAAGGAAAAATCTTGATGGCCACCGTAAAAGGGGATGTACACGACATCGGAAAAAACATCGTAGGGGTAGTTTTGGCTTGTAACAATTACGAAATCAAAGACATCGGTGTGATGGTACCCGCCGATAAAATATTGGACGAAGCACAATCCTGGGGCGCCGATATCATTGGACTCTCCGGTTTGATTACGCCAAGTTTGGATGAAATGGTGCATGTGGCAAAAGAGATGACAAGGCGCGGAATGACAACCCCGCTATTGATTGGAGGTGCTACAACCTCTAGAATTCACACCGCAGTAAAAATTTCACCTGTATATGCACATCCAATTGTCCATGTTTTGGACGCTTCCCGTTCAGTGCCTGTGGCCGGAAGTTTATTGGGCGATGAAACCAAAGCAGATTTCGCTAAGAAAATCAAGGATGAATACGTAGCATTGGCCGAAAATCACGCCAAACGTCAGTCAACCAAAGACTTAATCACCATAGAAGAAGCCATCGCCAACCGTTGGAAACACGACGGAATCGTGGTAGAACCCAAACAAATAGGCATCCATACCATTGAAGTTCCCTTGTCTGATTTGGTGGATACCATAGATTGGACCCCCTTCTTCCAAACATGGGAATTGGCCGGTCAGTACCCTGCAATTTTAGAAGATGAAGTCGTAGGTTCTGAAGCCAAGAAATTGCTTCACGATGCCAAAACGATGTTGAACGATTTGGTTGCCAACCAAAAATTGAGCGCCAAAGGCGTTTGGTATATTTTACCTGCCAAAAAATTTGGTGAAGATTTGGCAGTATATCATTCCGCGGAAAAAGCAAAGAATGATTTGGATGGGTCAGCGGCATTGGAAACCTTCCACTTCCTGCGTCAACAACGTAAAATGGCAGGCGGCTTGCCTAACTATTCTCTGGTAGATTTTATCGCCGACGATCAAGTGGATTACTTTGGAGGATTTGCAGTAACCACTGGAATCGGTTTGGAGCCGATTGTAGCCGCTTTCGAAGCAGAACACGATGATTATCAATCGATCATGGCCAAAGCCCTGGCAGACAGATTGGCTGAGAGTTTCGCGGAGGTATTGCATCAAAAAGTAAGAACCCAATTTTGGGGATACGCCGATGAAGCCCAGTTGAGCAATGAGGACCTCATCCGCGAAAAATACCAAGGTATCCGGCCTGCGCCCGGCTACCCAGCCTGTCCTGACCACACAGAAAAATCTACCTTATTCAAGCTCCTCGGTGCACCAGAATCTGCCGGTATCATCCTCACCGAATCAATGGCCATGCTTCCCGCTGCCTCCGTCAGCGGCTGGTATTTTGCCCACCCCCAAAGTAAGTACTTCGGTCTGGGTAAAATCAACAAAGACCAAGTGGTGTTATACGCAGAAAGAAAAGGAATGGATTTAGATACCGCGGAACGCTGGCTAAGCCCAGTCCTCGCTTATTAATTTCTCATTATCCCCATTTAAGAATTCCTTTCCACCTTTGAACTTTCCATTGATGAAATGGGAGTAATCATCCAACCTATTTACTTTTTAAAGGGATTCGAATACGCCGGATTCTTTATAAATACCGAATCCGTCATCGTCAGTAAAAATGCTTTCAAGTCGGCCTTCTGCTGCTTAGAAAGTAGCAACTGCTGGTTGTTGTGCGCCGTTAACATCGGACTAATCGTCGGCGATTGAAAGTTCATATTGTCGCTGTAATGATCTATTACCTGATCCAATGTCGCAAATCTTCCATCGTGCATGTAGGGAGCAGTCAATGCAATATTCAAAAGCGTGGGCGTCTTGAACAATCCTCGGTCCAACGGATTATTTGTGATTCCACCATACCCCTTATCACTGAAACTTCCGTCTAAACCATTGTTCGCAATCCCACCCATGTCGGGGTTATTTTGCTGGGCCAATGCACCACCATGACAGTGAAAACAATCGGCGCCGGTTGTTAAACCCGTTGCAACATCAAAGTTTACCAATCCATTGAAAAGCAATGCTCCCCTCTTTTGCTCTTCATTTAACAATGAGAAACGACCCGGAAAAAAATCACTGAACAAACTATTTTGACTCACGATTGAGAGTAAAAACTGTTCCAAGGCTTTTGACATATCAAAAACATTGGGCTCGCTGCCAAAAGCTTTGTCGAAATACTCAACATAACGTTTCGCCTTAGCCAATTTCTTGGATAACAATGGCAAGGTCATTGCCATCTCATTGTGGGCTTGAATTGGTTCAAAAACCAAATCGCGCAATGTGGTTTGCCTGGCATCCCAAAAGAACTTTTTGCTGTATGCCAAATTGATAAGGCTCGAGGAATTACGCCCAGTTTTCAGTCCATAAATTCCATTGCTATAGGCCACTGGGTCCGAGAATGCGTTCTGTTGTCGGTGGCAACTTCCACAACTCACCGAACTATCGAACGATAATATCGGATCGTAAAACAACATCCGCCCCAAGTATATGCCTTCTTCGGTAAAGGGATTGTCCGATGGCAGATTGGGCAGGCCAAATTTACTGACTGGGAAAATGGTCGTGGGATCAATGACTGTAGGAACGTATTTTGTTCCTCCTTGATTCACCAATGGGTCTTTCGGGTCTTTTCTACAAGCAGAAAAAACCAATACCAAAATAAACCCAAGCCAAATTCTGTTTTTCATTCCTATTTATGGAATTGGTACTTCAAAAGCATTAAAATCTGTAATATTTGATAATAAACGCGCCATCAAAGCGGCTTCTTTTGTGCCTTCAGAGTGCGAAACCGCGCCTTTTTTCAATTCTATTGCTTGGAATAATTTATTCACGTGATAATTGAAAACCACTTTGGTCTGTTTTCCTGTAGCCACGCCAATCAAACCACCGGCACCACCTATGGCTCCCACAGGGACAATAAACTGACGCTTCATCACATCCGTAGCCGCGTGAAAACTCATTCCTTTATTGTAAAGGGCTGTTAAACTATCCTTGTAGTTACCGTCGATCGCCTGGAAAATATATCCACCTGCCCAACCCCAGTGCATCCCCGTCAAATTGCCATTCAATGGATGCTCAGGGCCCCACTGATTCGGATCCCCATGATTTACTGCAGAATCCAATCCCAGAGTGAATTTCACTGCCTTGTAAGAACCTTCCGGAACCTCGTAATCAAATTGAGTCCGTGATTTCTTAAAATCAATCCATTGGTAACCATCGCCCAGTAATACTTCCGTACCATCTTCTTTTACCAAAGACAATTTAGAGATAATCATTCCAAAATTGAGGAATTGTATGTATTCTGGCTGTGTTGCTGAGTTTTTGTAATAACCCGATAAAAAAGTGAGGGGCTGCCCTTCCCACAAAGCCGCAAAATTCAATTGCACACCGGTTTTTACCGGCGTCGGCGGTGGCTTGATAGGTTCATCGCCACAAGATCCCAAAACCAAGACCATCGAAACGGCAAGAATCCCCAAAAACCATTTATTCATTTTTCTCATCATTGTTTTATCAGTTTGTACGAATATACAAAATTACCATCATTGATCCTCAATAAATAAGGTCCAGAAGACAGGTTGTCGAGGCCCACAGTAAATACACTCGTCGCTCTCCCACTGCTTCCGCCGTTCATCACCGTCTGTCCCAAAGTATTGTATATTTCAAAATCAATGATGGATGGATTGCGCGCAAAAATCTGAAAGGAATTTTGGGCAGGATTTGGAAAAATTACAAACGCCTTTTGCTGCACTTTATTCAAATTCATTCCCCCTACACTGGCCTTGGCCAATACCCTCACATTGGGATCAAAAATCATCGTATCTACCTGAAAGGGCATCCGGATTTTCAAGGATTCGCTCAAGGATTTTGGCTCCCAAATAACCAAGGAATCCCTTCCTTCACCGCGGACCAAAACAGGCACTTTTACATGCCAAAAAGGGACACTGCTGTGCGAAGGTGTCTGATCACATTGGATCGTGAGTTGATCACCCTTTTGTTTCCAGTTGATCTTTAAATAAGGAAATCCTTCCCCAAAATACCATTGCGTAAAAAATGTATCTAGATTCCGTCCGCTGGCTTGTTCCATGCATTGCTGCAAGGCTGTCGTTGTTGCAAATCCATAACTTCTACCCGTTCCGGTAAGATAAATCCTGCATCCCTGAAAGAACGCCGAATCACCTACCTTATCTCGGAGCATATGCAATACCCAAGCGCCTTTGTTGTAGGTGAGCCTGCCATTAAATAGACTTCCCACATTCAGTGTGTCCTTGGGAAATACACATCCATCGTCTTTTCCTGTTACGTCGGCACGCATGCCTCTCAACCGCTGCAACCAATCGGCTTTGGGTCGAAGATATTCAAACGTAATCGCCGTTAAATAGGTTGCAAAACCCTCGTTAAGCCACAAATCCTGCCAAGTTGCACAGGTCACTTTATCCCCAAACCACTGATGTGCCAATTCATGCGCCATCAAATCGAAAGAGAAATTCACCATGAAACTCATGGTTTGATGCTCCATACCCCCACCCCAAGTAAACTGGGCGTGACCATATTTCTCCTCCACAAAAGGATATCGAACAAACAAACTATCGTATAACCGAATGATGGGCAACACTTGCTTGGTTTCCTGCTGCGCCGTTGCCAGAAACTGGGGAAACACATAATTCAATACAGGCAAGGGCTTTGTTCTACCAACCAGAGGAGCAAATTGCGTGTACTGAGCGTAGTTCGTCACCGCAAATGCCACCAAATACGTTGCTATCGGATAACGGTGCTTCCAAACCATCAAATGGGTGGTGTCGTTGATTACCTGGTCCCTGATCACAACTCCGTTGGATGCCGCCAACAATCCCGTATCGGTGTATACCCAAACATCTAAACTATCAATTTTATCGTGAAGACTTTGCTTACAAGGCCACCAATATTGTGCACCATAAGGTTCACTTAATGTATGCACGATCGGTCCCTTCATGTGATTGTCAATTGTAAAATAACCAAATCCACCTCCATTCGTTGGATTGCCTTGGTATCGAATACCCACGGAATCTCTCTCGCCAGCCTTCCATCCACCGGATTTGTAAGCATATAAATAATTGCCCGCCCTTCTATATTTCAAAGACCCATCCTTTCCGTATACATCGTCAACAATGAGGTTAGCAGACAGATCAAAACCCACCGAATCTGTATTGTTCACAAGGGTAAAATGCGCCATTACATCACCCTTCAAATAGGCATTTCGACGTGGGTTTATCCACCATTTGCACCGATTGTAATCAATCAAATAGCCGTGCTTAACCCCTGAATTGTTTCTGCGTTGCAATTGATGTTCGATGAGATTGTGCTCTTTACAAATCCATTCTTCGGGCAGGGACTGACCAACGGCAGGAAAAG
>CAZZKP010000038.1:0-14680 GCA_964654675.1 uncultured Bifidobacterium sp. | reverse complement strand
TAATCAAGAAAAATTGGGCAATAAAAAAGCGGCTTTGCAATCATACAAAACCGCTCTTTCGATGAACCCTAATTTGGAACTAGCCAAAGAAGGTTTGAAGTCAATTCATTAGTGCTTTTTCAACACCACTTTGGAGTACATATCAACAGTAGTACCTCCAATGTTGAACAAGTATTTGCGACGCAGGATAATTTGCTCACCAGTCATTGAAGCAATGTCCCATGTGTAAGTAAATAAGGTAACCTGCTTTGCATTGGGATCACTCATGCTCCAAGGGAAAATATCATTGGCTTCACCTGCTGTACATTTGATCGTATTGCGATTGACTTGAACCTGAGATGTGCTGGTAAATGTGTAATAATCATCTTTTGCGCATGCTTCAATGTTCTCAACTTGATCTTGAGCGGAACTGTCTAACCAAGAACTCATTTCCCAAGAGTGAAGCATAAACACTTCTTGTTTTGTTTTTCCGCTGATGTCAATGGCATTGCCGTTTGATTTGGATCCCGAATCACATCCTGTGATGAAAAGTAAGGCAGCTGCCGACAACGTTAATAATGTTTTTTTCATAATCATGTTTCCAAATATATGGAAGCCATTTGAATTAACAAAAAATCACTTTAAGTCTTCAATCACTTCGGCTGCCAGTCTCAAGCCAAAAAGGGCGGGCATATATGATATCGTACCGTAAAAGGATCTCTTGAAATTGCTCCCGTCGGTTAATTTAACTGAGTCTCTATTGACCAATTCTGAATTGAATACTGTCTTGAACCCTGAATAGATTCCATGCTTGTGCAATCTCTTTCTTACCAATCTGGCGAATGGATCATTGTAGGTTTTCTTGATATCCGCCACTTGTACCGAGGAGGCATCTGTCTTTCCGCCAGCACCCATACTCGATATCAGGCGTTGTCCCTTTTCTATGCAGGTTTTGATCAAATACACTTTGGGCGTAATTGAGTCAATGCAATCCATTACATAATCGAATTTTTCCGATAATATCAGATCCTCCGTGTCTTGAGGTCGTTGAAATGTATCAATAACCGTCAACGATACATCCGGATTGATGTCTTTTATTCTTGCTGCCATCAAATCCGCTTTTTTCATGCCTATAGTGCTTGACAATGCAGGTAGTTGTCGATTTTTATTCGTAACATCTACAATATCCCCATCAATAATTGTCAAATTTCCAATACCCGCGCGAGCAATAAATTCTGCTGCAAAGCTACCCACACCCCCTAAGCCAACGATAAGCACTTTGCTTTTCGCCAATTTCTCTAACGATTCCCTTCCGATAAGCAATTCTGTTCGTTCCAACCAAGATAAATCCATACTGCAAAGTTATTATCTATCTCGTTACCTTTGTTTCATGGACAAGGTCAAGTTGAAAAATCTCGTTTTTTTATCGATTGCATTCACTTTCTTTCAATTATCCGCCCAAACCAAGAATGACAATTTTTCTGAAGCCCATGCTTTTCCCATTTCCCAAAGCCATGTGAGAAGCCCTCAAACCTTTAGTCCAACGGCTCAGATATTTTCCAATCCCCAATTGCGAGATCCATTCATTACCCAATTTGATGGATATTTTCATGCGCATGCCATAGTGAATGAAACGTTTTTGAATGACAATATTCATTTGATTCAAAGCCGCTATAACGATCCTGAAAATTCCAATCATCACATCGTCCATTTAAAGTTTACCGCCGAAAACTGGAGCCAAATTGCAGAACATACAGGGTTAATTTATGTCGATGTATCCTCTCGATTAAACAGCCCCAAGCCATTGAATGATACTGCGAGAATCCACAGTAGAGTGGATAAAGCCGAGAATGGAATATCCAATGGCTTGTCTCAAAATTATACAGGTAAGGGCGTAATTGTGGGCATTGTTGACATTGGTTTTCAGACGGATCATCCCACATTTTATTCCCCTGATGGGAAGAATTATCGAATACGGCGATTTTGGAATCAACAAAAATCGGGCAATCCACCGAACTTATTTCCCTACGGAACGGAGTACAAAGACTCCATGAGTATTTCCTCGGCCATAGACGACGATGGAGCGCATGGTACACACGTCGCAGGAATTGCCGCCGGATCAGGTCTTGGATCTCCCAATCTCAAATATCGTGGAATGGCTCCAGAATCCGACATTGTCATGGTAGGTATCAAATATGCAAATGATACCCTCGGTGGTAGCGGTTTGGGAGATTATGTTGTAGCAAATCCCACCATTATCGACGGATATAACTACATTTTTAAATATGCGGAATTACAAAACAAGCCAAGCGTTTGTAATCTGAGTTGGGGTATGCACACAGGCCCGCACGATGGGACATCACTTTTCGATCGAACTGTGAGAGCAATAACGGGCTCGGGTAGGATCATTGTGGGAGCGGCGGGAAATGATGGAAGGAATCAAATGCATACGCATCAAAATCTCAATGGCGACACTGCCTACACTTTGGTCGTTGATAACAATCGAAAGGATTATCCCCATGAAAATATCTACATGGACATTTGGGGTGGCGTTACCAATGGCAGTGGTGACAAGTTGAAAATCCAAATTTCACTCGTAGACACCCTAGGCAATACAATTTTGAACAGTCCTTGGAATTTGGCTGGCGACTGTGTGAATTGTGGTGCTTACAAAGCGGTTTACAAAAATGGAAAAGACACGCTTAGTATAATTATTACGGAACAAAATTACCCTTTCAATGGCAAATCGAATTTCTTAGTCATCGCAGAACATAACAGGCCCTACAATGGCTATATCAGGTTGGGTGTAACCAGCAGTGGAGAATTCAATGCATGGAATTCTGGGCAGGCATACAGGTGGACATCTGGGCATTTTTGGAAAGGACACAAAGGACAGAGCTTTGGCAAAAAATTCATTGAGGGTACTCCCGAGGGTTCGGTTGGGGAAAATGGGGGGTCAGGTACCCATACTTTGACTGCTGGGGCTTATATCAATCGAAATGAATGGACCAACTATAAGGGAGAGTACTTTAACCAACCTTGGAACATAGTAGGGGATATCGCGGGTTTTAGTAGCCGAGGACCCATGCCAAAGAGTTTAACGCACCCAAATGGTAGAATCAAACCCGATATCATTGCCCCAGGACAAAGCATCACATCTGCATTGCATCGCAGACAAGTGCCCGGTTGGTTGAACAATGAATTGATGTACAAAACACAATACAACGGAAACGATGTCTACTGGGCGATGTTTTCTGGTACTTCGATGGCCGCGCCTCATACAACGGGCATCGTCGCATTGTACTTACAAGCCAATGAGTGGCTAACACCAGAAGAAATCAGGAGCTTATGGCGCCTCACTGCCCGTAAAGACCAATTTACGACAAAAGATTCCAATGGAAATAGTGGCTATGGCAAAATAGATGCCTTTGAAACACTAAAAATCATTGATCAATACGCAAATATTCCGAAACAACATCTACACGAGGGATGGGTGTATTTTGTCAATGGAAACGATCAGTTGGTGATTTCTAACATCAAGCATCCTGGAGGCACAGTGGTCTCCATTTACAATGGCAATGGACAAATTATTTTAAATCGCCAATTGACGATAAATGAGAATAAAATTGACATTCGCGACGTTTCACCGGGCGTGTACATCATAAAAATTGAAGACTTCATGGGCAATCCTTTGATGTCAGGAAAATTCATTAAGTAACTTGAGGGAACAATCAAATCCACGCCACAAGAAACAAAAGACAACAGCGTTTTAGACTGTTTTTAAGTAATCGATGTAGGAGTTGATGTGTCTGTCCTTCTTTTGATCGTAAATATCATCAATGGAAATCATAATGCCTGTTTCTTCCACATCCCCAAAATGATGATTGATGGCTGTGCCGAATGTTCTCATACTCGGACTTAAATTCATGTAACTATTGAACAATGGTGGGATATTCTCACCCAATTCGCGAACCTTGGTATTTAATAATTTATGCCCTTCCTTATATTCTAAGCCCTGTAATTCCTTGATAAAATCTGAGCAATCAAATATTTTTTCGATAGGCGACGGGATATTTACCAAATTCTCATGGTCTGGAAAATAATGATCCATAAAACCCAGAATTAGGTCACGTGCTTCTTTGTTAAAATCAGAATACATGGTGATTTTCCCAAAGAAATATTTGTATTCAGGATTCATCACAACCATTGCACCCAAGCCATCCCATAAATTGTCGAGGCTAAACAAGCCTTTCCGGCTCCCCAAGCTGGGTTGGTATTCTGGTTGAACAAAACTTCTTCCTAGTTCAATAGAAAAAGGAAAGTAACGGCTTTTTAGAAGTTCAGTGTACTGAAAAATTTCGGAGGTTGATAAATGAAATTGGCCTTCCGAATCCATTGTGTCTGGGACCATAACAAAACGATATCCCCCGACCAATTGATTTTCCGCTGGGTCCCAAACGATCAATTGAGAATAACTGTAAGGACCGGAATCAAATTCATCAACGTCTGTCGATTTTCCTGTGCCGCCACCCGCAGCTCTGAACGTTAATTCACGGAGTCTTCCCACTTCGGCCATCAAATGGGGCTTTTCGTCTCCTTTGAAAATATAAATTTGGTTTGATGCGTTGTTCGTCGGCCTTACATAAATATCTTTTGTTAACTCATCAAGTAACTTTTGTGTTGGAATTGGTTCAATCAAATTTTCTATCATCGCATTGCCACTCATGCCGTAAAAATAATCAAATTATTGGGAATCTGTCAATCAACAGGAGAACTTCGCGGCAGGATTTCGTGAAAGTTCGTACACATATTCCTTGATTTTTTGGGCATCAGACAATGCGGATTGTTTCGAAAACAAGGATGGTGAAATGGATTCTCCAATCGTAATTGTCAATTCTTTGTCCTTTTGTTGAAAAAGCTCATCCGGCAAAGTCATCATTTCAATGTTGAATTTGATGCCGAAGAATTTCCTCCAGTTCGCGATTCTGTAAAAGCGATTTGAGTTGGCCCCTTGGATGTGAACAGGAATAATTTGAAGGTTGTATTGAATGGCTTTGAGTAAAAAACTCTTTTGCCACTCCAAATCTACGATTTTGCCTTCAATTTTTCGGGAACATAAGCCAGCGGGGAAAACCATCATCAAACCACCTGATCCGTAGGCCTTATCTACTTTAATCAACGCCTCTTTGGCCGACTTTCCCATTTTGTTTACGGGAATAAAGTGATCTTTAAACTGGGGGATATGGGCAAGCACATCATTGGCAATCAATGAAATATCTGAACGAACTTGTCCAACAACGCCAAACAAACACAAGGCATCCAATCCGGCCATGGGATGATTTGCAACCATCACACAATTACCATGAAGGGGAATTTTCTCCTTGTTAACCACTTTCACTGATGTACCCAATTCTTCTACGATGCCAACAGCAAATGAAATGCCTTGTTTCTCGTGGTGATTCCTGAGTAATGTATTCAATTCTGATTGATGTACGAATTTCTCAAACCATCGGAGAAAAAAACTGGGGATCCACTTCAAAATGCGGGGATTCTTCGATGAAATGACATCGCGAATATTGATTTGAAGTGGTTTATTTTCCATGATCGATTGGAATTATCCCAAAATCGCCGCCTTGGTCGCATCTAAAATTGCGAATGCGGCCGCAGAATCGGTGGATTCTGAATAAACGCGCAAAACAGGTTCGGTGCCACTGGGACGAATCATGACCCATGAACCGTTGTCTAATCGGAATTTATACCCATCAACATCTTCTACACCCACAATTTTATAAGAACCAAAACCAACATAACTTCTTGATTTACAATTTTCAATAATGCTTTCTTTCAACTCATTGGTTAAGTGCAAATCGTAGCGTTCTACGGCAAAAGAGCCCACTTTGGCATACATATCTTGGATCAATTCACTGACAGATTTGCCTGTTTTGGCCATGTATTCCATCAACACCAAGCCCATCCATACACCATCACGTTCAGGAATATGACCTTTGATGGCGATTCCACCACTTTCTTCAGCACCTATCAAGACGTCCTCAGTAACCATGTATTCGCAGATATATTTGAATCCAATTTTTGTGGTAATAGACTCTAATCCTTTGAGATCGCACAACTTTTGAATTTTATCGCTCACCGAGAAACTCTTTACCACTTTGCCTGAATATCCTTTAAATGTTGTGAGGTATTCAATCAACAGCAAAATCAAATGATGGGAGTCAATAAAATTGCCTTTTTCATCAAACCAACCGATACGATCTGCATCCCCGTCAGTTGCTAAACCACACAAATAGGAGGGACTTGAGTTGATGAGTGGTCCAATTTCTGGAAGATTTTTCAGTATCGGCTCAGGTGCACGTCCATCAAACCCAGGGTTGTGATTTCCATGTAAAATGGTGGCTGCCGGTAACAATCGTTTTACAATCGACATTCCAGCACCGTACATGGCATCATAAACCAAGCCAGATGAAATTGTAGACAGGGCATCCATATCAAAAGATGTCAAACAGTGATTGTAGTACATCGTTTCAAAATCCCCATATTCAATCACTCCATTGTTAAAGTACGATTCAAAAGAATTGCCAGCATCAACCCATGTATCGGAGATCAAACTTTCTACTTTGCTGACTTCCGAAGGCACAGCGGGGCCGCCATAATTCGCTTTGATTTTATAGCCATTGTAGGTGGGTGGATTGTGGCTTGCCGTAAGAATGATCCCCGCGCCGGCATTGAGTTGATTGGCGGCAAGTGAAATCATTGGCGTGGAAACAAACCCCTTTGAAACAATGACTTTGATTCCTTGGGCGGCAAGTTGTCTGGCAGTTTCTTTGGCAAACATTTCCCCACCGAAACGGCAATCGTATCCAACTACACAACTTTTTGGCAAATCACTTTGATTCAACCACAATGCAGTGGCCTTTGCTACTCTTCTGACATTTGCTACCGTAAATTCATCGGCGATAATTTCGCGCCAGCCATCTGTTCCAAATTTGATCTGATACATTTTGATTCTATTTCTGATTATAAAAAAGCATTCTCACCTGTGATCTCCATTCCCAAAATCAATAAGTGAATATCGTGCGTACCCTCATAAGTTACCACGGATTCCAAATTCATCATGTGTCGCATGATCGGATATTCACCTGTAATACCCATTCCTCCGAGCATCTGACGGGCTTCTTTGGCCACATTGATCGCGATTTCTACGTTGTTTCTTTTGGCCATTGATATTTGCGCAGGCGTAGCCAACCCTTTATCCATCAATTGACCCAATCTCCAAACAAGCAATTGTGCTTTGGTGATTTCTGTTAACATTTCGGCCAATTTCTTTTGCTGCAACTGAAAACCACCAATGGGCTTTCCAAATTGAATGCGTTGCTTTGAATATCTTACCGCTGTGTCATAGCAATCCATCGCCGCGCCCAATGCACCCCAACTAATCCCGTATCTCGCAGAGTTCAGACAGGTCAACGGACCTTTCAAACCTGTAACACCGGGAAGAATATTCTCTTTGGGTACCTTCACGTTATCAAACACCAACTCTCCGGTACAACTTGCCCTTAAACTCCATTTATTGTGGGTAGTAGGCGTGGTAAAGCCTTCCATTCCGCGCTCAACGATTACACCGTGGATCACCCCCGCCTCGTTTTTTGCCCAAACCACTGCGACATCAGCAAAAGGGGCATTGCTGATCCACATTTTTGCACCATTTAAGACAACATGATCGCCTTTGTCTACAAAGTTTGT
The DNA here is from genome assembly GCA_964654675.1 of uncultured Bifidobacterium sp. Lineage (GTDB taxonomy): Bacteria > Bacteroidota > Bacteroidia > NS11-12g > UBA955 > UBA955. Next base: position 6,943 of record CAZZKP010000038.1, on the reverse strand, counting down.
TGTCATTCCCGCCGGATTTGAGCCATGATCCGGTTCCGTCAATCCAAAACAACCCAACCAATCGCCTGAGGCCAATTTGGGAAGGTATTTTTGTTTTTGGGCCTCACTGCCAAATTTAAAAATGGGATACATGACCAAAGAACCTTGAACTGATGCAGTTGATCGAACACCACTATCGCAACGTTCCAGCTCTTGCATAATGATACCGTATGTCGTATAGTCCATTCCACCACATCCATATTCGAGAGGCAACTGTGGTCCAAAGGCACCGATTTCACCAAGTTGCTTCACAATGTGTTTGGGAAATTCTGCTTTTTGGGCATAATGTTCAATGATTGGACTCAATTCCCGTTTTACATATTCTCTCACAGAAGCACGAATCAATTTTTGTTCTTCCGTTAGCAATTCATCTACACCATAGAAATCGGGGGCAACATAGCGGTCTTTGCCTTGGTTTGCCGCTAGCAATTCGGAAATATCGTGATCGCTCATAAACTTACAACCACAAATGTAATATACTTACTTTCTTTGCATCTGATTTTTACGACAAGAATATGTTAACAACCATTTTTATTGACCAACAACTTGTGCATTCCAACATTGGATATTTTGAAATTGAAAGAATCATTGGTGTGGAATTGTTGATTAGTGTCAAAATCACATTTGAATCATCGTCGATTTCAGATGATATTTCGAATTCAATCGATTATTCGACCCTATCAAAAATTATCGCATCAGAATCGAACAAATCGATGGAATTATTGGAAACATTGGGAGAAAACATTTTGTCTGCCATTGAGGATTTAAAGATCGCAGGCCACCAATCGAGTTGGTTGAAAATCGAAAAGAAACAAATGTTGCAAAAAGGATTTCTTGCGAAAGGATTTGGCATTGAAGTCGCCAAGAGTTATGGTCAATAACCGATGAAACGCTTATCTTTGTAAGAATGAGAATTGCGAAATTACTTTCGTTTGTATTGAGTCTAAATGCGGCGGGACTGTTGGCTCAAATCCCCGCAATCACTGGGTGGATTTACAACAAAAAAACGCTAGAAACGATTCCAGGAGCTGTTTTGATTGATTCTGCAACGAACGCATCTGTTGAGTCAAACAACCATGGATATTATCAATTTGGCACAACCCATGGAAACAAAATTATCATTGTCGCTGCCACAGGATTCAAAACACAAAAAATTGAAATTGAAGTGGAAGCCTCAGTGAATAAGAATTTCTTCTTGAAGCCCATTGGATACAACGAGTTGGATTCGGCGGAGGAGTATTTGTCGTTGTTTAACATGAAGCCATCGTTCTATTCACCTACACAAAAGCAGATCATTGAATCCCCCAGCATCGGAAGTGTAGCGGATCCCGTAAAGTATTTACAGTTTTTGCCAGGGGTATCTGGAGGCGTTGAGGGTCTCTCCGGTCTTGTCGTTCGAGGCTCTAACCCCGATCAGAATTTACAATTAATGAATGGTCTGCCATTGTATGGCAATGGGCATTTGTTCGGATTTGTTTCAAATTATAATCCCCATATTTTAAAATCTGTTGAATTTTATCGGGGAGTAGCACCGGCCAGATACGGTGGAAGAGCTGGCGGTGGCGTTTTGGATGTTCAAACCTCTGGAGGTGCAGCCAAAGATTGGACGGGCAAAATCCACGTCGACCCAATTACTACCACTATCGCGATGGATGGGCCGCTTGATCACAGAGGCAAGGTAACGAGTTCTATTTCCATTCGCAGAAGTTATTTGGACTGGATCTTGGGTGCAGGAAAAAGTAGCAATAGCGGCTTGATTGGCAATATTCACGATATCAATGCCCGTGTCGACTACAAAAAGAGTCAATTTACCCAATGGAATTTTTGGACCTACAATGGAAGAGACAAATATGGCATATCATTATCTGTGGATGAAACAGATAGTTTGGGACGTCGTTTGGTGTATACGCTAAAAAATCTGACGTCATGGCAAAACACGCAGATAGGAGCGCGTTGGTCACATGAATTCTATTCCAACCATTTTGGATCTATTACGATGGGTCTTTCCCGATATAAATACTATACAAATTTTGATTTGGACGGCAGCATCACACAAGGTGGTGCGACAAAAACTGCAAAACTCAGCGAAAAATCAAGCAATTCAATTACCGATTACACCGTGAATGGAGATTTCACATTCGTAAGAAACCCAAGACAAACGATCAACTACGGAAGCCAGATCACAGTGCATAATTTGCAGCCCGGTCAATTGCACTTGATTGATCAAACCAACACGGGCAAATTAGACACAACCTATGGCATGGTCAATATCAAAACCAATGTGGAATGGTCCAATTATGGGGAATTGGATGTACATCCCAACATTGGTCTCAGCATGAACATTGGAATGCGTCTATGGACATTCATCACCGGAACCAAGACTTATTTCCGTCCGGAACCCAGAATAATCATTAGTCAACTTTTGGAAGGAAAGAAAAGATTGCAATTGGGTTATTCTGTTTCAAACCAGGGATTACATCAACTATCCAGTGTGAATGGTGTATTGCCGAGTGATGTTTGGTTTCCCAGCAGTGCAACGTTCAAACCACAACAAACCACTCAAATGAGTGCGGCCTACATTATGCCTTTGAGGTCAGAAATTGAGTTTTCGACAGAATTTTATTACAAAAAGTACAATGGAATAACAGATTTAACAGGGATCGATGAAGATCCTTTGGTCAAGAATTTTTGGGAGAGAAGTGTGGTACAAGGCAAAGGGAACAGCAGAGGCATCGAATTTTTGCTATCGAAAAAATCAGGAAAAATCACCGGTTTAACGAGTTACACGTATTCCCAGTCCAATCGAACCTTTGAGTTCATCAACAATGGGGAAGAATTTAGATATCGTTGGGACAGACCGCATCAATTTAAGTCCCAAGTGACGATTCAACTCGAAACTTGGTTGAAAATAAATTTTGCCGCCATGTACATGAGTGGAAATGTATACAGTGTGCCAACAGGACAATACCTCACCACAGACAACAAATTGGTTTATGACTATAGTCAGAAAAACAATTACCGTATGCCTGCATACAGGCGTATCGATTTAGGTTTCACCAAACAAATCAAACCTTTTTTCAATCGAGGATACAAGGAATTCTGGGGTGTTCAAGTATACAATATCCTTGGTGTTCGAAACCCCATGAATGCCAAACTCAGCATTGACCCAAACACTAACAACGTAGTCTTAAGAGGCACCTCTGCCTTTGTTTTTGTACCCTCAGGATTTTACAGAATAGAATTTTAATCATGAAACGCATAACATCTTTCTGCTTTACTGCCATTATCATATCCACAATGTTCATGCGTTGTGAGACGAACTTAGACATGTCGAGCATACAGCATACACCCAAATTGGTTGTGAATTCATTTGTCAATAGTGACGAATTATTTTCTGTACAAGTTTCGTCTACAATCCCTATCAACGATACCAATCCGCCAAAATTGATTGAAAATGCAATTGTCACGGTGAACGATGGTTCCAAAACCGAAACCTTAAGCTATGATCTTAGCGTCCAAAAATATTTGGCAAAATTCAAACCCGTACCGGGAAAAGTGTACACGGTAAGAGTTGAAAAAGGAAATTTTAGCACAGCCATTGGCACCTTGACGATTCCCAATAGGGTTGTGAGTGCGAAATCGGTTTGGAAAAACAAGACAGGATTTGATTCATTGGGATTTGAAACAGGGACACTATCTTGTTTCATCTCGGATCCAGGCGGTGAGCGCAACTACTATGAAATCAATTTGTATCGATTTGATGATTTTACCCAAGAATGGCTGATTATGCCCCCAACCACAACCGATCCATTTTTGAATGAGAACGGAATTAAAACGGACATTGGAGGAATATTGATTGACGATAGAAGTTTTAACGGCTCAGCCAAACAGTTTGATTTTATTACAAGCTATGGCAGCGCAGGCATTCAATATAAATTCTTGGTAGAAGTTAGATCCCTCAGCGATGATTACTACCGCTATCTTCAATCACTAGCAAGCTACAAAGCCCAAGGGGGTATTTTTTCAGATCCATCACCTGTTTACAGCAATATAACAAACGGACGAGGAATTTGCGCCGGAGCGGCCATACAAAAAGACACAATTCAATAACTCACAAAGAATTATACAACACGTGTCTTCGATAGAAAAGAAAATAAAAATAATCAATGCTCAACAGCACAATTTACGTCATGTAAGTGTTGACATTGACCATGGATCATTTACCGTGGTTACGGGTGTATCCGGAAGTGGGAAGTCGAGTTTGGTTTTTGAAACCCTATTCGCCGAGGGTCAACGCAGGTACGTTGAGAGTTTAAGTAGTTACGCGAGGCAGTTTCTGGGTAGGATGAAAAAGCCTCTTGTCGACGATATTCAAGGCTTATGTCCAGCCGTGGCAATCGAACAAAAAGTGAATACCCGCAATCCTAGAAGTACTGTGGCTACTTCAACGGAAATTTACGATTATATCAAGTTGCTATTTAGCAGAGCGGGGCATACGATTTCACCTGTTTCAGGTAGGGAGGTAAAACGAGAATCATCTGAAGATGTCTATCATTTTTGTTTGAACAGAAAAGATGGCGAAAGATTCCTGATACTGGCACCCCAGGCCAAAAAAACATTCACCCATACAGATTGGGACTTACTCATACAAAAAGGGTATTCAAGGGTTTGGGTGAACCATCAAACCATCTCCGTGCAATCGTTGATTGACGATGCCATTTCCATTGATTCAGAGTTGTTCATCATTGTAGACCGGTTGACAATCCAAAGAGAGGATGAAGAATTCCAGTCGAGGTTATTTGATGCTTGTGAAACAGCGTTCTGGGAAGGTGAAGGGAATTGTAGCATTTATTTTACTGAAAGCGAGGAAAAAATAGAATTTAATAACCGTTTTGAAATGGACGGAATAAAATTCGAAATCCCAACCCGCGATTTTCTTAGTTTTAATAACCCCCATGGAGCCTGCCGAACTTGTGAAGGTTTTGGTTCTGTTTTGGGACTTGATTCAGACCTAATTATTCCCGACACTTCATTGAGCGTATTTGAAGGCGCCATAGCACCATGGAAAGGCGATGTAATGGGAGAGTGGAGAAATGATTTTATTCGATTGGCGAATAAAGTAGATTTCCCCATTCACAGAGCGATTCGTGATTTGAATTCCGAACAACTCCATTTGTTATGGCATGGAAACAAAGCATTGCCGGGCATTTTCGACTTCTTCAAATACATCGAAGAAAAATCATACAAAATTCAATATCGCGTTCTTGCAGCGAGATATAGGGGTAAAACCACCTGTCCTGATTGTCTTGGTACACGGCTGAGAAAAGAAGCAGCGTATGTGAAAATCATTTCTCAATTTGAGGACGAACTTCATCCCAAATACCTAAATATCCAAGAACTCTTGTTAATGGAAGTGGACAGGGCATTGGATTATTTCAATCATTTGAAACTCAACGAAACCGACCAAGCCATTGCTTATAGAATTATCGAAGAAATACAAAATCGACTACAATTTTTAAGCGACGTAGGTTTGGGTTACTTATCTCTAAATCGATTGAGTAATACATTGAGCGGAGGAGAAAGCCAACGTATCAATTTGGCTACTTCATTGGGAAGCAATTTAACCGGTTCAATGTATATACTCGATGAACCAAGTATTGGATTGCATTCAAGAGATACTGAAAGACTCATTACTGTTTTGAAAGCCTTGCAAAAGGAAGGCAATACAGTCATCGTTGTAGAGCATGACGAGGAAATCATGCGCAGCGCTGAAAATCTTATCGACATTGGGCCCTATGCTGGAACCCTGGGAGGCAAATTGTTATATCAAGGCAATTTTGACGGACTCAAAGATTGCGACAACAGTCTGACATCGAAATACTTGAATCAAATCGAAGAGATCGCGGTACCCAAAAAGCGCAGAAAAACGCCCCATTTCATTGAAATAGAAGATGCCACAGCAAACAACCTAAAAAATGTGACTGCCAAATTCCCTCTCGAATCATTGACAGCGGTTACGGGTGTTTCTGGTTCGGGAAAAACAACATTAATCAAACAAGTTTTGTTCCCTGCATTGAGTCGTGAATTGGGCCAGTTTAGCACGATTAAACCGGGCAAACACAGGAAACTTTCCGGGTCTATTTCGTTGATTAAAGCCATAGAAATGGTCGATCAAAACCCAATTGGAAAAAGCAGTCGCAGTAACCCGGTTACATATGTTAAAGCGTTCGACGAGATTCGAGATCTTTTTGCCAATACCCCAACGTCCAAATTCAACGGATTTAAGCCTTCTCATTTCTCTTTCAATGTGGATGGAGGAAGATGCGACAATTGTCAGGGCGAAGGCGAAACGGTCATCGAAATGCAATTTATGGCCGATATCAAATTGGAGTGTGAGGCATGCGGAGGACAGCGTTACAAAAAAGAAGTCCTTGAAGTGGAATTTCAAGGTAAAAGCATTTTTGATGTGCTAGAAATGACCGTTGATGAAGCAATGGATTTTTTTGTTGACCAAAAAAATATCAGAGAAAGAATAAAACCTTTGCAAGATGTGGGTTTGGGATATGTAAAACTGGGTCAAGGGTCAAACACCTTGAGTGGAGGAGAGGCGCAGCGAGTAAAATTGGCCTTTTTTCTTAGTAAGGCAAGTCCAAACAAGGATGGGGGCACATTATTTATTTTCGATGAGCCAACCACAGGCCTACATTTTCATGACATAAAAAAACTCATGGCTTCTTTTCAAGCGTTAATCGCCCAAGGAAATACCGTGATTTGCATCGAACACAATATGGATGTCATCAAATGCGCGGATTGGATTGTTGATTTGGGACCTGAGGCTGGCAATGCTGGGGGAAATTTGGTGTTCCAAGGGTTGCCAGAAGACATTCACTTGGCAGCAGACAGT
>CAZZKP010000037.1:0-14782 GCA_964654675.1 uncultured Bifidobacterium sp. | reverse complement strand
CATCTGGGTGATCCAAATCCAAACAAACCATCTTGGCAGCACGACGCGTAGTTCCGCCACTCTTGATAGCTCCTGCAGAACGGTCTCCAATCCTCAAGAAACTCATCAAACCAGAACTTGTTCCGCCACCACTCAATTTCTCACCCGAACCACGTACCTTACTGAAGTTGGTTCCTACACCTGAACCATACTTGAAAATACGCGCCTCACGAACCCACAAATCCATGATACCACCCTCGTTTACCAAATCATCGTCAACCGACAAAATGAAACAAGCATGTGGTTGAGGACGCTCGTAAGCCGAGGTACTCTTCATCAATTTTTCCGTATCAGGATCTACAAAATAGTGACCCTGTGGTTTGCCCGTAATTGCATAACTGTTATGTAAACCTGTATTGAACCACTGTGGTGAATTGGGAGCCGATTCCTGATTCAACAAAGAATAAATCAATTCATCATAAAACACCTGAGCATCAGACGCGTTTTCAAAATAACCATACTTTTCACCCCAATGTCTCCAACATGCAGCAAGGCGATGAGCCACTTCTTTAACAGACTTTTCACTGCCCAAACTTCCGTCCGCTTGAGGAACACCCGCCTTACGGAAATACTTCTGCGCCAAAATGTCCGTAGCTACCTGACTCCATCCTTCAGGTACCTCCACGTTCTTCATTTCAAATACCACACTTCCGTCTGGCTTCTTGATGACTGACGTGCGATAGTCATACTTAAACAAATCAAATGGAGACACACCTTCTATGGTGTTCATGCGGGAGAAATTTAGTCCCTTGGTGTTTACAGTTTGTTGGCTCATGGTTATTACAATTGGGTTGTGATGATTTTATTAATCTAAAAGTTTTTTGTGAATAGCAAATCTATCCTAGTTCATGCCTCCAACACAATCATGTTTTCCACACAAAACCCTCAAACCCTTGATAAATTTGGCTTTAGGCTGTTGAAAACACGCTATCCCAATAATGACGGGGCTTCCCGCGTATTGGTTTATCTATCAATTAGTTAAGTCCGACATAAAAAGTAGACACAATACAAAAAAACAAAAAAATCCGCCCCCTAACCCACAATGACCCAAGTCCAACAGAAATTCACTTACTTTGTATGATGGGTTTGGTGTTAGAACTACTTAGAAATCGACGTGCCCAACACAAGAAAAGTGTAGCGGTATTATGCGACCCAGACATTCCTTCATTTCAAATTATTGATCAAGTTCAAAAAGCCCTTAGCCATGGAATTGATCTATTTTTGGTTGGAGGCAGCCATTTATCCATTGGAAACACAGCCGAATGTGTCAAATTAATTAAATCGCTCGGAGCTCCCCATGTGGTCCTTTTCCCTGGAAACGAAGTTCAAGTGGTTAAAGAAGCCGATGCCATTCTTTTTATGAGTTTAATTTCTGGAAGAAATCCCGATTTCTTGATTTCCAAACAAGTTGCAGCCGCCCCTTTCGTGAAATCGAGTCATCTTGAAGCAATCCCAACGGGTTACATGCTGGTAGAAAGTGGCAAACTCACGTCTGCACTATACATCAGCAATACACTGCCATTACCCAATAACAAACCCGATATCGCAGCCGCAACCGCAATGGCCGGAGAATTATTGGGGATGCAACTTTTTTATCTAGATGCGGGCAGTGGTGCAGAATATCCCATACCACAATCAATCATCCACGCAGTAAAAAACAGCACCAATGGTCTCGTTTTTGTCGGGGGTGGCATCAGGACTCCACTCTCAGCAGCCGCTGCGTGGGAATCCGGTGCCGATGTAGTTGTGGTGGGAAATGGCATATTTGAAGACGACTCCTTAATCACCGACCTCACCGTCGCATTGCGAAAAATCAACCAAACAACCTCTATCTCTTCGTAATTCTCATGGCAATTTATCCCTTTAAAATTGTTTACCTCAAAAGCAGTCTAACAAGGCAAACTTTACATGACCAACTACTAAAACATACATTCTTATCAGACCACGGATATAGAAAACCCGACACAAACCCCCGCGCATTCTTTGGAGAACTATCAGATCAAGATTTTACCCTGGAAACAATTGAGAAGGGAGACCGCTTGGTTAATTTCGCTACGGGGGATTTTAGAGGTTCAGAGAATGACATGTACATCAGAATACAAATGGGGGCCTGGCAACACCAACGAATCTATTTGCTTTACTTATTGACAACCCTCAGTTGTTTTGTCGGTTTTTTCATTTCTGTAGCGAATCAAATTCACATGCCAGAACAGTCCGAAATGTCAGATGTGGTAAACGCCATTCTGTCTGGCCTTAAACCCTCTTTGGCCTATGTTTTTTTGCTCTCAGGATTGTCTCTTTTGATGACCCTGTTTATCAAAACAAAACAATTCATAAAACGATATCCAAGCAGCATCAACTTCTTCGCTGAACTCTGGCAAGCCACGGCAATTGAGAAAACCCAAGTGCCTCTGCTATTTCAGTAAGAATCCTATTTGCTAAACTTCAGGTCTTGGTAAAAGGAAGCATCAACCCCTTCAACAAATAACTTTAAGAAATCCGCTTCCCAACTTTTCATGGGTGTTTCTATGATGCTACCCATAAAAACCCAACTATCCTCAACTTGATCTAACAGAACCTCTGCGTTATTTTTAGATACATATTTCTGAGAAAATATCACCTCCGGAACCCGACCTCCTTTTTCCTGCTTTAGGTTGATTCCGCCCGTGCTGCCATCCATCACATTCGATAGCCCACCATGCAAAATATATTTGTGCGCTTTGTCCAACTCGATGAATTTTTTGTCGCGATCAACACGCAAATAATCAAAAACCAAGCGAATACTGCTCACCTCTAATTCGTTTTTTGATATTACCACATTGCCTTCTGAAATCAACATCAACTGATCCAATACCTTACACATTCGAGGCAAACCCATCCTAGTATCCGAACACCAATTCCCTCCAACCAAAAGCAATCGAAAAGTAGGTAAGGTAATCAATCCACTACCCGCATTTAACAGCTTAGACCGCAACACACTGTCAATTTGTTTCAACAACGCCTCACTGGGCGTATACATCATATACTCAGTTTCAAAGTCGTCCAGAAACAACCGCGCATCTGCCATCATCGCTGAATCCGATCTCCCTGAATACTGCCCCGTAGCCTTCGCCATCGACATAAGTTCACCCCTCATAAAATGCAAAGTGGGATGTAACTTCCAGAGTTCATTCGAAACATTGTCTACGATTTCTACCTGTATTCCTTTGCCTTCATTCATTGTCGCATTCTTTTGATTCGTATTTTTTGGCTTACTTAGCCCGCATGAAGCAATTGCCAATATCAAACATCCAGTAATCAATTTCCAAATCATGTCAGCAAATTACTGCCAAATATTCAATACACCCAAAGAAAATATTACCTTCGCAACACCGTCATGAGTGTATCGTTAGAGGCGATTAAAAAACCCATCGAAAAGGAGCTAAACGCCTTCGAAGTCATGTTCAAACAGAGCATGAAAACACGCGTGCCCCTGTTGGACATCGTCCTAAATTACATCCTCAAACGAAAAGGCAAGCAAATACGTCCCTTGTTCGTGATGTATACAGCCAAATTGTTCGGCGATATCAATATTCGTACGTACCGTGGTGCCTCCTTGGTAGAACTCCTTCATACTGCCACCTTGGTTCACGACGATGTGGTAGACGAAAGCTATTTGCGACGTGGATTCTTCAGCATTAATGCCCTTTGGAAAAACAAAGTCGCCGTATTGGTTGGTGATTACCTCCTCTCCAGAGGTTTACTCTTGGCCGTTGAACACCGCGATTTCGACATGCTTGAAGTGCTCTCTAATGCCGTGAAAGACATGAGCGAAGGAGAATTGTTGCAGTTGGAACGCGCTCGCTTCATGAACGCAACCGAAGAAGTCTATTTTCAAATTATCAAACAAAAAACCGCGTCGCTCATCGCAGCCTGCTGTGAAATTGGTGCCGCATCAACCACGCCAGACAGTGAAATCCAAAAGAAAATGAGGCTGTTTGGGGAACAAATTGGTCTCGCATTTCAAATTCGGGACGACCTATTTGATTTTGGTGACAACAAATCAGGAAAACCCGCGGGTATTGATATCAAGGAAAGGAAATTAACCCTTCCAATCATCTACGCATTCTCAAAAGCCACACCATCCGACGTGAGAAAAATCAAAAAGTTGATTCGATCCAATACCAACGAAAAACAAAAGTTGACGGATGTGATTGAATTCATCACAGTGCATGGTGGTATGTCATACGCCAAAATAAAAATGAACGAATTCCGCGATCGCGCATTCGAAATACTGGAATCCATCCCTGCCAACAAAGAAGACAAACAATCATTGCAGAATTTGGTGAATTTTGTAATTGATAGAAATGTGTAAATCATGAAAGTCGATATTCAAAACAGCAAAATCGAATTGGTAAAAGTTGACAACCAATGGGTAGCCCAAGCAAACCCCAATGTGTCATTCATACCTCAATCTGAAAACACCCTTCTCATCCAAACAAAGAATCAAACCATTCAGGTGCGATGCATTGGAATCGACAAGGCAAATAAAACGGTCACATTGCTCTATAACAACCAAAAATACAGTGCCAAAATTACAGAGCCAATGGATGAACTGCTTAAATCCATGGGCCTAGAAAATGCTTTGGTTCAAAAAATTTCTGAAGTGAAAGCACCCATGCCAGGGTTGGTTCTCGATGTTCTGGTATCTCCCGGCGATTCAGTGGAAGTGGGTCAAAAAATACTCGTGCTAGAAGCCATGAAAATGGAAAATGCCATCAAATCACCTACCGCAGGTGTTGTTGCCTCAATCAATGTTTCCAAAGGTCAAGCCGTCGATAAAAACTACGTCCTGATTCGATTCGATTAGAATTTGGGCGCAGCAATTCCTCAAGGAATTTTTCGATCACCATTCTACCATCCTTCCCAATTCTGCATGAAAATCTGAATTTGCCCCCATTTCACCACTGATCACTCTCTCATCAGCGCAGGGCATCACAAACATGAAAAATTCACTTTCCATTGGCAATTCCCGCTCCCCTTGGATATTTCTATGGGTTGGGATTTATTTGATTCTGGGATTGTGGAATTTGGACCGACTTCCCATTGCTTGGAATGATGAAATTCAAAACCTCGACCCTGCCTTTGTTTGGCATCATACCGGTAAATTTTGCTCACCGCTTTGGCCGAATCCTGGGGCCGAGCTAAAATTCCTAAGTTATCCGCCCCTTTTAGAAGCTTGGCATTGCCTATGGCTTTATATAGGTCAGTCCCCTTGGATGATTCGACTTCCTTTTTTATGTATTCACTTATTCACCGCCATTGTTCTTTACCGGTTGACAATTCAACTCCTTTCGGCGCCCTCATCCAACCCTATTCAACCCATACCTTATTCACCCATCGTGGTTGAACAACTGGCATTGCTTATTACAACTTTATTTCTGTTCGATAAATCGACAGGTGAAATTGTTAGAAGCGTCCGCGTGGAAACACCCATAATGCTTTTGTTGGTATTATTCATCGCAAACGCCCCAAAACTCATCCATACAAGCAAATACTATAATCCTCCACTGCTCGGATTATGTTTAGGCTGCCTAGCGTTGGCTCATTTGTATACATGGCCTTTGGTTCTCCTTGGAACCGCCTTGATTTTATTTCATTTGATTCATTTCCAAAAACAATCATCCCTAATTCATAGTTTCACATTTCTGCTGGGACTCTTCGCTCCATTTTTCCTATTTTGGGTTATCCTAAAACCCAATTGGCATGATCTAACCGCCCAATTATTTATGCAAGCAGAAGACCATAGGGGCTCATCCATAGGCTCTAATCTGTATGGATTCTTCGTGGGTCGGTTTATCCCCTATTATGTAGAACAACCCTTTGTTTTTCTATTACATCTCTGCTACTGGCTTGCCGCATTCCGTTTGCTCTTTGTATTCCGCAACCCCAGTCAGAGTTTGAGAACTACATATTCTATTACACCCCAAAAAACATTTTTCAACCCCCTCCATTCCACCCGATTCATCCCCTTACTATACTTGGCATTTGCGATTCCTGCTGCCATTTTTCTTACACCCCAGCACCGCTATTTCCCTGTACAACATCTCATTGGCCTTTTGGTCATCGCCGTATACTTGCAAACGTTCAAACCCAATCTCCCGTGGAACCCCCTGAATCACTGGCGCAACATAATAACTATCAAAGCAGTGCCAAACACAACAGAAAAGAGCAAATCAAACCGTTTTGCACCCTGGATATCGCTAATTTTTGTCATTTCATTGCTCACCCCCTGGACAATTAGGCATTCTGCAGCAATCCTTCAACGGTCTGAGAGAAATCCCAACACCGCCATAAATTTCCTAAACAACAACCTAAATTCTATCCCCGCCGGAGAAATTCTGGGTGAACCCATCGCCAACTACTGGCTCGCCCAATCCCCCAATGCCAAATATTGGACCTATGGCTTTGAATTCTATCCCCAACACTTTCCATTCAATCCCAAAATACCTCGCTTTTTTCTCTCACGCGCAACCCCAAACCAACTCCCTTTTCTCACCGTGAAAGATAGCCTCATCATCAAGCCAAAATTTCAGTTCACGCAAAAATTGGGTCACACCTATCACCGATTGTTCTTGTATCAAGTGCAAAATGAAGGTGCGTGGAAAATCTTGACGTCCCCCGCGATTCTCCAAATCACAAGCGGACATTAATCCTCACTTCAGAGAAGTGGAATTTTTTAATCCATAACCAATCAATTCATCGAAGCCCATAGCCGGATTCTTGTGGTAAATCAACACCATGTAATTGTTCTCCGTCTCACTGTGCTGTCCTTCAAATTCCCTAAAATCCAAGCGGTTCGTTTCCGAATTCAAAACTCCGTACACATAATTGTAATACCCTTGCTTCAATGGAATGACTCCCTCATAACTTCTATTGTCGGGATTGTAAAACATCCTGTGCGATTCCAAGATCCTCCAATCACTGCACTCCCCATAAACATACACAGGTTCAGACAATTCTGCATCCGCAGCCACAGAGAAATGCACAAAACAATAATCACTCTCGAAGGCCGTACCCGCTGGCATGGGCAAATCCTTGTTATCATATAAAACACGACCGTTAAAATCCGCCCAATTAAAATATCGCTCAAACCTCCGCGTTTTGTCGTTCACCAATATCACATGCTTCTGGTTCGCAATATTCAAACGCTGACGAACACCCGCCGTAGAACTCCGAAAACTCCGAATATCGAAATATCTGTATTGGTTCATGCCATCCATTTGATTTCCCAAAGTTTGATTGTATTGCATTTCATTTCCCACAATAAACATAGGCTTCAAATCATCAATCGCATATGACCACTCCCCATTTCGCAACACCACAGTTTTCACATCCTGCATCGCATTTGGCATGAAATAATTGGCATTTTTGATAAAGTTAAAATTGATCTGCTGATGGGTACTCCGCATTTCAACCTGTCCGCTCTGTTTTATTTGCATATTTACAGCGCCCTGACTATTCAAAACCATCAATCTTCTCGATAATACAATGTCCTTTTCATCGAAATTTCTGTAAACAACCAAAATAAAATTTCCCCCGATTTTTGGTTTTGTTTGCTCTCCAGGGACCGAAACAGAATAATGCGTGTACTGCGTTAATGTTCCATTGCTAAAATTCGCCGTTTCGATGTTTTCATAACCCATTCCATCCAAAAATTGTGTTTTTGATAAGGGCGTCGGTTTCCATTGGGCATCGCAATGAATCAAAGTATATTGATAAAAATCTCTCTCACTTTTGATCTGATCAAATTCCAAAATCAAAGACTCTCCTCCACCCAATGAGAGAATGGGAAAGGGAAATCCGCTATTCTGTTGATACAATCTCACCGCCCTCACATCGCCCTCATATATCACATTGCTCATACGCAAAGTACTATCAGTTGTTGCCTTCAATTGGGTAAATCCAACAAGCGTCATCACAACAGAAACGAAAATTAATTTTCTCATCAGAACAAACTTAACAAATTCAAGGCCAATATCAAGATTCTTGCATCAACATCCACTCCTCAAACAACGTTTCATACGATGCTTTGGCTACCAAATAGTTCGCGTTTATGGCCTCATATTCCTGAGTGATCTCCGCCACTTTCTCAAAATCACTGGCAACAGAAGGATCGTGAAGCCTCTGTTCCAACGCGGTACGCTTCTCACCCAACGCATTCATCTCAAGCTCCTTGGCATTCATCGCATCCTCCACCTTTTTGATTTCATTTTTACTGTGCGATTTGCCCCCTTTGTCCAACGTTGTTCCTTTCTCCGATGCCGATGCCACTGCCGCAGGATTCATCATCCCCGCAGGTGCAGAACCCTTCGTTTGTGCAGAATTGGACTGATTCCCCCCCTTTTTCTTTCCATCGTCGAGTTTTGCCAAACGCATGTCCTCAGCCATCCGCGCAGAATTCCATTCCTTGTATTCCTCATACGTTCCTGGGTATTCCCTCAAAACACCATCCTCAATCCACCAAATTTTATTGGCCACTTTGCTGATGAAAGTACGATCATGACTCACAAACAAACAGCTACCCGCATAATCAATCAATGATTCCGCCAACACCGCAGTACTAAACATATCTAGGTGATTCGTAGGCTCATCCAACAACAAAAAATTCGACTGTGTGATCAATGTCTTTGCCAAAGCCAACCTCGATTTCTCACCCCCACTCAACACCTTCACCTTTTTAAAAACTTCATCCCCCGTGAACAAAAAGCATCCCAGAACAGTTCGCAATTCCCAGTCCGTATATTCTGCACTCACCGTGCTCAATTCCGTCAACAAATCATTTTTTAGGTTCAACGCCTCCAATTGATGCTGGGCAAAAAACGCCGACTCTACATTCCATCCCTGTTCAATCACACCGCCACTCGGCTCCGAACCATGAACCATTCTGAGAACCGTTGACTTCCCCTTTCCATTTGCCCCCACCAAAGCAATTTTGTCCCCACGCAAAATCTTTGCCTGTGACGTCTTTAAAATTTCCAACTCTCCATAAGACTTGGTAACATCCCTCAAATCGGCAATCACCTTTCCCGGTGTCACCCTTATATTGAATCGAATATCGAAATCCTTTCTCTCGTCCTGCCTCACTTCAATCTTCTCGATTTTATCCAACATCTTCACCCGACTCTGTACCGCAGTGGCCTTACTCGCCTTGGCACGAAAACGAGAAATAAACTTCATCTGCTGACGGATATAATCTTGCTGATTCTCGTATTTCCGCATCATCAATGCATCTCTTTCCTCTTTCTGCTCCAAAAACTCATTGTAATTTCCCTTGTAATGGAAAACTTGTTGATGCGCCACTTCCGCGATGCGATTCACTGTCCTATCCAAAAAATACGGGTCATGCGATACAATCACATAAGTGCCCTCATAGTTCGCCAAATATTCCTCTAACCACTGAATGGTTGGCAAATCCAAGTGGTTCGTAGGCTCATCCAATAGCAACAAATCCGGGGCTTGTAATAACAATTTACCCAACATGGCACGCATGCGCCATCCCCCTGAAAATTCCCTCAGCGGTCTACTTAAACTACTGGTCGGAAAACCCAAACCCTCCAAAATTTTATCGCCTTCCGCATGCCACTCATATCCACCCAATGCACCAAATCGCTCCTGCGCATCCGCCAAACGTTGCATCGTTACATCGTCATACTCTACTTCGATTTTTTCAATCAATCGATTGATCTCTACCTCCAATTGCACCAAATCATCCCGGCCACTCAAAACCACATCGCGAACACAATCACCCACATCCATACTCAACAAATCCTGATTCAAAAATCCAATTCGCAAATCTGAAGGTCTCGAAAGTGTACCCTCCCGCAATTCAAAATCACCCGATATCAAACGCAATAAGGTGGATTTTCCTGTACCATTCAGACCAACCAACCCAATTTTTTCGTTGGGTTTGATATGCCATGAAGCATTTTTAAACAGGTATCTACCAGCAAATTCAAAAGAAAAGTCATTCAGTGCTAACACCCCGCAAAGGTAGGCCATACAAGGCCAATCGCCCTAATGAGAATCAATAATTCACACAATTATTTGGGACGATAAACCATCACAAAATCATTCATAAAATAACCATCGCCAATGTCGAAATCCGCCACCTGCTCAATCACAAACCCCATTTTAAAGTAAAAATTGATCGCCTTCATGTTCTGTCGATTCACCTGCAACCGCACCGCTTCCAATTTCGGCATCAATGCCAACAACTGCTGAAATACCTCGGATCCCATTCCCTGGCGCTGCTTGTCGATTTCCAAATACAGTTTATGAATAAAATAATTGCCCTCCCTCACCTCAGAAATTGCAGTGTAACCCACTTCAACGCCGTGTAGCATCACAAAATAAAATTGCTGCCCTTCGGCCAACTGACTTTTGATGTGTTCGGTGGTATAGAACCGACCAAGCATATAATCCACTTGGGTCTGTCCAATGATAGGAGTGTAATGCACGTCCCAGATTCTGCGGGCCATTTGCTGCATGAGAGAAATTTTATCCGGTCCAAGTGGCGATAACAGTAAATTCACCCTTCGAAATTCGCATTTTTGCATCAACATTTCATGCTCCAACTGAAGAACCTTTCCACCGGCATCCAAAAGTCAGGCATCATCCTGCACCAAAACATCAACGCCGATGAATTGGGACCCGGTCTCATTTTGCTCATCGGACCCAACGGAGTAGGGAAATCAGTGTTCCTAAAAACCCTTTGTGGCCTGCTCCCACCCATCTCAGGTGAAGTCCATATCAACCAATTAAACATCCATCAAACATCACCCGAAATGAGAGCCTCGCTCAGCAGCATTCTTCTCGCTACACCACCCCAAATCGAGAATTTGAGCGTTTACGATATGGTGATGAGCGGTCGTCAGCGCTTTCTGCAAGGCTGGAATAATCCAACCCAAAAAGATGTTTCTGAAGTGATTCAAGCGATGGAGAAAACAGGCATATCCGACCTGCAATTAATGAACTTCGCCGAACTGAGCGATGGCATCAAACAAAAAGCCATGCTCGCACGATGCTTGGCCCAAGACAGTCAAATCATTCTGCTCGATGAGCCCCTAGCTTTCTTGGATTATCCCTCCAGAGCCGCGTTCCTCAGACTTTTACAAGAGTTAGCAAACACCGAAAAACGATGCATCATCTACAGCAGCCACGACTTGCACCTATCACTCAAATACTGCGACCAAGTCATCGCACTAACACAAAATAATTTTTCTTTGTATCTCAATCCTACCACTGTAAATCTATCTGAGATTTTCCCCGAATCCGCGTAAAAAATCCCATCCATTCATGCGAAAACCTTTTGCAATGAAACAATTTACAGTGGCCCAAAGCGAGGTAGCACTTCCGGTGACCTCGGATGCCTGTGTTTTTGGGGCCCTGGCGGATTTCAAAAATGCAACCCACATTTTGGATATTGGCAGTGGCACCGGCGTATTGTCGCTGATGATGGCGCAGAAATTTCCCGTGGCCCGTATTCATGGCATCGACATTCACCTGCCTTCTGTGGAACAAGCCCGCGACAATGCAAGGAACAGCCCCTTTGCCGATCGCGTTTCATTTTCGCACGACAATATTCTGGCTTTTGAACCCGACGCACCCGTCAACGGCATCATCTGCAATCCCCCATTTTTTGAAAATCACCTGCCGTCGTCCGATGAAACAAGGAGGTTGGCTCGACATGCCCAATCATTTACCCTGCTATCCTTAACCGCTCGCTGCGCTCGCTTACTCCAACCCCATGGAGAACTCCTCCTTTTGCTTCCAACCTCCTCCCAAAATCAAATCCTTGCAGCCCTTCAACAACATCAGTTCTCCCCGCAAACCATCACCACCATCCAAGCTACCCCCGCAAAAACCCCTCATCTCATCGCCGTTTACGCCATCAAAAATCCCCCAAACCAACCCAACGCCGAAACCCCGCCTAATACAAAACAGTACACCCACTATAGCGCGGACGGACAATTGACCCCACAAGCCACAGAACTCCTAAATGACTTCTATCTGGCCCTGTAAACCCTTAAAAATTGCTACTTACCGTAAATCTTACCCCACTAAACGCAGGTTCCTCCCTACAAATTCCCCCAGAACAATTTACCCCCTGCTGCTGCTTCAAGAAGGCCAAAGTAAATACCGTGTTCTTCTCCGTATACCCAACAAAGAACGTGGGATAGTGTAACACCTTATCAGCAATAATCATCCGCTCATATCGATGCGGCACCACATTCACCATGTCCGCCACCGCAATACTCAAATTCTTTCTCACAAACATCTCTATCATCAAATTGGCAAAAGACCCTTGGTCGTTCTTTGTATTCAAATACTGCCACTCAATCCTCAAACTCCTACCCTGATCCAACGTGTGTAACCACTCCCCAAACGGCGTAATCGTCTTCACAGGAACATACTCCGGCTCACTCTCATACCTCGTCTGATTGTAAACAATCCGCTGAATACCCAACTTCAATTTGTCGTGCTTGCCTATCTTCTGAACCACCTCCAAATAATTCTCACTAAACAACTTCTCCGCCTCCATTGCACCCGTTGCCTTATTCAATTTTCCATTGCTAGCCAACGTTTGAACATAACTTCCGTTGAAGAAAATTTGCGTTCCTTTGCGTGGCTTAAACTCAATCTCACCCTGAATTCCATCCTCTCCCATGGCCTGCCCCGGAGCGTTGTATCTGCTCAACAATCGATAAGTGTTCTGACGGGTCATCGAGGGCAAATAACTCACCAATCCATTCAACAAATTCTCCGTCGGTGCCGTACGAAACGAAAAATGATCCACGTGCCTGGCCTGAACATTTAAACCCACAGATGCTTTTTGATTGCCCAAATTCCATCCGCCTTTTCCCCAACTCATCGAGGTATACAAAACCTTTCCCCCCGTTAAATGAAATTTGGAATCATCTTCCATGATGGCCTCCTTTGATTTCAAATTCCCCTCAACCGTCCAACTGAAATTGTCCTTCGTATAAGTGAAATACGCATTGCCTCCATAAACATTGTACTTGGGATAAAAACGATCCGCCAAATCATACGTGTTTATCGTGGCCACCAACCGATCCATCGTCTCGCGATCCAAAGTCCTATTCACCGCCGAAGCTCCCACCTGCAAAGCACCAAATTTGCCATCCTTGCCCAAATCCAAATTCCCCTCAATGTTTAAACCACTTATCACCTGGTTCGCAAACCCAAAACGATTTTTGATATTCCCCTTCTGATTGCCCGCAAAACCCTTTATCGCCCACTTGTCGTTGATATTATACTTCAAACGCATCCCCTGAATCGCATAATCAATACCGATCTGCCTCTGCTCATAAGCCCTAAACAATATTCCCGTCCCAAACTGGTCGTAAAACGACCCCATCGTAATGTCTAATTTATCGATACTCTTGTTGATCTGCCAAAAACCCACCCCGTGGTTGGTATACGCACTCTGTGGATCCAACAACGGCGAATTGTTAAATGCATCGTATCGTAAAATGAATGAATACCCCTTGATTCGGTACTGCATGAACAACCACGCATCTGCACTGGCTGTGTTCTCCTTGTATACCTTGGTATTTGCCCCGATGCTATCGTCACGGATGTATTTTTGATACGTCATTAGCAAATTGCCCGAAAACTGACCCTTATCCGAATCCTTGCTCTGACCCAATGCCCCATTGCATGCGCCCAACAGGACCAGCAACATCAAGATACTGAAATGTCTCATTCACTGCAAAGAAACAAAAAAGCCCGTATTTTTGTAGACCGATTATGTCCGAAGTCATTATTCCACCCACCGCAACCGCTACAAGAACCCTTTATATTGAAAGTTACGGCTGTGCCATGAACTTTAGCGATAGCGAAATTATCGCCTCCATCATGGGTGAACATGGCTTCAGTTCCACCAACGATGAACTCAATGCCGATGTCATTTTCCTCAATACCTGCGCCATTCGTGACAATGCAGAACAACGGATCAGAGAACGATTAAAACACTTACGTGGCAACAAAAAACACAACAAAGAACTCATCATCGGCGTCCTCGGTTGCATGGCCGAACGATTGAAAGAGAAATTGTTGGAAGAAGAAAAACTCGTGGATATCGTTGCCGGTCCCGATAGCTATAGAGATTTGCCCAAACTTGTTGCCGAAGTGGACGATGGCGGGCGGGCAATTAACGTTCTTTTGAGTCGAGAAGAAACCTATGGCGACCTCAATCCCGTTCGTTTGAATTCCAATGGCATCACCGCCTTTGTATCAATCATGAGAGGGTGCGACAATATGTGTAGTTTCTGCGTAGTGCCCTTCACAAGAGGCCGTGAAAGATCTCGCGAACCCGAAAGTATCGTCAGAGAAATCCTTGAATTATCAAAAAATGGCTACAAAGAGGTAACCCTCCTTGGCCAAAATGTGAATTCCTACCTCTGGTTTGGCGGCGGACCCAAAAAAGAATTCAAAAAACTGACCCAAGAAGAACAAGATACATCCGTAGATTTTGCCGATTTGCTCGAAATGTGTGCCCTGGCCGTTCCACATATGAGAATTCGGTACAGCACAAGTCATCCGCGCGATATCAACGAAAAAGTGGTGTACACGATGGCCAAATACAACAACCTCTGTAACTATATACACCTGCCAGCTCAAAGCGGAAATACGCGAATCCTCGACGTGATGTCGCGAAACTACTCCCGCGAATGGTACA
>CAZZKP010000036.1:0-14863 GCA_964654675.1 uncultured Bifidobacterium sp. | reverse complement strand
GAAGGTGTTGAACTTCAAGCCAATCGCCGTGATTTCTTGAAATATTTTGGTTTCAGTGTAACCGCTGTTGCATTGGCCGCTTGTTATAAAACCCCCATTCGAAATGCTGTGCCTTATTTGGTAAAACCGGAAGATGTTACTCCAGGTGTTGCCAATTATTACAGGTCTACTTGTGGTGCATGTTCTACAGCATGTGGTATTGAAGTGAAGGTTCGCGAAGGACGTCCGATTAAGGTTGATGGTTCAGTGGATTCACCCATTTCACAAGGTGGTACTTGTGCCGTCGGTCAGGCCTCAATATTGTCTCTGTATGATAATGAGCGTTTGGCCAATCCATTGTCAAATGGATCCGAGCAAACGGATTGGTCAGCGTTGGATAGTGAAGTATCAGCCAAGTTGAAATCAGTTGTTGCATCGAACGGAAAAATCGCCTTGGTCACCGGAAGTATTCATAGTCCAAGCACACTAAAAGCCATTGAAGCCTTTAAATCTGCCTATCCTACAACGGAACATGTATCCTATGATGCCATTTCTTATTCAGGTATTTTGGATGCAAATGCGGCTGATTTTGGGAAACGGGCTTTGCCAACTTACAAGTTTGATACAGCAAAAGTGATTGTGAGTTTTGGCGCCGATTTCTTAGGTACTTGGATTTCGCCCGTTGAATTCGCCAAAGGTTATACAATAAACCGACAGCCAAATGCAGTCGGTGGTATGTCAAAACACATCCAATTTGAAAGCACGTTGAGCATGACCGGTACAAATGCTGATCATCGTTTCCCTATGCGTGCTTCACAGGAAGCTTTGTATGTGGCAACATTATACAACTACATTGCAATGGGTTCAGGTGCTCGTCAGATCCCTGTTCCTCAACAAGGAGAATTGGCTGGAAATTCTATCAAAAAAACGGCGGATGCATTGTTGAAAGCCAAAGGAACGTCCTTGGTTATTTCTGGGAGCAACAATACTGAGATTCAGCAAATTGTAAACGGAATCAATATGTTGTTGGGAAACTATGGATCAACCATAGATATGGTAAACCACAGCAATCAATACCAAGGTTCTGACGTGAAAACAGCAGAAGTTTTGGCTGGTTTGAAATCAGGTTCTGTTTCAGCGGTAATTTTCTACGGTGTTAACCCCGTTTATAACCATAGCAAAGATTGGTCTGATGCTATCAAAAAGGCAAAAGTTTCTGTTTCATTTGCCTCTAGCAAAGACGAAACGGCTTCAGTTTGTCAATACGTTTGCCCTGACAACCACTACTTGGAAAGTTGGAATGATGCGGAACCTCGCAAAGGTTTGTATCAGTTCACCCAACCTACCATTTCGAATGTGTTCAATACACGTCAAGCACAGGTTACCTTATTAACTTGGGCTAACGCCAATATTGCGTTAGAAAAAGATCCTTTTGCGTCAAAAGGTATCTTCTCTCAAAAATTGCAGGCTTCACCCTTCTACAATTTCATGCGAAATAATTGGGCTTCTACTTTGGGTGCGGATGACGCATTCAATGCCGCTCTAGAAAAAGGAGTTTTGGTTTCAAGTGTTTCAGAAGGTGGAGTGTCTTACACGGGAAATGTGGAGGCGTTGGCTTCTTTTGTTTCATCAAATTCCAAGGCTACAGGAATCGATATGGTTCTTTACCAGCCAGTTGGTGTGCGTGATGGTGCATACGGAAACAACCCTTGGCTACAAGAAATGCCTGATCCAGTAAGTAAAGTTTGTTGGGATAACTACGTTGCCTTGCCTAAATCATTGGCAATGAAATTGGATATCGCTGAAGGTGATACAGTGAATATCAAGGTAGGAGATATTACTTACAACAACGTACCAGCAATGGTTCAACCTGGTCAAGCCAACGAAACTGTAGCATTGGCTTTAGGTTATGGTCGTACTGCAGCAGGTAAAGTAGGGGGTAGCATTGAAAAAGGATTCGACACAGTGGGTGTGAATGCTTTTGCTTTTGCCAATAACACGGGAAATCGCAGTTTTGTTGCCAAGAATGTCGACATTACCAAGGGCGATGAAAATTACAAGTTGGCTCAAACCCAAACCCACCACAGCATTGAAGGTCGCGATATTGTTCGTGAATCTACGTTGGGTGCTTTCAAAAAGAACCCAAAAGCTGGTAACGATTTACCTGAAACTCATATTTATACAATTTGGGAAAAAGCAGAATATCGCAAAGACGGATCTCCGAACCATTTATGGGCTATGGCTATTGACCTTAACTCATGTACGGGTTGTGGATCTTGTGTAGTAAGTTGTTCAATTGAAAACAACGTACCTGTTGTAGGTCGTGATGAAATTCGTCTTCGTCGCGAAATGCATTGGATTCGCATCGATAGATATTACGCGTTTAATACCACTGAAGGTGCTTTAACAAAAGAAGATGAAATCACAAAAGTTGATGCATCAGGCAACTTCGATCATTGGCAAAATGTGAACGTGTTGCATCAACCAATGATGTGTCAGCACTGTGCAAATGCACCTTGTGAAACGGTATGTCCTGTATTGGCAACCACTCACTCTACAGAAGGTTTGAACCAAATGACATATAACCGTTGTATTGGAACGAAGTACTGCGGTAACAACTGTCCTTACAAGGTCCGTCGTTTCAACTGGTTCAGATACAACGACAATGACAGTTTTGATTTCCACTTCAACAATCCATTGGGTAAAATGGTCATCAACCCTGATGTAACTGTTAGAACCCGTGGTGTTATGGAGAAATGTTCATTCTGCGTTCAACGCGTTCAAGAAGGTAAGTTGAAGGCCAAGCGTGAAGGAAAATCTCCAAATGAAGTGATTGTTCAAACTGCTTGTCAGCGCGCTTGTCCGAGCAATGCCATTGTATTTGGAGATTTGCACAATCCTGATAGCGAAGTAAGCAAATTGTACAAAAACGAGCGAGGATTTAGCGTTTTGGAAGAGCTTAACGTACAATCTTCGGTAAAGTACATGACCAAAATTCGTAACAACGATTCAATTTAATTCACCCAAAAAATATTCGAATGATACATGATTCAATTTTAAGAGACAGACTTGTAACCGGCGATAAATCGGCATCTGATGTTACGCGCGACATTGCAAGACCTATTTTAAACAATCCAACCACTTCATGGAAGATTGGCTTCACTTTGTCGCTGGTTTTCTTGGGTATTTTTGGTGTGAGTTTATTATACACTTTGTGGACAGGTATTGGTGTTTGGAACATCAATAAATCCGTAATGTGGGGTTGGGACATCACCAACTTCGTATTTTGGGTAGGTATTGGTCACGCGGGAACTCTGATTTCTGCAGTATTGTTGTTATTCCGCCAGAAATGGAGAATGAGCATTAACCGTTCTGCGGAGGCGATGACCATTTTCGCGGTTATTTGCGCTGCGATGTTCCCTGTATTTCACATGGGTCGTGTTTGGGTAGGTTATTGGGCTTTGCCATTGCCAAACGCATTCGGTTCACTTTGGGTTAACTTTAACTCTCCTTTGCTTTGGGACGTATTTGCGATTTCAACGTACTTTAGTGTATCGTTGTTATTTTGGTATATTGGGTTAATTCCTGATATCGCAACGATTCGCGACAAAGTGAAATCAAAATTGGGAAAAACAATGTATGGTTTCTTCTCTATGGGTTGGACTGGATCCACCCGTACTTGGGCACGTTATGAATTGGTATCATTGATATTGGCGGGATTGAGTACCCCCTTGGTATTGTCAGTTCACACGATTGTATCTACAGATTTTGCTACGTCAGTGATTCCTGGTTGGCATACAACCATTTTCCCTCCGTATTTCGTTGCCGGTGCGATTTTCTCCGGTTTCGGTATGGTGGCAACTTTGCTTGTTGTAGCCCGTAAGGTGATGAATTATGAAAACTACATCACAATTGGTCACTTAGATGCCATGACGAGAATTATCATGGTTACTGGAACAATTGTGGGTATTGCATATTTAACAGAATTCTTTATCGCTTGGTATTCAGGTAATGTATACGAGCAATATGCGTTTTCAAATCGTATGTTTGGACCCTATTGGTGGGCGTATTGGAGTATGATGAGCTGTAACTTAATTGCACCTCAAGTATTTTGGTTCAAGTGGGCTCGTACAACGCCTTGGTTTATATTTATCATGAGTATCATCGTAAACGTGGGTATGTGGTTTGAGCGATTTGTAATTATCGTTACATCGTTACATCGTGATTACTTGCCTTCTAGCTGGGTCATGTATTCAGGTTCATTAACAGAGATTGGACTTTTCTTGGGAACATTTGGTATATTCTTCACCTGTTTCTTTTTGTTTGCCAAATTCTTACCTGTTATCAACATGGCAGAATTAAAATCAATCCTTCGCAACCGCGAATAAATTAACACTTTAGAGATTACCGATATGGGAATTTTAGATAAAAAATTAAGTTTACGCAATCGCAATAAAATGTTGATTGGCGTTTGGGAAGACGAAGATCAATTGGTTGCCACTGCATCGGAATTGTCGCATGCTGGTGTTCACATTCATGACATTTATACACCTTACCCCGTCCATGGATTGGACAGAATCATTGGTGCAAGGAGAAGTAAATTGGCAAGGATTGCATTTTTCTGTGCCATTACAGGTTTTACATTAATGACGACCATGATTTGGTATATGTACGTACATGACTGGCCTATGAACATAGGAAACAAACCTGTGCGATTCACACCAAGCTGGGCGCCCGTGATGTTTGAAGGTACCGTTTTGTGTACTGCTTTTGGCATGTCGTTTTTCTTCTTTTGGAGAAATCGTTTGGTACACGGAATCAAAAACGAAATGTTGGATATCCGTCAAACTGATGATAGAATGGTGGTTGCCATAGAAACTGCGCAAGGAATGGATGAAAAAGCCATTCTCACTATGATGAAAAATGGTGGTGCTGTTGAAATGCGGGAATTTGAAAATGGTGTACAAACAGTTATTTAATTAGATCAACATGAACAACAAACTATATATTTTGTTCGGATCAATCGCAGCATCAGCTTTGATGAGCGGTTGTGTGAGTCGCGGAAACAATCCCGGCTTTGAATATGCCCCGGATATGTATTATTCAAAAGGGTATGAAGCTTACAATCAGGGCGACAGCAATCTTGTCAATCCTTATGGAATGAACATGAGGGAACCTGTTGCAGGAACAGTGGCTATGGGTAAATTGGACTACAAATACAGTCTCGATAACACTGGTGATGGATATGAAGCATCGGCAGCATTGATTTCACCCCCTGATGCAACATTAGAAGATGGCAGAGGTCAATACATGTACAATATCTATTGCACCCCATGTCATGGTAGTACTGGAAACAATGACGGGGAAGTTTTCAAAAAGGTGTCTACTCTGAAGCCAGCTTGGAAAGGATATTCTGATGAATATATTAAAACATTACCGGAAGGTAAAATCTATCATACCTTAACTTATGGCAAAAACAACATGGGAAGTCATGCTTCAGTTTTGTCGCCAAAGGATCGTTGGAAGGTGATTAAATATGTAAAATACTTGAGTTCTCAAGGAAGTGCTACTGCAGCTGCGGTATCATCTTCTGACTCTACAATGGCTAAAACTAATTAAGAAGACGCATGGGACACGGACATCATCAAATTGAGGTAAAACAAGAACAATTTGTTTTTTCACCAAAAGCGAAAAGATTCTCAATCATTCTTATGGTTTTGGGTCTAATATTGACAGGGATTGGTATTGCGACAATGGATACTCATAACGAAAGTCATGAGTCAACCACGGTTGCTGCGGCAAACCATGATTCTCATGAAAAAGGCACTGCCGTTCACAATGAGGAACACGGTTCAACTGCCTCTGCTTCACACGAAGAAGAACATGGCAATGTACCGAATGAGAAATTTGGGCCACGTGTTGTATTTCATCATCAAAACAAACCCGCCGCAACCAGAATTTGGGCCAACATGCTGATCGTTGGGTATTTCTTCCTTATGATTTCGTTAACAGCCGTTATGTGGTATGCCATTCAGTACTTAGCTAATGCGGGTTGGTCATCCGCCATCAAAAGAGTGCCAGAAGCGATTATGACTTTCATTCCTGTGGCATTCGTTATTTTGATGGTTGCTTTATTTATGGGCAAAAATGAAATTTATCATTGGGTTCATTATGAGCATTTGGGACTAAAACCTGGCGATGCCGGATATGATGCCGTTTTGGTTGGCAAAGCAGGGTTCTTAAATTCAAAAATGTTATTTATTTTCCCAACTGTATTGGTAGTTCTTTGGTATGTATTGATGCGTAAGCTTCGTAGCATATCAGTGGCTGAGGACAGTGCTACCAAAGGAGATTCTAGTTTCCTTAGAAAGAGTATTCGTTTCAGCGCAGGATTTGCTGTGTTGTTCGGTTTTACCATATCTGTTGTGGCTTGGTTGCTTATCATGTCTGTTGATGCACATTGGTATTCTACAATCTTTGGTTTTTACAATTTCGTAACCCATTGGGTAACGATGATTACCATTATGGCTTTTATTGTGGCCTATTTGAAGAAAGAAGGTTATTTGGGTATTGTTAGCAATGAGCACATGCATGATTTGGGTAAATTCATGTTTGCCTTCACTGTATTCTGGGCATACTTGTGGTTATCACAATATTTGTTGATATGGTACGCACAAATTCCTGAAGAAATGGCTTATTACCAAATTCGTTTTGAAGATTACAAAGCAAATTTCTTGGCAAACTTCTTTATGTGTTTCTGTATTCCATTCCTTGGGTTGTTGATGCGTTCTGCGAAGAGAAATAGATATGTCCTGGCCATTATTGGTAGCATCATGATTATCGGACACTACCATGATGTTTGGTTGATGGTAACTCCTGGCGTATTTGGAACCGGAATGACATTTGGATTCATGGAAATCGGCATGTTGTTACTGGTGGGTGGTATCTTTATGTGGTGGGTATTTACGGCGCTTACTAAGCGAGGTTTGATTGCCGTCAATCACCCTTTCCTAGAAGAGTCGGTCCATCACGATGTAGGTGTTTAACTTCAAACAAAAACTATACAAAAAGGCCACTCAAACGAGTGGCCTTTTTCTTGAACATCATCATAATATCTCAAATAAATAAAGTTCATAAATCGTAATTTTGAAACAATGGAAATTTCCGCCAAATACAATCCCGCAGACATAGAAGACAAATGGTATCAATACTGGTTAGATGAGAGATTTTTCAATTCTACGCCAGACCATAGACCCGCTTATACAGTAGTAATTCCTCCACCGAACGTAACAGGTATTTTGCATATGGGACATATGCTAAATAATACTATTCAAGATGTCTTGGTAAGAAGAGCACGAATGATGGGTTACAATGCATGTTGGGTTCCAGGCACTGACCATGCTAGCATTGCAACTGAAGCCAAAGTTGTGAAATTGCTTGCGGAACAAGGTATTCCCAAATCAAGCTTGACACGTGAAGATTTTTTATCGCATGCCTATGCATGGAAAGATAAATATGGAGGAATCATACTTGACCAATTAAAGAAATTGGGTGCGAGTTGTGATTGGGATAGAACCCGCTTTACTATGGAGCCTTCCCTCTATAACGCCGTGATTGATGTCTTTATCGATTTATATAACAAAGGCCTCATTTATCGCGGTACCAAAATGGTGAATTGGGATCCAGCCGGTCAAACAACGTTGAGTGACGAAGAGGTGGTTTTTAAGGATACACAAGATCAGCTGTTCACGGTGATTTATAAGGGGGTGGACTTTGATGGTGAGTTGATGGTAGCAACGGCACGTCCTGAAACAATCGCCGGTGATGTGGCAGTCTGTGTGAATCCCAATGATGAAAGATATCAAAGCCTAATCGGCAAAAAAGTTGTTGTGCCTCTAATAGGCAGAGAGGTGAGTATTATTTCTGATGAATACATCGATATAGAGTTCGGAACGGGTGTGTTGAAAGTAACTCCAGCTCATGATATCAACGACTACAACATTGGATTGAAATACAATTTACCGGTCATCGATACATTAAATTCTGATGGGACCATTTCAGAAGCAGGTGTGCTTTTTGTGGGTGAAGATCGATTCGTTGCGAGAAAAATGTGGGTGAAAAAACTCAAAGAAGAAGGCCTGCTGTCTAAACAGGAGAACTATTCTCACAATGTAGGTTACAGCGAAAGAACTGATGCGGTTGTAGAACCCAAAATCAGTACTCAATGGTTCATGGATATGCAATTGTTCATGAAAAATAACCCAGAGGTATTGTCATCCGTAATGAACGATGAAATAAAATTCTATCCTGCTAAATTAAAAAACACATACCGCCATTGGATGGAAAATGTGAAGGATTGGAATATTTCAAGACAACTGTGGTGGGGGCATAGAATTCCGGCGTGGTATCATCATTCTGGTGAATTTGTTGTTGCCAAAACGATTGAATCTGCCCTAGAACTATTTCAGTTGAAAGGGATTTCCGTGTGTGCAGAAGACATTCATCAAGATCCCGACGTTTTAGATACGTGGTTTAGTTCATGGTTGTGGCCTATTTCGGTGTTTGATGGAATCGGAGAGGACGCCAATAAAGCGGAATTGGATTATTATTATCCCACAAACGACTTGGTGACAGGTCCAGATATTTTATTTTTCTGGGTCGCCAGAATGATTATGGCGGGGTACGAGTTTGAAGGTAAGATGCCATTCAAAAATGTGTATTTCACAGGATTAATTCGAGATAAACAGCGTCGAAAAATGAGCAAGAGCCTAGGCAACAGCCCGGATGCACTTGAATTGATTGAAAAGTATGGCGCCGATGCAGTGAGAATGGGATTGTTGCTTTGTGCACCCGCCGGTAACGATATTTTATTCGATGAATCTCAAATAGAACAGGGACGCAATTTCTGTAATAAAATTTGGAACGCCTACAGATTGATGTCGGGTTGGGAAGTGATAGATCAACCAAGCGCCGATTCGGCCAACAAGGCAAAGATTTTTATCGACAGTAGAATTTCACAAGTGCTGAGCGAAAACGAAAAGTTCTTCGCCGAATTTAAATTGTCGGATGCCCTTATGAATATCTACAAGTTGATTTGGGACGATTTCTGTGCTGTTTACTTGGAAGCGGTAAAACCGCCGTTTGGCGAACCCATTGCCCAAAGTACCTTACTCGAAACACAAGAAATTTTTGGTCAACTGATGGCTATGTTACATCCTTATATGCCATTTATTTCTGAAGAGATTCACCATGCGATAAATCAAGGTTCTCCTGATAAACCTTTGATTGTTAGCGACTACCCAAAAGCAAATGTTGTGTTGTCGGCCTTTCCAATGGAACCGCTTTTGTTGGTGTCGGAAATTCGAAATTTACGCAATACCAAAGGCTTATCGCCAAAGGAGTGCATTCAATTGTGGGTTCCTTCAAATGCGATAGTTCTAATCGACAATGCGAGTTTGGTCGAAAAATTGGCAAATGTAAAAATTCAATTGATTACATCCGAGGGTGTCCAAATAGGACAGCCAATTTTGGTGGGAATTTATGAAGTGTGGTGTGAATTGAATCAAACAGTTGACCCATTGAAGGAAAAAGAAGAACTAAGTAAGGACCTAATTTATTACACAGGTTTTGCTGAATCAGTACAAAAAAAACTCAGTAATGAGCGATTTGTCTCGAATGCAAAAGCGGAAGTTGTAGAAATGGAAAGAAAGAAATTGGCCGACGCACAAGAGAAAATTACATTGATTACCAAGCGATTGGCGTCATTGTAGCCGGATTTATTTCTTTGTCTTCAAATGAGAAACGTGGTATTGACCGATGGAGTTTCCTAGTGTTTTTCCGTTTTTTATCGCATCAATAAAGTGAATGCCACCGTACAATCTAGAAACACAAGCTTGATTGCTGGCTTCTCTGAAGTTTTTGAAACGACGAACACCAAGACCAAATTCAGCTTCTGCGCTATCGGTGAATTCATATTCTCCGAACTGCGCTGTTAAGACTGTTGCGGCAGCACTTGATACAACACTATGGCCTGAAGGATATTCTGGAAATCCAGGCGTTTGAATCGGTGAAACCCAACTTGAATCAATGAGTTGATGTATTGCTGAAATTGGACGCAAATAGTCCGTTTGATATTTCACATACCAACACGTAATAAATGCATCGAAAATTGCCGATGAAAGTCGCATCATTCCATCTGCCGTCTCTATCAAACTATAGTTCTTTTGTCGGGCCACTGTTGAAAACATCGATAGCCAATGTCCTG
This sequence comes from uncultured Bifidobacterium sp., assembly GCA_964654675.1. Taxonomy (GTDB): domain Bacteria; phylum Bacteroidota; class Bacteroidia; order NS11-12g; family UBA955; genus UBA955. Next base: position 4,620 of record CAZZKP010000036.1, on the reverse strand, counting down.
CTGGACTTACCTTCAGTACATTGATTGTTGCATGTCCATAGTGAACAGAAGCATTGGGATTGTCATCCCAGTATAAGGCAGTCTCTAAATTCGCCGGATTTTTCGCATTGACAGTATCGTAAACTTCTTTGGTGATCCTATAGAAACGAGATTTCTTATCCTTTGAAAATGGTTCAGGCTTTTCCCAATCAAAATCACGTACAGATTTAATCAGCACAGGTCGAATTTTGCCCCAATTGGGTTCTATGGCTTCTACAAAATCAGGTGGTGTGGGTTCCCAAGATCCCGGTTTGTTCCGAGTTAAGAAAAACTCACGACCTCTGTAGTAAGCGAATGAGTCTTTTTTTGACCATTTGATGATATGGTTTCCTACCGAATCGCCATAGGCGATAGATGACTCAAACATCGATGACGACATTTGAGATTTGTATTCATCAAGCATGCGTTTTCTGAAATTGATGATACTATCTTCTTTATATACCAATTTTTGGCTCACGTAGGTATGGGCCGCCAAGGCCACCAAATCCAAACAGTATCGTTTCGATGTATCTGGGCTCGGAGCTGTTTTCAATCCATTCATCATGGGTGCAGCGCTTTGGTATTCTGGATAGAACGGCACAAGCGCTTCGTAGGCAGCTATCGAAGCATAAACATACCTTCTTGAGCCAACTGGGGCAGCTACATGGTCAACAACGATTGCATTTTGAATCGCCAAATTGCAAGTGCTGAGAATATCGTTGTGGATGATTTTGTTTTCCTGTTCAGTTGTTTTTCCGCATGAAGTGGCGAGAAAAAAGATCGCGATGGATAGGATAGGGTAGATTCTTTTCATAATTCGATTTTGTAAAAATAAAAAAAGGCACGCAAAATTGCGTGCCTTAACTATCTAAAACAATGACATTTATTGGTTTTCTTGATCTTCCAAGATAATTCCTGAAACGCCTTTGTATGGAGAAGCAATGTTGGTAACCATCTTTAGGCGTTTGATGTTATCAACGCGCTTGGTCATTCTGCTTCTGTTTTTTGCTTCTTTTCTTTTGAGTTTAGTAACAGCCATTTTCTTACAATTAGGGTGCAAAAATAATGAAATTGATCGAAGAATGCAATTTTATTGAATAAATACAGAGATTAGATTCGTTTCCCATTTGCATTATAGAATTCAATCTTCGAGACACCCTTCGTTTTATATACACCCGGTGCTTGAGCGGATAGGTAACCCTGTCCTTGATTCAGGTTTACTACTTTTATTGAACCGTTTACTGTTACCCTTGCATAGGATGCCAAGGATGGTGCTTTTACAAATTCTATTGATGCACTATTACCAGTCCCCTGGAGTTCAAATCCTTTTGCCGGTCCATTGTTGTTTGCAATCATAAATCGAACTTTTTTTCCCATCGTTGGTAATGTGATCAAAGATTTCCCATCACCTTGGTTGTACAAACCCACTTGAGCTCCTGATTTATATTCGAAACTTCCTCCATTGTTAAACAATACGAAAGAGGGGATTGCATCATCTCTTCCATGTGGTACGCGTGTATTGTAATTGTTTCCCGTACAAATGATATCATCAAAACCATTGCCATCCACATCAAAAGCTGTCATCCCAAACATTGGTCCCGCCTGAGCCCACATCGGTAGCTCTACCATGTTAAATTTCCCACCATTGTTGACCGCAACGAAACTAGAAAAATAATTGACCGTCAATTGGTTTTGTTTTAGTACATCGGCACCAAAAATTTCATCCATCGTTTTACCCGCAAAATCACCGTATGTAGTAAATTTCTTATTGATAAAAAATGGATATGCCTTACCCATTTCATCCATCGTAAAAATGGGGTAGTCCGCGCCATTGTAAGAGTAACTCATCGTCACATCTTGACTACCATTGCCATCAAAATCGGCCCAATACACCTTGGTAGGGCTACCAGATTTGGCCTGAATGAAGCTGTTATTTCCTTTATTGCCCACGATATAATCCATATCACCGTCGTTGTCAATATCTACCGGTAAAATACTATTCATCCATCCCGACAACGACATATCACCTACATCCCCTGTTTTATTGATAAATTTCCCGCCAGTATTCTCCATAAAGATCAATGGCATCCATTCTCCAGCCAGAACCAAATCAGGTCTACCATCGCCATTGTAGTCAGAGAAAACGGCAGAGCAAATCATTCCGGCATTTTCTAAGTCAGGCGCAAGTGCGGTGGTAACATCCCTGAATTTTCCGCCATTGTTTTGCAGTAAATAGCTTCGCACACCCAAGGCTGGCCAGTTTCCGGGCATAATTCTTCCGGCAACAAAAAGATCTAAATCGCCATCACCATCAAAATCGGAACTCGTAACAGAACTCGCACTACTAATGATTCCGGGAAGTGCACCTTTTGATTCCGAGAAATTGCCTTTGCCATCGTTAGAATACAATTTGTGTTCATACTTATTGGATGGCCAACTAAATTCTGAGCCACCCACAGCTACGTAGAGATCTTGGTCATTGTCACCATCGGCATCAAAAAACACGGCACCCATCACATCAACATCTAGGCTCTTCCAAGGCTGGGTTTTTGCAGGGACCAACTTGCCATTGGCCGAATTTTCTTGGATCAACAGGGTGGATCCAACGCTTTCTCTGGCAGCGCCAATGAAAACATCCACGGTACCATCGCCGTTAACATCAGCAGATGCCATTCCTGGACCAAGGGTTGTATATCGATGTGGTAACAAGGGTTCTCTTTTGAAATCGGGATTTTCCTGTTCTTTATGAATGAAATTCAATGACCAATCTGTCGCATTATCCTTGAAATAAAGCGATTTATCATGATTTCCGTAATTGATCCAACTGAATTTTGATGTTGCTTCTGAGGAATTTACCGTCAAAGTTTGGTTCACCTTGACATCAGTAAGAACTTGAGAATTTCCATTGGGCCAAATCACAGTGAGTTTCTGTAAAACTGACTGTCCACCCATGCCAATGTGTGCCATGGGCTCCGATGAACTTTGGTACCCTTTGCTCGGCTGGATTTCGAATTTACGGATTTTTCCTGCACTATCCTCAACGATCAATTGACAACCAATGCCAAAATGGTTTTGATTTTTTTCACCACGACACTGAACGTTGAGGTAGTTGTTATTCGTGTTGACATTCTTGTATATGAATGGTTTTTCCCCTTGATTACATACAACGAGATCGAAGCGACCGTCGCCATCCAAATCACCAATGGCGGAACCGGTACTTGAACTCAAGTCATCCAAGCCAACATCAGCCGCTCTATTGGTAAAACCTTGACCACCATTGTTCAGGAAAAAGAAATTCTGTATTTTTTCAAAAGGCAATTTCTTGAGTAACTGCTCGTGAGTGAGCCCTTGTTTTTGCTGCTGTTCGTATCTGGATTGGTACAAAATAAAATCCAAATTGGTTACATCCCTGTAATAGCCGTTTGAAATAAATAGATCAATAAAACCATCATCGTTAAAATCCGATAATAATGGACTCCAACTCCAATCAGACTTAGCAACGCCATACAAATAGGAGAGGTCTGAGAAATGACCGTTTCCCAAGTTCATCTGTAAGTTGTTTTTCATGTATTGGTGTTTATACCCGTTTTTGATTCCCACCATTGTGTAATCGTAATCTTTGGGACCCATCAAACTCATATATCGACGAGGACTTTCCGAGAGCATATCAACGGTAATTAAGTCGCTCCAGCCATCATTGTTCACATCTGCAACATCAGAACCCATTGAATTTGTACTTGAATGTTTGAAGTATTCATCAAACTTATCCGTAAATGTACCGTCTCCATTGTTGATGTAATAACAATCAGGCACGTGGTAATCGTTGCACACATACAGGTCCATGAAGCCATCATTGTTATAGTCTGCCGCGGCAGCACTTAGGCAGTATCCCATTGTGACAACGCCCGCTTTGTCAGATACGTCGGTGAATTTATTGCCGTCATTCCTATAAAAATGCTGTTGACTAGATTCTGTCATGTTCAAAGTCCTTGTGAAAGGGGTGTTGATATTGGAAAAAAACTGATCGGCGTGATTTCCTAGATAAAAATCAAGATCTCCGTCATTATCGTAATCAAAAAATGTGGCACACGTTGCATTACCGGGATCGTCAACACCCCATTCGGCACCCACTTCTTTAAACGTTTCATTTTTCTGATTTAAGAACAACCGATTTCGTTTAGAATCCTTGGATTTTTGTGGGCCAGAGGAACATGCATAAATATCCAACCAACCATCATTATTGACATCAACCATGGTAACGCCGCTAATCCATTGATTGGTGGCAGTACCACTTTTTTTGGTAATGTCTTCAAACTTGAAATCACCCTTATTCAAATAAAGACGAGACGATTGTTCGTTGCCTGAAAAGTACAAATCATTCAAACCATCATTGTTAATATCTCCAATGGCTACGCCACTTCCATTGTACAAGTAATGGTAAATAAACTGATTCAAAGTGTCGTTTTCTGGGACAGTGTTAACGAAATCGATTCCTGTTACTTCAGAATCCATTTTTTCGAATAATTTATCTACATTTTCATCCGATGATTTCCCACATGAGTTCAACATTGACATCGCCATGAGACCCAATAGCGAAAAGCC
>CAZZKP010000035.1:0-14955 GCA_964654675.1 uncultured Bifidobacterium sp. | reverse complement strand
GCGATGTGCTTACGGGTATATACTTTTTGGAATTCTCTCAATAGCACCGCTTTGGTCATATTTTCGGGGGTATTTCCGCCCATGCTTTGTACAAAACGATACTGTTTTTCTGTGAGGTCCACGCGATAGACAACCTTCATCCAGGTGCTATGGTGTTGGGTTTGAAGTGTTTCGATGCAAGCATGTAATTCTGGAATCATCGATTCAAGGGTAGGATACAATTCTTGACCAAAGGTGAATCCCATCAAACCAAAATCTTTTTCAATTTGATCTTTCACTGCCATGAGCAATTCCTGACTCTCAGAGGCGGGCAAGTCTGCTTTCCAGTTGTTGGATAACTCGTTCATCAGTCTTTTTCCCATTTGTCAACCGCTGCCGTTGCCAGTCCGTTTCCCAAGACGTTTGTCATGGATCTTCCCATATCGCAAAAATGGTCGATGGGTAAAATCAGGGCGATGCCTTCGGCTGGGATATCAAACATGGCGCAAGTGGCTGCTACCACAACGAGGGAGGCGCGCGGAACACCGGCAATGCCTTTCGATGTGAGCATCAAAACCAAAAGCATCGTGAGCTGGGTGCCTAAATCGAGGGGAATTCCATAGGCCTGCGCGATGAAAATCGAGGCGAAGGTCATGTACATCATCGAACCATCGAGGTTAAAGGAATAGCCTAGGGGCAGGATGAAACTGACGATTTTTTTTCGACACCCAAATTTTTCCAATTCTTCGGTCAGTTTGGGGAAAACGGCTTCGCTTGAAGTGGTGCTGAATGCCACCATCAATGGGGTTTTGAGGTGGTTGAGGAGGGTGGCTAGGCGTTTTCGTAGGATGAAGTATCCCACCGCGAGCAATAGGATCCAAAGCAGGGTTAGCCCCACATAAAACGAGGCCATGTAATAGCCGTAAACCTTGAGTATCCCGAGTCCTTTTGTGGCGATAATGGCCGTAATTCCTCCAAAAACGCCGAGCGGTGCGAACCACATGACATAGCCTACGAGTATGAGAATGACTTTGCTTAGGTTGTCGAGGAATTTTACGATGCTTTCGCCTTTTTCGCCGTATTGGGTGAGTGCAATGCCAAAGAAAATCGAAAAGACAACAATTTGAAGAATTTCGTTGGTGGCCAGTGCTTCAAAGAGGCTCTTTGGGAAGAGGTGTTCGATGAAATGTTGTACGGAAAAGCTTTGTGTTTTCCCAATGACATCGGCGGCCGCTGAGGTATCCAATGCGTTGATGTTTAGGTGAAGTGATTCTCCGGGTTTGAAATAGTTTACCAGCATCAAGCCCAAAAGCAAGGAGGCCAGGGAGGCGCTGAAAAACCAAATCATAGAGCGACCGCCAACACGACCTACCGCCTTTAGATTTCCCATTTTGGCGATACCCACAATCAAGGTGGTAATGACCAAAGGCGCAATGATCATTTGCACCAAACGCAAGAAAACACCTGTCAAAATTTTGAAATACTGACCCAAATGTTCAGACCGAACGACATCTTTGAACTCGCCAGAGGCGTCTTTGATGTGGAGGGTTTCGGGGAAGTAAATATGGATGAGTTGGCCGGTGATGGCACCCAAAATCATGGCTGCGATGATGTACCAAGTTAGGTTTTGCTTTTGTTGACTCATGGTTACTGCAAGTATACATCAGGGAAGGGTAGAAAGGAAACGGGGGTTGGGGTTTCAAAGGTCAAAAAATCGTTGTAGATTTGTTGTAATGATTGTTGTAACCGGAGCCGCAGGATTTATAGGGTCTGCCTTGTTGGGAGAACTACAGAGAATGGGCTATGGCGATTTGATTGCCGTGGATGATTTCTCCGTGGAATCAAAGTCGGCCAATTACCAAAACAAACGAATTGCCCAATTCGTGGAGCGCAGCGAGTTCTTTGACTGGCTAACTCACAATTCCAAACGCATACAGTTCATTTTTCATATTGGGGCACGCACCCGCACCGATGAATTTGATGAGGTGGTTTTGCAACACTTGAATGTGGAATATTCGCAAAAGATGTGGCAAGCCTGCGTGGATCACAATATTCCGTTGATTTATGCCTCTTCTGCCGCCACCTATGGCGATGGGTCCCAGGGTTTTTCTGATGAGCCCGCACTTCTGGGTTCGTTGAAGCCTTTAAACCCCTACGGAAACAGCAAACATCGCTTTGATTTATGGGTGATGGAACAAAAAACGACACCCCCGTTTTGGGCGGGATTTAAGTTTTTCAATGTCTTTGGTCCCAACGAATATCACAAAGGTAGAATGGCATCCGTAGTGTTTCATGCCTTCAATCAAATCAAAGAAACCGGACAAGTGTCGCTCTTCAAAAGCCATAACAACAGGTTTGCCAACGGAGCCCAAGAGCGCGATTTTATCTACGTCAAGGATGTCGTTTCTGTGATGATGCATTTTTTGGTTCATCGCAAAAACAGTGGATTATATAATTTGGGGACAGGAATTTGTAGGACCTTTGAAGATTTGGCGAATGCGGTTTTTGCTGCCATGCATTTGTCATCAGAAATCCGATTTGTGGATATGCCTTTGGACATTCGCGACAAATATCAGTATCATACCCAAGCCAACATGGATCGTTTGGTGGCTGCGGGATATACATTGCCGTTTACGCCGTTAGAGATTGCGGTGGACGATTACGTGAAGAATTATTTGATTTCGGGACAATATTTGTAAAAATTGAATGTTTAATTTGAATCTATCCATTTGATAATGAATCGCTTTCAAAGAAATACGCTGCTTCTGATTTTGGGTGCCATGTTGGTCGCCGTGGGACAGGTATTTATGATTCGCGAGCAGAATTTGGGTGCCGAGAAAAGCCTGACAAACTTGTCGAATCGCATCGAAGAATCAATGATTCAAGCGCAAGCGTTGATTTCGCAAGTGGATGATTCCATCGACAAGAAAGAGCAGTTGCTCTTGCATTCCACGCATCTGGAATGGGCAGGGTATGAGAAATTGTCGCAAACGTTACATAAACGGGGGATCGACATGTTTGTGTTTGAGTTTGGGCAGCCGGTGTTCTGGTCTACCCAGAATTTTCAGATTTCCCCCATTTTTGAAAAACCCATTGAATTACAAAAACAGGGCAATTTTTTTGTCGCAGTTTATCACAAGCAACGTGATGGGAAGTCGTTTGCCTATGTTTTGCCACTGATTGAGGCCAAAGAAATTTCCTATACACAGAGCAGTGACTTTCGGGATGCAAATAAAGTGGAGTATTCCATCAGTAGAAATCCTGTTGAGAATTCGGCACCGGTTATTGTGCCCGACATGGAGTTGTTTTATTTGGTGGTATCCCATTATCAACACCCCTATTGGTTTGATATTCTCTTTTTGTTGGGCGCATTGATGATCAGTGCGGCGGTGTTCGGAATGACCAAGTCGAGCAAGTTTCATCTGTTGGCGGTGGGAGGGCTATTTGCAACCTGGCTTGGCGTGTTTTGGCTGTTTTCGCGGAATTATTCGCTGGAAGCATTGAAATCAACACCGCTGTTTTCGAGAGATTTGTTTTTTTCGTCGCAGAGTGGTGGCACGCTCGGTGAACTCATTTTTATTACCGTACTCGGTTTGTTCGTGGTGAGCAGTTTGGTGCGTTGGCTAGAACAATGGATAAAAAATTCGGGTCAACCCCTTACGGGTTTTGTGCTCAGTAACTTGGCGATGCAAGCCAGTTTGTGGATGTTGGTTTGGCTGTTTTTGAATGGCGTCAATTTGGTGCATTTGGGTCGGATCAATTTAGATTTTCAGCAGTTTCACAGGCTTACTTTGTTTTCATTTATTGCAGTGGCCACATTGGCTGTTCAGTGGGTTGCGTTTTACCGCATGAATGGTTTTGCTTGGAGCGTTTTGCAGGTGCAATCTACTTGGATTGTTCGATTGATTTCTCTGGCGCAAGCCCTTCCGCCTTTGGTCTTTGTCTATATCACGCCTGATCTTACGGATATTTTTCCCTACTGGATGGGATTCATCGCTGCTTGGACGGGATTTGAATGGTGGATGAAGGACAGGAAAGATTGGTTGCGTGTGGTGCTTCGCGTAGTCTTTGCGGGCATTTTGATGAGTAGTTTGTTTGCCAAAGAATCAGCCATCAAGGAGAAAAGGACGCGGCGGTATTTGGCAGAAAATCTCCTGCAAGGCACTGACATTGAAACCGCGGAGCGCTTAAAAAAGACAGAATCGATGTTGTTGGTGGACAAGGGAATTGTGGATTATTACACGTGTACCGATGAAACCAAAGCGGAATTTGAAAAGCGCTTGCGTGAGCTATATTTTGGTCCCTATTTGGCCGATTTTGAAGTGAATTTCTTGGATTTTAATTCCTTGGGTAAATCGTATCGACAAGAGAATTCGTATGACTATCCAGCAATCAGTCAGTTGTTTAAGGGCGAGGATTGTGTGCCGGTTTCAGCCAATTTTGTAAAGGTTAACAATTACAAGCTCAAAGGCAGTTTTGTCGGTCGGTTTGATGTCAGTTCGGCAATGGGCTATCACGGTGTTTTCTTTGTGATTTTGTCCCCCCGATTGTCGTCGATGGAAGGACGTTTGAGCGATTTGTTTAATCGCAATGTCTTGGAGCCTTTGTATGCTGACAATCAGTACAGTTTTGCCATTTACAATAACAATCGATTGAATTATTCCTATGGATCTGTGGATTATCCATTGGACAATCGATGGCATGGGAAATTCACAGATTCAATGGCTGCCAATGACGGTGGTGGCAAGGGTTTCTTATTGGCCGAGGGCGTAAGTCATTTTGTGCTCACTGATGGCCTAAACAATACGGTGGTATTGTCGCGGAGTCAGATCGATTTTATTGGATCGATAACGGGATTTACGGTGTTGGGATTGGGCGGTATATTGATCGTGATGCTTTACTATTTTGTCCTTTGGTTGCGACAAAGAGCGATTGTGATGGGTGAAATTACCGGCAAAAAGTTGAAGTTGCTCAAAAACTTGCGGAGTCGAATGCCGCTGGGTCATCAAGGAGAGTTGTTCATTGCCAATCGTTTGCAGTTGTATGTGACGTGGATGGTGTTTGCTACGTTTTTGGTGGTGTTGTTTGTGACGGTGAATTATTTTGTTCGGAATTATTCGGAGACGCAGAAGGATGGTTTGAGACAGAAGGCCAACGAAATCGCATCGAAGTTGAGCAGTAAGGTGAATATTGATGCGGTTTACGACAAGTATCAAACGGGTTTGGTGTATGATTTGGCGGAGTATTACAATACAGATATCAATTTGTATCGCGCGGATGGGACTTTGTTGGTATCAACCAACGATCGATTGATTGAAGAAAGCGTTCGCGGTCGGTTGATGAATCCGTCTGTGTATCGCAAAATGTCGAACTTGGGTTCTTCTACCTCGCTTATCAACGAGAGTTTGGGCGATTTGGATTATATCTCCTCATACACGGCATTGTTGAACAAGGATTTGAAGGTGAAGGGGTATTTGAATTTGCCCTATTTCTCGAACCGAAAAGATCTGTATCGGGATATTTCGGAGTATGCAGTTACACTCATCAATTTGTTCGCATTGGTTTTTGCGATCATGATAGTGATTGCATATTTGGTGGCTCAGCGGATTGCGTTGCCATTGAATTTGATTCGAAAGCAGTTGGCATCGGTAAAGATTGGGGAGAGAAACCAGCCTTTGGATTGGGACAAAAACGATGAGATTGGTTTGTTGGTGAAGGAGTATAACAAGATGATTGTGGAGTTGGAGAACAGTTTGAATTTGTTGGCTGAAAGTGAACGTCAGGGTGCGTGGAGGGAAATGGCGAAACAGGTGGCACACGAGATCAAAAATCCTTTAACGCCGATGCGATTGTCTTTGCAGCATTTGCAATTTTCCTTGCAGCGAAACGATGAGCATTTGAAGGATAAGATTCAGAAGACCAGCGAATTGTTGATTCGTCAGATTGATTCGTTGAGTCAGATGGCCGAGGAATTTAGTTCGTTTGCCAAAATGCCTGAACCCAAGTTGGAGCGAGTAAATTTGGTTCAGGTGGTGTCGGATGCGGTGTTGCTGTTGGGGAAAGAGAGTGACATGCCCATTGAGTGGAAGTTTGCCCGCGACGAAGTGCATGTGCAAGCAGATCCATTGCAGTTGGGTAGGGTATTTACGAATATTTTAAAGAATGCCATACAGTCGATTCCGGAGGGCAGGACGGGTGAAATTGCTGCTGAATTGAAGCTGATCGACAAACGGGTGGTGGTTGAGTTCCGGGACAACGGGAAGGGGATTCCTGAATCGCTGCGGGATAAGATTTTCTCCCCGAATTTTTCTACGAAAAATTCGGGCATGGGGTTGGGTCTTGCGATTTCAAAAAAGATTGTGGAGCAGTTGGGTGGCAGCATTGCTTACCAGACCAAGGTGGGTGAGGGCACAAAATTCACGATTGAATTACCGGTGGTGTAGAGACCAGAAATAATGGGTTGATAACCTCAACTGTGACCCTGCTGGTATTTCATTGCCATTGCAATTTGGGATTTGAGTTTTTTGAGGCCGGCGCGTTGCATGGCTGATTTTTTGAGTTGGGATTTGATTTGCGCCGGCTCGGTCAAGGCTTTTTCCCATTGCGCAGGGTTCCAACTGATCATTTCCCGGGGCGCAAATTGAGGTTCTTGGTGGGGTTGGGAGAATCGGTTCCAAGGACAAACATCCTGACATATATCGCAGCCATAGGCCCAGGCCCCCGCGTTGATAGGGGATTCGGCCGTTTCGTTTTTTTCTTGGGTATCAGAGTAGCGGGTTCCCAATTTTCCGATGGGATCATTATTTGGGATTGCTTCGATGCTTTCTGGATAGGTCTTGTCTTCTATGGTGAGATAGGAAATGCATCGTCTGGAATCGATCACCTGCGGTTGGACAATGGCTTGGGTGGGACAGGCGTCAATGCAAGCCGTGCATTCGCCACAGTGGTCCGTTTGGGGTTTGTCGGGCTCAAGTTCCAAGTTGCAAACAATTTCAGCCAAAAAGAAAAAGCTACCCACGCCTTTTCGGAGCAATAGGCTGTTTTTTCCGATCCATCCCAGACCTGCGCGCTCGGCCCATTGACGCTCCATGACTGGGGCGCTGTCTACAAACGCTCTTCCTTCAAAGGATGGAATTTGGGATTGAATTTCCCCCATGATGGCAAATAACTTCTCTTTGATGACGTGATGATAATCGTCTCCCCATGCATATTTGGCGATTTGTGGAATGACAACGCCTTCGGAATTTTCCAAAGGCTTTGCCTTTGGGAAGTAATTGTAGGCAAAGCAAATCACTGTTTTTGCCCCCTCTACGAGCAAGGATGGGTTGAGTCTTTTCTGGAAATGATTTTCCATATAAGCCATCTTACCATGAAATCCTTTTTCTAGCCAATCTGTAAGCAGTGACTCTGTATCGCGCAGTTTTTCTGCGCGCGCAAATCCACTGGCCAAAAAGCCATGCTTTTCAGCCAAGGCCGAGATGAATTTCTTTTGGTCAAGTGTGTTTTGCACTGCCGCAAAAATAGGGGCAGATCAAACGTATTTATTCAGCACCGTCAGTTTTTGCACGATCGATGGCTTTCTGGCCAATGGCCAATCCCATCGTCATGCCGACTTCTATGTCACTGCGATAATGCAAAGCACCCCACAATCGACTCTTGCTCGCCTCGTCCGCCATTGCCATGTATTTGGATGCTTCAGAGGGTACAACGTGAGATAACAGTTTCGCCGCGGCACCACTAAAGGTACTATGTCCGCTTGTATAGGCTGGGAAATTGGGTAATCCAGTCAAGGTTTTGCAATCGGGATTCATTTGAGACGGACGGGGGTTGAAATAGTAATATTTCGCATCCCAACAACAAACAGCGGCGGTGAACATACTCATGTTCAAAAGTGCTAGGTTTCTTGCCCATCTCGCTTCGCTCCAGCGTTGATTTACAAAGTCATCACAAGCAATGGCATTCCAATGGCCCGGTGGGGTGTAAGTTCCTGCGCCATCGCTCCAGAAATGTACAACTTTCAACCGATCGCGATCTGGATGTTGGCTAAACCATAAAACTTCTTCCAATTCTTTTTTAAACTGGTCTGAATTGGTGGATGGCGGTGGTCCTGGTCTGCTGTTGAATACTTCTGTGGTGTCCATTAAGAAACTCATCGTCTTGCCAAAAAGAGGCAACATAGGTGGTCTGGCAGGAGTTTCTCTGCTAATCCAAGGCGTTTCTCCTTTTGCAATGGTTTTGTCGGCAAGACTTTGCCAATAAGCGGGAGTCCCAACGGCTTTGCCTGCACCGTCAGTTCTGGCTCGGACAATAAACTTGGAGGCAACCGATTTTCCTAAGGCTTCTCCTGCGTCTACGTCGCTTTTTGTATTGGCGCCAATCAAAATTCTAACGCTTTTGCATTCTATCAATTTTTGTTGGATAAACTCTTGTTCCCCCGGGAACATCAATGACAATATTGCTGCCGATGCACCTGCAGCGACCGCTTCTTCACAGGGGTAAACATAATCAGCGGTTACTGAAATTAACTGTTTGATGGAAGGGTCGGTAACGCTAGGTCTGGGTCTTCTATATTTTGATTTGTAAAAATAGGCAGCAACCATCGCATCGTACTGAGCGGCCGATAAATAGGCGTAAGCTCTTGCGGCGTAGGGTGGGTTCGCAAATGGGAAAAACGGATAGGCCAATGGATTTGCAGCGCTTGGAATGGGGTAGGTGCCATCTGGGTTTTGATAAGGAGGTAAATTGTATTTTGCTACCAATTCTCGCATGATCTCATTCCAACGAAGAATCACACCAGCGCTCCAATATTTGATTGCTGTGTTTTCCGCATCGGTTAAAGTGTTTTGTCGACTTTTTATTTCGAGTAACTCCAGCTTATAATCTGCAGAATTTGTTGCGATGGGGGCAGCAATGGCGAATTCATCTGGCTTGGACAATAAAATGGGTTTCCATGTCCCGGCATTGGTATCCAAGTTTAGTGGCTCAAGTGCTGGGTATTTTAGATTGTTTGAAACTACGTCTCTTTGACAAGCATTCGTAATGGCTGCAATCACGATGAGGCCTAAAAGTATGCGTTGAAATTTCATGGTTCAGATTATTTTTGTTTTTTGGTAAAATCTCCTTGGTAAACGAGGCCCGTCATGAAAATGTGACTTTGTCCCATGTTACGGCCAGCGAAAGTCGTTGTTGCGTTTCCTAACCAACTCAATCCCGTGTTTCCCAGGATGTGGATGGGTAGTTTAAAGTTGACACCTATTCTCGAGGCTTCCATGTTGTTGCTCAAAAAAGGCATGTCATTTTTGCGAATGTCGAATCCCCCCAAGGTGTTGATTCGATCATACACCATTTCCAAGATGAGGTCTGCACCTTTCCTATATCCAAATCGAACATTGCTATTTAATACGGATGGCATCGCAACTTGATTGCCATAAATTAGCTCTGTGGTGTAGTAAGCAGTTCTGTCAATCTTGACATTGCCACGCGTTGTGTACTGGGTAGATGCTGTGAAAAACCAATTTTTTTTCTGAAGATCCATCATCAATCGGCCGCTGGCTGTTTTGCTGTGCATTCCAATGGAAAGGGGTAGGTAGTCTGCCACATAATTTGTGGTGGGCGCCGAAACGGAGCCAAATGCCAAAAAGCTCACGTAAGCCCATTTATAACTTTTGCCGTAAAACTCGTATTTGGCGGTAAGAGAAATGTCTTGAAGTCCTTTTTGTCCTCGCAAGGTTCCTGCAGTAGCATTCGTTTGGACATAGGGAAGAGAGGCGATGATATTGAATTTGTCTGAAATCCCATAGTTCAGCATACCCATCGCAGATTTGGTTTGCAGCGTACCAATGTTTTGGTTGTTGCGATAATAGGTGCCTTCCCAATAGTGATCCCAATTGTTGCTACCAACCACAAAACCTCCACAGAGATTGTTTTTTGCCATCATGAGACCATCCGTTTCAGTTTGTCCCTTAAGTAAACTACTTGATAACAGTAGGAGTGCGAACGTAAATCTGATTCTAAATTTCATTTGCTGACAAGAAGTTGTTCAGCGAAGTTAATTATTATTTTTTGATCAACTTTTGTATGGATTGATTCCAATAAGTTCTTTATCAAAATGTATTTTATAAAAGGGTATTTCCACCGGGGTACCTGGGGTCTAATTTGCCCAAATGACGGAAAGCCAGTGCGGTGGCTTCTCGGCCTCTCGCCGTTCTCTGCAGATATCCTTCTTGGATCAAAAATGGCTCGTAGACTTCTTCAATGGTGCCAGCGTCTTCACCCACTGCGGTGGCAATGGTGTTTAATCCAACCGGACCGCCTTTGAACTTTTCAATGATGGTGCTTAGAATTTTGTTATCCATCTCGTCCAATCCATTTGCATCTACATTTAAGGCCTTTAGGGCATATTTGGCAATGTCCAAAGTAATTGTTCCGTCGCCTTTGATTTGTGCAAAATCGCGGGTTCGTCTGAGCAAAGCGTTCGCTATACGCGGCGTTCCACGACTTCTACGTGCAATTTCAAATGCGGCTTCTTCTACTATGGGAGATTGTAAAATGTGTGCGCTTCTTCCTACGATATTCGTTAGCGTAGCAGCATCGTAGTATTCTAAACGACAATTTATACCGAATCGAGCGCGCAAAGGAGAGGTCAATAATCCACTTCTCGTGGTGGCCCCAACCAAGGTGAACGGCTGCAAAGCAATTTGAACGCTTCGGGCATTTGGACCGGTGTCTATCATAATGTCGATCCGATAATCTTCCATCGCAGAATACAAATATTCCTCCACAACGGGGCTCAAGCGGTGTATTTCATCAATAAACAATACATCGCCTTCATTTAAGTTGGTAAGCAAACCGGCTAAATCACCTGGCTTTTCCAAAACGGGGCCTGAGGTAATTTTCATGTTGCTACCCATTTCGTTGGCAACGATATGACTCAAGGTGGTTTTGCCCAACCCTGGAGGGCCGTGAAGTAGGATGTGGTCTAGGGCTTCACCACGCATTTTGGCCGCTTCAACAAAAATCTTGAGGTTCTCAATGATTTTGGGCTGACCGGTGAAATCGCCAAAGTCGGCCGGACGCAAAACCTTTTCAATGTCCTTGTCGGAATTGCTCATGTTGTTTGCGTTTGCATCTAAATTGGGATTCATCTTTGTGGTATTGGGGGGCTAAAATAGTTATTGCGTTCAATCGGCAATATGTGCCAATTTTCTTAAATTCTCGTCTACTTGCGCATTGACTTGCCACAAAGGGGGTCTTACCGCAGTTCCGCAGAGTTTTTTCTCGTGTAACATGGTCTTGATCCCGCCGGGACTTCCATCGGAGAAAATGGCTATCGATGATTCCAAAACGCGTTCATGCGCCGCTCTAGCAGCCATGAGATCTCCCTGCAATGCAGATCTTACCATTCCTGAAAACGTGCGTGGGAAAATGTGGTTGATTACAGATATTACGCCGCTACCACCGCAGGCAAGGATAGGGAAGGTTAGCGCATCGTCTCCGCTGATGACAAGGAAATCGGCTGGCTTGTCTTTCAAGATTAACATTACCTGCTCCATATTTCCGCTGGCCTCTTTGGTTGCTACGATGTTCGGGTGTTTCGCCAACGTCAATTGGGTTGAAGCGGTCATGTTACTGCCTGTCCTTCCAGGTACATTGTATAAAATCACTGGCAAGGGAGACGCATTCGCCACCTCTGTGTAGTGGTAAATGATCCCTTGTTGATTGGGTTTGTTGTAGTAGGGCGATACACTTAAAATGGCGGTTAATCCCTTTGTATCCAATGACTTCAGTTGCTCCACTACGCTTGATGTATTGTTTCCGCCGACGCCCAAAACCAAAGGCAAGCGACCGGCATTCACTTTTTTGATGTGTGAAACAACGGCGCTCTTCTCTTCGTTCGATAGTGTAGCACTTTCACCGGTGGTGCCCAACATGACAAAATAGTTGGTTCCTCCCGAAATTTGTTGTTCAATAATTCTACTGAGCGCATCAAAATCAATGCTATGGTCGTTGTTGAATGGCGTTATCAGTGCCGTGCCTGTTCCAATGAGTTCTTTCATGCCAATTTATTCAAGTGTTCCTTTAAATCACAAAGGTACTGATTCATGCTGTTCTTCTCAGTAGGTTTGATTAATACGTCGTAGTTTCCAAGGTGTTTCGCATTGTAAGGTCCCACTTTGCAAGCGGCTTTGCACACCGATGCCATTCCCAAAAATTGCCAGTTCCCATTGAGGTCGAGTGAAATAAAAAAATCCGTTTCTTGCAACAGTACATTTTTGAGGTCTTCCGCCTTAGGAAATCCGGTGCGATCAAAGTCCCATTTGCCCACGTGATAGGTATTGACTTCTGGCACCAATGGGGTTTCTTCTTTCGTTTTTACATTGAAATACACAATTCGAATGACCTGTTTTCCGGCGTTTTTTAGGTAGTCGATGTATTCCTTGATCCCTTTTGTCTCCGCAGGAGAGCAACTGCTATCCCATACCAAGATGAAACGGTTGGCTTTGTTGAAATTGGGCGCATATTTTAATTTGCCAAATTCCTTGGCCTTGTGCTGATGCAATTTGGCGATAACCCTCGAAACCAATCCGTCTGTGTTGCTCATGTGTTTTTTTGCTGGTGTGAAATTAAATCAAGGAATGTGCCCTCGTCAATGATTTGGACTCCCAGCTGCGTTGCCTTCTCCAATTTCGACGGTCCGATGCCTTCTCCTGCCACCAAATAATCCGTTTTTCCCGTCACGCCACTGCCAACTTTTCCTCCGTGGGCTTCAATCATTAGTTTGATTTCATCTCGACTGTGTTGGGCAAAAACTCCGGAAATGACCAACGTTTTGCCTTCAAGGTTGCTTCCGAGGCTAACTTTTTCGGCGGCGGTGAACTGCAATCCCGCGGCTTTCATGCGCTCGATTCCTTCTCTGTGCTTGGGGTCGTGGAAATATTGGACTACGGATTCTGCGATGCGATCGCCAATTTCATCAATGTGTACGAGGGTTTCCTCGGGGGCCGACATCAGATTGTCGATGTTCCCCATCGCCGATGCCAATTTTTTCGCCACCGTTTCACCCACATAACGAATGCCCAATCCAAACAAGACGCGTTCGAAGGGTTGTGATTTGCTTTGCTCAATGCCTTCAATGAGGTTGTTGGCGGTTTTTTCCCCCACACGATCCAAGGCCAATACTTGCTCATAGGTTAAATCGTATAAGTCGGCCAATTCTCTCACCAAGCCCGCAGAATACAAGGTTTCTGCCATTTCACTGCCAATGCTTTGGATGTCCATCGCTTTTCTGCCAACGAAATGCTCAATTTTTCCAATGGCTTGGGGCGGACATTCGTCAGTGTTTGGGCAGTAATGCTGTGCTTCTCCCTCTTTTCGAACCAGTTCGGTGTTGCATTCTGGGCAATGTGTAATATAGGTGTGGGGTTGGGATTGTTCGGGTCGGCGCGAAAAATCGACCCCTACAATTTTGGGTATGATTTCGCCCCCTTTTTCTACAAAAATCGCATCGCCCACGCGCACATCAAGTCGTTCTATTTCGTTGGCATTGTGCAAACTTGCTCGTTTTACTGTGGTTCCAAGTAGTTGAACGGGTTGAAGTTCGGCAACGGGGGTGATGGCTCCGGTACGTCCTACTTGGTAGGTAATTCCCAAAAGGGTGGAACTGGCGGTTTCTGTTTGAAATTTATAGGCGATGGCCCATCGAGGCACTTTTGCGGTGAAGCCCAATTCTTCTTGGTATCGAAAAGAATTCACTTTGATCACCACACCGTCTGTGTCGTAACCCAAATCATGTCGTGCCTCATTCCAATGCGATAAATAGGCAAACACCTCGTCTATGCTTTTACATGTTTTGCTGTGTTCTGCTGTTTTTATACCCCATTGATGCGCATTTTGAAGTGATTCGCTGTGGGTTTGGAAAGGGTTTGTGTCTGACAGGAAATGGTATAGCGTAATGTCGAGCGGACGCTTGGCCACTTCGTTCGGGTCTTTGATTTTGAGAGATCCCGAGGCGACGTTTCGGGGGTTGGCGTATTCGGCTTCGCCTTGACTTCTGCGGAGGGCATTGAGTTTTTCGAATCCTTTTCGATGCATGAAGATTTCACCTCGGATTTCGAATGATTTGGGGAAATTGCCATGAAGTTGCTGTTTTACGCTTCGGATGGTTTTGACATTTTCGGTTACATCGTCACCTTGAAAGCCATCGCCTCGCGTAACGGCCTGTACCAATTGTCCTTCTTCGTAAAAGAGTGAAATGGCCAGTCCATCGATTTTGAGTTCACAGACGTATTCAATGCTGTTGAGTCCGAGGGATTTCTTTACTCGCTCATCAAATTCTCTGAGTTCTTCTTCGGAATAGGTATTTCCGAGCGACATCATTCGGCGTTTGTGGGGGACGGTTTTGAAATCTTCGATGAGTCCACCCCCTACGATGCGAGTGGGGCTGTCGGCGAGGGCAAGCGTTGGATATTCTTTTTCAAGCGATTCCAGTTCTTTGAGTTTTATGTCGAATTGCTGATCTGAAATCACGGGTTCAGCCAATACGTAATACCGGTAATTGTGGTCTTTGAGTTCGGCGGTGAGCGCTTGAATTTTGGCTTGGATTTCGTGGATTTGCATACAATGAAACGCAACGACCAAATTACGATGGGTTGATGTGTAGAGCCCAATGAATTGGGCAAGAGTTATGCACAATTTAATGATTATTTTGGGTGAAATTTTTTGCTCCCGTGGATTTGTGGTTACTTGCGGCCTCAATTAGAAATTATGTCGACTTTGGCCATTTCCCCCAATCATGTTGTAGGCATTGCTTACACTCTCACTGTTGCCGATGGCGAAGTCGTTGACTTTGCTGATGTAGCTACACCTTTGTTGTTTATTCATGGCATCGGCCAGACGATTGAAGCATTTGATGACAAATTGAATGGTTTGACAGTGGGCGATACTTTTGATTTTGAATTGGAAGCTGCCATGGGATAC
>CAZZKP010000034.1:0-15414 GCA_964654675.1 uncultured Bifidobacterium sp. | reverse complement strand
ACCTTTCAACCCGCAAGGTTTGTCCCAATTCCGAATCACTTCGGAACGAGTGGGCTCTTACCCCGCTTTTTCACCCTTACCACCTCAGAGGTGGCGGTATAGCTTTCTGTGACACTTTCTGTCATTTCAGGCTTGAACCCAAAATGCCTTCTTATTAGGAAGTACGGTGCCCTTTGTTGCCCGGACTTTCCTATTCGCTTTTACGAATCGATAGAACGGACTGCCAAGTATCAAAGGTAACACGGAAATTGGTGGAAAACACAAGGTCACATCAATAACTCGATTTCTTATCTTTGTAAACTAGCAGTATGGAAACACAATTTGAGGCAGTCATCGGACTTGAAATACACATTCAATTACAAACCAAGAGTAAGGCCTTCTCTTCGGATAGTATCGAATATGGTGCTCTGCCCAACACCCAGGTAAGCCCCATAAGCTTAGGTCACCCCGGGACATTGCCAATGCATAACAGGGCGGCCATAGAGAATGCCATAAAAATGGGTTTGGCGCTGAATTGTGAAATCCGTGAGGTGAATCGATATGCCCGAAAAAACTATTTCTATGCCGATCTACCCAAGGGATATCAAATTACCCAGTTTGATACTCCTTTGTGCAATAACGGCTCTGTGCATATCAAACTCGCCGATGGTACTGCGAAAGAAATTCGACTGACCCGAATTCACATGGAAGAGGACACCGGCAAAAGCATGCATGATCAAGACATGTACGACACCCTGGTGGATTACAACCGTGCAGGGACAGCCTTAATTGAGGTTGTTACCGAGCCCGACGTGAAATCCGGTGAAGAAGCGTATGCCTTCGTTACAGAAATCCGTCGATTGGTTCGATACCTCGAGATTTGTGATGGAAACATGGAAGAAGGAAGTTTGCGTTGCGATGCCAACATTTCTATCATGCCAAAAGGCAGCAAAGTATTCGGAACCAAGGTGGAAGTGAAAAACATGAACTCCATTTCTAATGTGAAACGTGCCATCGACTTTGAAATTGCCCGGCAGACGGAGGTTCTTAGGAGTGGTGGAATTATCCAAGGCGAAACACGCGGATTCAACGGACTTAATGGAACCACTTTTAGCCTGCGTAAAAAAGAAGCCATCAATGATTACAGATATTTTCCTGAACCCGACTTACCTCCCACCATTGTCTCCAGAGAATATATTGCTCAGGTAAAATCAAGCATGCCGGAATTGCCCGCCGCACTATACAATCGATTTACTCAGGAATACGGCCTCAGCGATTATGATGCTTCCGTGTTGGTAGACGATAAACAAAGTGCACTATATTTCGAGAAAGTTGTGGGCATTTCACCCAAATACAAACAAGCTTGCAATTGGATTTCAGGTCCAATTCGGGGGTATTTGAATGAGAATGCGTTGAGCATGGATGAATTTACACTTTCACCCAATCAAATCGCTGAAATCATCGACCTTATCGAATCCAACAAAATCAGTCATACCGCTGCAACACAGCAGCTCTTCCCTGCCCTCACCAAACAAAAAGACGCATCACCTGCTGCACTTGTAGATTCACTGGGTTTAGCAAATATCACAGATACCTCCTTCATCGATGAATTGGTACAAAAAGTCCTGTCTGAATTCCCAGAAAAAGTAACAGAATACAAGGCGGGAAAAGTGGGGTTAATGGGGTTGTTTGTGGGAGAAGTGATGAAGCGATCCCAAGGGAAAGCAGACCCGAAAACAGCAAATGCATTGGTGAAAAAGGCGTTGGAGCAGGTTTGATACTTTGACAATGAGGGTGCCTCAAACATATCTTACTGGCGGAGGGCACATCGGGGTGAAGCGGTTTGTAAAGCTCTTTGCAGCTTGGTTCATTGTCCTTTTTGTCCTTTTTTTCGATTCTCCGTTAAAGGGTGAGTTTTTTACGGGTTTTTCGCAATCCAGATTGTACCAAGTACTTTCGGATTCAACCGAAGAAAATAAAGCGAGTTTTATTTTACCCAACAACCCCAAAAAATTGCCATTCCTAGATACTTCGGTGAACTTGATACAGTCACATCAGTTGAGCACAATTGTCGACATTCTTGGGACCTACGAAGCAAGAACCACCCGAGGAAAAACAATTTTTCACATCGGTGATGAACAGGTGGCGAGCTTGGCAACTGCATTTCACAAGGGATTCATGGGCAATTCTGCGACGCCAGGTCTATTTTTTCCTAGCACCTTGGCGAATCATTCGATTCCAACCGACATACAAACGAGCCACAGCGGATTGTGGACCTACTCCACCCCCAGCGAAACCAATCGATTATTGCCAGCAGGCATAACAGGCTATGCCGCACAAACTTTCGAATCAGGCAGCTCCGTCAAAATACTCATTCCCACACATTATCAGCGTACGTCTGATCGATTCATTTTGTACTGCGACCGCAGTGCCACAAGCTTTGATGTTGTGATTCAAACCTGTTCCGGAAGAAAATCAGACGGTTCACCGATAAATCCCATAAAAAGAGAATTTCATAGTGATCCTGGAACAAAAAAAGGGATGTCAATGATTGAGCTGTCGCTCTCAGCCGCGGTAAAAGAGATTCTAATCACCTTCAAAAAAAGTAGCGCCACACAAGAAAGCTTCACCTTGTGGGGTGTATCATTAACCAAAAGTGCCTCTCTTCAATTTCACAGCATCGGCATGAGAGGTTCAGGGTATTCAGATTTATTGAGATTGGAGCAGTTCTTTGATCAACTCTCCGAATTGAGCAGCCATGTTTACGCGGACGCCCAATCGCAGGGGCCTGATATTATTTTGCTTGATTTCGGCTTGTACGATAACTACAGGGCCCAAGAAAATGACCCGATATATCTTAGACCCTTGATTGATTGTATTGCCAAGTTAAAAGCGCATGCACCTTCGGCAAAAATTGTGATTTGCATTCCACAAGATTGCATTCGTGGCGGTAGAACATTGCAAACTTTTGAAAAATTTGAACAGTCGGTTATCAATCTGTGTAAATCGGAGCGATTGGCTTATTACGATTGGTTCCGTGTTGCCGGAGGCAAGTATTCAGCCCAATATTGGGCGGATTATCACTTATTTAAACCCGATGGTTTGCATTTAGAAGAGCCGGGTGAAAACTTGAAAGCCCTGTGTTATGTGAGTGCATTTCAACAAACCCAGCAGCGATATGCCAATGGTTACCGTCAATTCAGCATTGCCATGGACAGTAGCAAACGCTTGGCATTCAGAACAAGAGATACGCTGGGTAAGAATATTTTGGTTTCAGAAGTATGGAGATACCATGTGGTGAGGCGCGGTGAAACAGCCTATCGTATAGCCCTGAGATATGGAATTACAGTGGCCCAATTGAAGGAGTGGAATCATCTGCGTAATTATAACATTGCATCCGGCACAAGACTCAAAGTGGGTAAAATATCGATAGCCACGAAATCAGACCCCATTCAAACGATTGAAACATCGGATAGTACTGAAACGGAATCAAATACTGATATCACTCCCATTATTCCGGGAAAATCATCGATTAAATTGAATCAAAAAACAGATAACCCAACCCATCCAAAAACGAATTCTATCAATCAAAACAAGGAGTTTTCGGACAGCAATGCCAATAATGCCGTTTCTATTAAACCCAATAACGGGCCCTTACCAGGAAATAGCCCAACAAAAGTGAAGTATCATAAAGTTCAACCTGGGCAAACTTTATACTCGATTTCTAAGGCCTATGGAATGGATGTTGAAACACTAAAACGATTGAACGGATTGAGAAGCAATAATTTAACAGTGGGGCGATTACTCAGAGTGAAATAACTTTCCTCGTATTGCAAACTAGATCTTTCCGGTAATTTTATAGCTAATTATCCCAATCCACTCCCTGAACATTGTCTGAAAGTCATTGATTGCAGCAGCAGATGGAATCAGAAATGCCTCCATATTGTAATCACGCGTTGCATTGCCAATGAAATGGACGGGGTATGGAATGAATTTTACCCCAGCTTTTCTGAAACAAGCGGCAGCACGATTCATATGAAAGGCCGAAGTGATTAAAACTACGGAGTCTGTTATATGCAAAGAATCCAACAACCTTTTGGTTTCAACGGCGTTCTCATAGGTATTTCTCGACTTCGCATCAATAAAAATTCTATTCTCTTTGATGCCGTATTCTTTCATCAATTTCTTGGCATAAAAGCTCTCATAGTACTTTTTAGAAATTACAGAGGCGGAACCTCCGGTTAGAATCACCGTATCAATCGACCGGTTGACCATTCCTTTTAAGGGTGTAAAAAATCTCTCCGACGCATCACTAAATCCCATTCGATTCCGTTCATGGTCGAATCCCGAATAACCACCCAAAATTACACAAACCTTGGCTTTTGGCAACTCCAAATTCCCTTGAACATCATAAGGCTCTGGCTCCCACAACAATGCCATCTCATTCATCAACACAGAATTCCCCGTTACAAACAGCAACCCCAAGGCAATGAGCACAAAACGTCGTCTCTTATTCGCAAATCGTGGAATCAACAACATCACAAGTAATAGAACCAACCAAAACAATGGCTTTAACAAAAAAGATAGAATTTTTGAGGCGACAAAAAACATGGTGTAAATGTAATGCATTTGTCCTTTTATTAGAATTCAACCCTTGTCGATTGGGTTTCATCTAATCTTCTTCATACCTATTTGTTAATTCCCGATATTTGTAAAACATGCGCTTTTCCATTCCAGCCAAAACGATTTCAAGGTTTTATTTGATATTATTGTCAGTATTGTTGACAGTCAATGTAAACGCTCAGTACGAGAAAAATCCACCCACTGGCAGAGAAAATAACGAGGGGGCCGGCGGAAATGCAGGCCGTGGCGGATTTCGCATCATTGGTAAAGGCAAAGTGATTGGCTCCAGTGGAAATCCCATATCTGCCGCCACTGTCACCCTGTTATATCCCATAAACAGTGACGAGGCAGAAAAATCGAATCCCAACAATTTTTCTTGGGCCGATACAATACACTTCAAACGTAGAAGATCTGCACTGTCCAACGAACTTGGGCAATACCAATTCAATGTCAATTTGAGAGCTTTTACCCCGGAGGGAGAAACTTTCTTCACTTGGATAAGGTCTGAGCTTCAAAAACCGAATTCCAAGGCGTTCTATTTCCTCTTGGTAGCACAACAGAACGACGGTAAGATCACAAGTCAATGGTTAAATCTTTTGAGTTTGGTAGATTTACGGCAAATGCCTCCGCCCGAAGACGGTTTTGAATTCAACATCCCAGAAATGGTTCTATTGAATAAAGAGGAATCGATGAATGCGGTAGAAATTAGAACCCAAGCAGTGACTGTAAAAGGCGACACCACCGAAATCAATGCAAACAATTTCAAGGTAAATCCCGACGCTACAGCGGAAGACCTGGTAGGCAAAATGCCTGGTGTAAGTTCATCAAACGGACAAATTCAAGCGCAGGGCGAAAACGTCAAAAAAGTATTGGTGGATGGAAAACCGTTCTTTGGAGAAGATCCAAACGCGGCACTCAAAAATCTCCCAGCAGAGGTGGTAGGTAAAATCCAAATTTATGACGCAAAATCAGACCAGAGTTTATTCTCAGGGATTGACGATGGGAATACCACCAAAACCATGAATATCATCACCAAAAGTCAGTTTAGAAACGGCCTGTTTGGTCGGGGATTTGCAGGCATTGGTCAGTCTATTGAGGGAACCGGCGATCAAACAAAATACAAAGGTGGAATTACGATCAATTCTTTCAAGGGCAATCGCAGATTGACATTCTTAAGCCAAATCAACAATATCAATGAGCAGAACTTCTCCTTTGAAGATTTGATGGGCAGTATGGGCGGTGGTGGAAATCGTGGAGGAATGGGCGGAATGGGTGGAATGGGCGGGAATCGCGGTGGAATGGGTGGCGGCAATTTCTTTACCGGAAACCAAAGTGGCATTACCACAACGCGGGCAATGGGCCTCAACTACAGCAATCAATGGGGAAAAAACATTGAATTGAGTGGCAGTTATTTTTTAACCTCCTCGGCAAACTTGAAAAGTACAGAAACAAATCGCAATTACATCGTTGGGGATCCTATCAAAGGGGGGCTGAATTACCTAGAAACAAATCCGAGCAGTACCGACAATGTAAATCATCGCGCAAACCTCCGTTTCAATTGGAAATTGGATTCCACCAATACATTGTTAATTGAACCCCAAATTTCAATCCAACAAAATACGAGTATTAACCCTCTTTTGGCCACAACCATCAATGGAATGGGCGAAACTGTTTCTCAATTGTCGAATTTCACCAACGCACAGACGAACAGTTACAGGGCATCGAGCAATATTTTATATCGACATTCATTTCAAAAGAAAGGTCGTACGTTCTCAACAGAGGTCAACCCGGGCAAGAATGGCCAAACAGGGAATACGATTTTGACGAACTCCAACAAATTCCTAACAGACACAACAACTAGGGATCAAAAAACCCAGTTACTAAAAAATACAACGACCTTTAGCGGCAACATGGTGTTTACTGAATCATTGGATTCCAACCATTTTATTGCGGCTACAGTATCAACCAACATCAACCAAAATAACAACGACAGATTGGCCTATTTAAAGGATGCGGCAGCACTTGGATACACACGATTAGACACTTTTTTCTCTAGCAAATTTGTCAATGGGTATTCGCAGCACAAACTGGGTCTAAGTTATCGTTATCAAACCTACAAATGGAATGTTACGGCGAGTTTAGACGGACAATTGGCGATGTTAGACGGCAAGCAATCGATGCCCAAAAACAGTGATTTATCCAGACAGTTCACTTCCCTATTGCCAAGTTTTCAAGCCCGATACAATTTGGGAATGAGGCGCAACTTGAGAATGAACTATAACACATCAAACAACGCTCCTTCCATCGATCAATTGCAACCGGTTGTGAATAACAACAATACCATGCAATTGAGCTCGGGGAATCCCATGTTGGTGCAAGACTATCAGCACAGTTTATTTCTCCGATATTTCGCGGTTACTCCAGAAACTGGCAAAAATGTATTTTGGATGATCAACAGCCAATACAGCAACAATTACATGAGCAACAAAACGATATTGGGCGGAAGGACATCAGAATGGATTTTGTTGGATTCTAACCTTTATGAAGGCCCTCAGAGCAGTTTAAATCATCGTTATTCGGGCAAAGACAGCGTTTTACTCTCACCGGGTGGTCAACTTACCGTTCCTGTCAATGTAAACGGTTACTATTCTCTGCGATTGTTCGGCTCATGGGGAAAAACCATCAAAAAAATAAATGTCAACACAAACGCCGGGATCGCTACATCCCACATACCCAGTATGATTCAATTGGGCAATTCAAAAGCATTGGTAAATTATGCAACCAATCCTTCAATCAATGCGGGACTTGTATTGGCGAGCAATATTTCTGAGAAAATCGACTTCACCGTCTCTGGAAATGGCGCTTACAGTCAGGTTGTCAACAGCATCCAAAAATCGAACAATCAAACCTATATCAATTACAACAGTCGTTTCGCGATCAATTTTATGCCGACGAAAAAATGGGTCATCAATTCCGATGTCACCTACCAAGCATACCAAGGATTATCGAGCAGTTTCAATCAGAAATACTATTTATGGAACGCAGGATTGGGATATAAATTCATGAAAGGCAATGCGGGAGAATTGCGGTTGACGGCCTTCGATATTTTGAATCAAAACCGCAGTATTCAGCGGAACGTCACCCAAACGTATTACGAAGACGTAAAGACAAAAGTCTTAACGCGTTATTTGATGATAACTTTCACTTACAAGCTACGCAAATTTAACGGCAAAGGCGAGGATGGCAAAGACATGAAGATGTTTTTCCCCGGTGGCATGCCTCCTCCGGGAATGCCAGGTCATGGAATGCCGGGAATGGGCGGCCCAGGTCGGTAATTTCGCTGATAAATTAGTCGATAACCTGGATTTGCTTTTGAAGCAGAATGCCTGAGATCGTTTTACATTGTAATAGATAAATCCCGGGCTGCTTTGGGACTTTCAACGGCTGCAATTGTATTAAATCGCCTGTTTTAATCATGATTCTCTTTCCAATGGCATCAAACAATTGAAGTTCTTGGATTTTTTCGTTGCAAAAAATCACCATTTCCCCTTCCTGTTTTTGTGGATTGGGATACACGGAAAATTGTACATGGCTCAATGGGTTTACCCTTCCGAAATAGGGAACCAAATCAATCAAACTGCTATCCATGGAGAAACATGAATCTCCCCAACTTTGCACTTCGTGATAAATTACTACCGTGGGTGAAGTGCGAAATGGAAACGCATTGATCGTGGGCTTTGCCAATGGGCTGAACCATCCCGGTTTACTTTGAATGTACCAAAGGTGTTTTGCATTCAAGTTCTTGGGCGTTAATTCAATCATTGCCGAATCTCCGATTTTCTTGACACTATATGTAAAAGTTGGATCCGGCTTTGGCATCAACTTTACAAACACTTTTTTGGACGTAACAACGCATCCTCGGGGTGACTTTGCCATGACTTGCAAAGAGTCACCATTGGAGAATTTTACATTTCCCGACAAAAGTTTCAAGTCCACCGGTGTTTTTCGGTTGTTCACCATTGACCAAATTTTCGCTACATCCCCTTCTCCCACCACAGAAAAATAGGACGTATGTGCACATGTGGCTAGGACCGAGGAAGTATCCCAACTCGACTTCACCGAAATTAAACTATCAGCCAATAATGAATAATTGGATTTGAAAGCGCCACAGACAAGTTGATTGGAATCGAGTATTTCAAATTGTAAAGGCGTGTTTCGTCGATTCAATGATACAGTGACACTACTGACCTGTCCTTTGGATTGACCGTTTAACCAAATACCATATCGCTGTGGCAAATTTCCCAAAATTACAGTCTGGGTTTGCCCAACGCAACTTGGCAAGGTGTCCGTAGCGAAGGTAATTTTCACTTCCTGACAAGCGTTGGTGTAAGAGGAAAAGGTGGCAATTGGACTGAAGCCGCAATCGGTATTTACGGAATATCGAACCCATAATTTCAACAATGAAAATGCATTGGAGGCAGATACCTTGTAAAAGGTATCCTTCCCAGAATTCCCTGTTTTTGTCCAGGTCTTTCCGCTGTCTTTGCTCACTTCATACTGAATTGCCGATAATTGGTTGATCCACCTAAACGTGACAGAAGTAAGTGACAAATCAAAAGTGGCGGCTTGCACTTTAAAACTTGAATCCACTACTACGTAGTTTTTCTTCGTGGCGGGACTGATGCAACCATTGACTGACTTGGAATAAACGTTTACAAAGGAGTTGCCCGATTTCGCGATCAGGGCAATTGAAGAATCCGCTTTGAATGGTCCTTTGGTGTTTGTACCAAAGGAATCTGCATATTTACCACGTGCATTGAGCAAGACGAGACTTCCTGCGCAATAAGCCGATTTATTGGGCATAAAATCAGCGGTGATGGTAGGCCGTTTTTTGATAAACAATCGAATCGTATCACTGAGAGTGATACACCCTATTTTGTTCTTTGATTCACTGATGTAATAACCCGAATCTTTGACAAACAAGGACAATTTGGCGTTGTTAATCGGAAGCCACCGCTGCGTATATCCCAAGGCGGATTGAGAACTCGCAGTCAACCTCAGCGAATCACCAGAACAAACATAATTGGACCCAACCGGTGAAACTTTGGGCTTAACGGGTGAATCGTTGACGGTATATATCAATTTCACTGTATTTGATTCCCCGAGTGAATTGTATGCTTTGAAATAAATGACATTGTTTACGCTTCCTGCCAACTGTGAGAATGTGGGGTTTTGCTGGTTTGACAGTAATTTATACTTCCCAAATGCATCAAAAGTAAACCATTCAAAACTGCTAGGATTGTTGGTCGCTGTGCCAGCAAATCGAAAACCATTGGCACAGGCGGGCGTATCAACCAATCGAGCCGTTGCCACAGGCAATTTTGAACTTTGCAAGATTTTAAATGACTTACCGTAGATCACATCTCCGCTACTACTTCCGTTGCCATTGGCAGCATTCACATTTACGTAAAACACAATGCTTCCCATGTTTTTACTTGGTGCTTTCCATTTAAATACCCAAGATGTACTATCGGTTGCAACTTTGGAATTTCCTGTGGCAGTATGTTCGATGTAATAACGGGTTAATCCACCAACCGACCCTGTGTTTTTTTGCGTTCTCGCATCGGTTGTGGCAAAAGTGCCTGCAGCTTTTGCACTGTCCGAACTGAGTGCTGTAAGTTGAAATCCGAACTTGGAAATCCCGGTTTCTGCGTAAGTCAATGTGATGGTATAGGTGGAATCCATCAAGTATCCCGTTGATGGGATATTGCTGCTCATTCTCACTCGGTTCCAATTGGCTCCGCTGGTTACCAATGAGGTACCGGAATGACAGCTGGTACAATTATTTTCATTGGGTGCTCCGGTATAACCAGACGAAGGACCAGAGGCATCAGAAATGACATTTCCCACAATGAATAAGGCCAATAAAGCCAAGGTGAATTTTAACCAACGCATTCTCAAAAATCGTGATTTTTTTGCTAATTCTGACCAATTTAAATCTGTTGCAGTCTGGAAATAATTTTTCCACATAATTTGGTATCGATTCAAGGGCAAAATTCAGCCAAAAACCCTGATTTAATTGGGATATCAAAAACACAAGTTCTATAATTGTCGATCTGACACTTGTGATTTTGTGGGATTTTTATCATACAAAACAAATCGTTCATCGAAAATTAACACCAATAAATGGGTAAGGTTGTAGTTCAAACCAATCAAACATTATGAAAAGAAAATTTCTATTAATTGTCATGATGGGGATTTGTGCCTTTCCAATTGCGAAAGCCCAAACCTCAGGTCAGGCTGGAAAGCAGGACGGTGACACCCTCAATGTTGGAACGGTTACAGTGACTGCTGTAGGAACAACGAAAAGTGTTCGTAAGGTGGGTTACACTGTATCCCAAGTTCAAGGAAAAGGGCTGGTTTCCTCAGGGGAAAGTGGCGTAATTCAAGCATTAACAGGCAAGGCATCAAACGTTCAGATCACAAAAAATGCGGGTGATCCAGGATCGGGTGCTTACATTCAGATTCGCGGACAGAACACCATTACGGGCAACACGCAGCCCTTGATTGTGGTTGATGGTATTCCCGTAAGTAACTCGAGTGTTGGTGGTGGCGTAGATGGGGTTGTTCAACAATCGCGTTTGAATGATTTAAATCCATCAGACATAGAATCTATGGAAGTGTTGAAGGGTGCCGCTGCTGCTGCAGTATGGGGTACACGCGCGGCCAATGGGGTTATCGTAATTACTACCAAGAGAGGAAAACGCGGCATGAAAGTAGAATTTTCTTCCACTTTGGGCATAGACCAAGTAAACCGTGAATATGAAAAGCAAAACAAATTTGGTCAAGGTTCAAACGGAAAATGGGTTGCCAACACGGGAGGCAGCTTTGGTGATCGTATTGCATTGCGTTCGGGTTCAGATAGTTTGAATAAGTCAGGGGCCTATTTTCAAGCCGACAACGGCAACAAATACTACCCAATCATCAAAAAAGGCGACAGAACAGTGTATAACGATAAGAACCGCGACCAAGTTTTCCGCAATGGTACTACATGGAACAACAACTTATCGATTTCAAATGCAACGGACAAGAGCACCGTATTCTTTAGTGTAGCGGATTGGAATCAAACGGGTGTAATTAACGGAAACTCAAATTACAGAAGAACTTCAGCTAGATTGAATTTCACTCAAAATATGAGCGACAAATTGAGTATTGGATTCAATTCAACTTTGGCCAAAGTGAGTTCAAACAGAATTCAGATGGGATCGAATTTGGATGGTCTTTATTTGGGTTATTTGCGTACATCCCCTGATTTCGATAATACAGATTACAAAGGAACGTATTACACAGCAGGTGGCATCCCCACTTTCAATGCCCACAGAGGGTACCGTCGTTATTTAGGAAATTCCGTTCCCACTTACAACAATCCAGGTTGGACAATCAACGAACAGAAGAACACCTCTGATGTTATGCGTGTAATGATTACCCCAGAAGTGGGATATCAATGGAAAAAGAATTCAAAGTTCATTGCGCGTGCTGGATATGACATGTCTACGGACCGCAGAATCACTTACTTCCCAGTAAATTCCGCGAGTAGTTATGCAAACGGTGCCTTTACTGACAATATGATTCAGGAATCGGAAATGAGTATGCATTTTATCAACCAAAGCAATTTTGCGTTGAACAAGAATATCAATTTGAACACAACAGTGGGTTATTTGTACACGAACAACATGTTCTATAGCATTGGTGGTTCTGCATCACAGTTTATCATCCGAGATCAAGATCGTTATTCGTTCATTAACTCAACGAGCGCAAATATGGATCCGTTCAATTCTTTCTCACAAGTAAAGAACAACCGGGCATATGCTGTGTTGGACTTTGACGTGCAAGACAAATTGTTCTTACAATTAACCACTGCCTCTGAAGCGTCATCCACGTTCAAAAATCGTTTCCTGTCTCCAAGTGCGAGTTTGGCCTATGAATTCACCAAGGATTTCTTAAAGAGCGATGCATTTTCTTATGGTAAGTTGCGTGCATCAGGGGGTCGCGTGGGTGTTGCTCCCCCAGCATACATTTGGAACACCAATTACGTGAGTGCCAGTTCTGCTTCAGGTTGGGGCGATTACTTAGATGCTTCTCAATATGGTGGTTCTATTTATCGCAGTTCAACACAAGGAAATCCAAATATCAAACCCGAAATGAAAACAGAAATGGAATTGGGTGCGGATTTGAAATTCTTGAAAGATAAAATCTCTTTGGGATTGACCTATTACAGCAACGTAATTGATGGCGCCGTATTGGCAGTAACTGTTGCCAATTCTACAGGTTATTCCAGTCAATGGAAGAATGCAGCAAACATCTCAAACAAAGGTTTTGAGGCAGATTTGAATATCAATTTGATCAAAAACAAAGACGTTACTTTGAACCTTTATGGCAATTTAGGACTGAACCGCAACATGGTAAACGACATTGGCGGTGCGAATTCCATCTTCTTAGCCGGTTTCACAGGAACTTCTTCTCGCGCCGTGAAAGGCTATGCGATGGGTTCTATGTGGGGCGGAAAATGGTTGCGTGATGAAAATGAGAAGTTAATATTGGATGCCAACGGATTCCCTCAAGCGGCTCCCCAAGAAGGGGTAATTGGAAACCCCAACCCCACTTACCGCGGTTCTGTTGGGTTAAATGGCAATGTAAAGCGCTTAGGATTCAACTTGTTGGTAGAAACTTGTCAGGGCAACCAAATGTGGGGCGGTACCTATGCTGTATTGAACAACTTCGGTATCACACCAGAAACAGCCAATGAATTTACAGTTTCTGCCGCCGAAGCAGCCACAATTAAAGATTATACCGGAACTACCATTGCAGCCAAAGCTGCAACTGCGGGCAATGGTTCTGTTATTACAAACGCCGACGGAACCTATACTTGTCGAGGAAATC
Source organism: uncultured Bifidobacterium sp. (assembly GCA_964654675.1). Lineage (GTDB taxonomy): Bacteria > Bacteroidota > Bacteroidia > NS11-12g > UBA955 > UBA955. The sequence continues at coordinate 1,872 of CAZZKP010000034.1, read as the reverse complement.
TTGAAGACTACGGCAAAGGGAAAGTTTGGTTAAACCAATCTTGGTACACTGGATTGGGTGGTGGATTTGGATCAGTATCTGAATCTTTCATCAAAGACGCTTCATGGGTTCGTATTCGTGAACTTAGCGCTTCCTATGCATTGCCCGATGGTTTGTGCAGAAGTTTGGGTGTTCCTGGTGGAATTTCAATTGGTGTAACTGGCCGTAACTTGGCTTTGTGGACCAAATTCAAAGGTGTTGACCCAGAAACCAACTTGACAGGTGTATCTAACGGGCGTGGTCTGGATTACTTCAACAACCCAGGTACCAAATCCTACTTGTTTAACATCAAATTCAATTTATAACAATTACGACAATGAGAAAAATATCAATCATTTTTTCGGTAGGTGTTGCAACGATGATAGGCATGTCATCTTGTAAAAAGGACATGACCGAAATCAATAAAACCAACCCCAATCAGTTTGGCGACTCCGACCCAACCTTGATGATTACAGGCGCTGAATTGGCGAATGTGATCGTAAATGAAGGGGAAGCCGCTCGCTTGGCTGGAATTTTTGCCGGTCACTTCAATGGATATGACCGTCAGTTTATCTCTTACGCCCAATACAATATGACATCGGGTGATTTCAATACGCCTTGGGGCAACCTTTATACAGAAGGTATCGCTCAATGTCGTTTGATTGAAGCCAAAGCGGCCAAAGCAAACAACAAATCATTGTTAGGCGTAGCGATGATCAATGAAGCGCAACTTTTGTTAGCAGCCTCTGGTTTATGGGGTGATATTCCTGACAAAGAAGCGTGCAACGATGCGATATCAAATCCAAAATTTGATAAAATGTCTGACGTCACCAAACATTGCATTGCCATGTTGGATTCAGCTGCAAATTTGACATCTGGAACAGACTACAGTGCTGCTTTTGCGGGGACTTTTGACTGGGTTGAAGTGGCAAATACGCTGAAAGCGCGTGCTTACTTGCGTTTGGGCAACTACTCAAGCGCGTTGGCTGCCGCCAAGAAAGGTGTAAGTGCAGGTGCCGACATGTATGCAAACCACAGCACTGAATCACCGGGTGCATGGAACTTGTATTATGACTTCTTGGATTGGAACCGTGGTGGATACATTTCTTGCGATGGCGCTCCTATCGTAAGTATGTTGGATACGGCTTCTAAAACCAGCAAGAACAATGCAAAGACGGATGAAACAGCAAGATTTGATTACTATTTCTTAGCCGACAACTACACACCTTTGGATCCAAATATGACCACAGGCATTTTTGCTCCAACGTCTAACTTCGCGATGGTTTCTTACGTTGAGAACGAATTGATCATGGCTGAATGTTATGTGCGTGCGGGTGACAATGCCAATGCGCTATTTCACCTGAACAACGTGCGTAAAGAACACGATGCAAACTATGGTGGTTATGATCCCTATGTATTATCAGATTTCGGTCCAACCGGAATGGTAAAGGGTGCATCAGAAACCGCGGCACTGAGCCGTGAGATTTTGGTTGAGAAATATGTTTCATTGTTCGGGCAATTAGAGCCTTTCTGCGATCTCCGCAGAACAAAGAACGCCATCGGCATCACCCCGTATACTGGAACCAAACTGCCAGGATGCTTCATGGTGCCTCAGGACGAAATCAATGCGAACTCAAATGCCCCCAAAGGTGGTAGTTTGTTTGATGTATTGGAATTGTTCAAATAATTCGACCCTATCAATTCGAAAAGAAGCCCTGGCAACTGTGTTGCCAGGGCTTCTTTGTTTTGGATCAAAACTCATTACATAAAAAAACCTCAGATTTCTCTGAGGTTTTTTTGTGATCCCGCTGGGACTCGAACCCAGGACCCATACATTAAAAGTGTATTGCTCTA
>CAZZKP010000033.1:0-16228 GCA_964654675.1 uncultured Bifidobacterium sp. | reverse complement strand
TTTCCTGCCGTCCCTTTCTAATTAGCTGTTGAATTGTTGGCATATTTTTCCCAAAAAGGACGGCAAAATTACGCCTATTATTTGTCAAAATCAAGACCATGTCAAAAAAATATAGCACTGAATTCAAAAGAAAGCCAAATATCCTTCAAATTTGAGCCATTCTAACGGTTGTACCGCCCCAAAATGCTGAATTCAATCGCAACGCGGGCAACTTTCATCTTTTTTTCAACGTCTCCGATTTTGGCACTACTTTTGACAACTTGAAACACATTCTGAACCCCCAATGAATACAAAATTCTTCCGCATTTTCATCCTTACCTTACTTTTTTGCTCCCAAATCGGCGCACAAAATCCCAACATCATCAGGAAAGGACCTGAGATACAATTTGAACACACAAAACATGATTTTGGCAAGATAGAAGAGTCAATTCATTATGCCATCCATCGTTTCCCTTTTACCAATACCGGAACTTCTCCCCTACACATTCAGCAAGTACATACTTCTTGTGGCTGTACAACCCCCGATTGGACCCGTGACTCGATTCCTCCCGGTGGAAAAGGATTCATCGAAGCAAGATTCGAAACAAACAACCGCATCGGTACATTCCAAAAATCAATTACCGTCTATTCCGATGCAATCTTGGCCCCATTGGTTCACCTCGACATTGAGGGGGAGGTTTTAAAGCCAAGATTAGACCCCAACGCTGCGGCGATTCCGGACATGGGAAAAATGTCGTTCAGCGCCCCCAGCTTCTCTTTTCTAGAACTGTTAGACAACCAGCAAGATTCTCAATCGATTCGCATCACAAACGAAACGCCCTACACAGCAAATTTCGACCCCATTCAAGCATCGCAAATCCCAGCGTTTATTCAAATTTTGAGTTACCCAACAACATTGGAGCCAAACGAAATTGGCATTTTTAAAATCAAAATCGACGGGACAAAAATCTCCCATTACGGTTTTGGTGCCATTGAATTGCCCTACACTACAGACAATCCAGCCGCCCTTTTTAACAGCATTTACGTCAACTATGTGCGTCGACAGTATTTTCCAAAGATGAATGCCAAGCAATTGGCCAAACAACCCAAATTAGAGATTGATGTCAAAGAGATCAATTGGGGCAAAAAAGTCGCAGGTGATTTGCTCTACACAGACATCCATTTTACCAATGTTGGTAAGATGGAATTGAAAATTCACGACATCACACAGGATTGCGGTTGCATCACATTAAAATTCGAGAAAAAGTTATTGGCTCCGGGCGAATCAATGCCAGTGAGGGTTTTCTTCGATACCGTGTTAAAAAAGGGAAATGCGAATTACAACATTTGGGTAGTTTGTAATGACCCAATTGCTCCGGAACGAAACATCCCCATCAAAGCAGTATTTGATGCAAAAGTGATCGAATGTCAAACTTGTCCGAAGTAATTACCTAAGGTTGTGATAGACATTCTGAACGTCGTCATCCCCTTCCAATCGATCCACCAGATCCAGGACTTCTTTTGCTTGATCTTCCGATAGATCCACGTAGGTATTGGGGACATATTGCAATTCGGCGGTATTGTACTCAACACCAATATCTTCCAGGGCTTTTTGCATTGTGCCGAAGGCGGTAAAATCCGTGTAGACGTATACCATTTCATCATCGAAAGCCACCTCATCCAAACCAAAATCTATGAGTTCGAATTCGAATTCATCTAGGTCTCGGCCACCCAACTTAGATTTTTCGATTTTAAAAACGCCTTTGCGGGTGAAGATAAAATCAAGGGAACCTGTTTTACCCATTGCACCCCCGCCTTTGTTAAAGTGCATGCGCACGTTCGCTACGGTTCTGGTATTGTTATCTGTTGCTGTTTCAACCAAAATACCCACGCCATGAGGGGCATATCCTTCGAAGCGAACTTCTTCGTAATTTTCGGAATCTCCTTTTGAGCTCGCACGTTTGATGGCAGCGTCTACGCGATCTTTTGGCATATTAACCGCCTTTGCGTTTTGCATTACCGTACGCAACTTGGGGTTGTTTTCTGGATTGGGTCCGCTTTGCTTTACAGCGATGGCAATTTCTTTGCCGATGCGGGTAAATTGCTTTGCCATGCGATCGAAGCGAGCAAACATGGTATGCTTTCGTTTTTCAAAAATCCTTCCCATAAGTAAATGCAAAGATACGAAACCTCCGTGGACGTCGCCAAGAAAAAAGGGAGGGCGGCCTGCGGCCGCCCTCCCTCCCTTCCAACTACCTTGCCTCGACGCACACCGACATAAATCTCAATGTAGGCCAACAATCGTAGCAGTTGCGATTGTCCGCTTTATCAAAACAGTTGCGCACCGAGATCAATTTTCGAAAAAACCCGTCTAAAATGGATAGGCCAAACTCAAATTCACACTGCGCCCACTTGCACTGATACCACTGGCAAAATATCGGTAGTGCAAATCCAACAAATTCTCAATGGCCAGATTTGCAGTCAAGCCCGATTTGTGCTGGTATCCACCGCGCAAATTCCAACACTGCCAAGCAGGGTTGAAACCATCCGCCTTGCCATCGCCATTGATGTCCGCCAAACCGATTGGTTGCTTGTCCTGGTTATCTTCCCCACTGCTGGAATAATCTGCAGCCTTCTTTTTGCCATTAAACACGCATTGACCTTCAACAAACCATCCCTTGCCGTTCCAACGCAATGCAGCCTGCCCGTACATCGGCGGAATGTGATCCAGCGGCTGCTTCGCAGCCGCATCATCCAACTGATAAACCCCCTTCGTCTGGGTAACCGAACCCGTAAACCACAATTCACGCACCAACCGAACCTTCGCGTTCAAGTACATCCCAGTAATATGTCCAATGGCCACGTTCTTTATCTGATACACCGGTGTCAAACGCCCATCGTACATCAACGAATCCGCACCATTCAATTGTCCGCGCTGATCCAGCAACAAATTCTTCACCGCGCTGCTAAAAACACCTGCCTCAAAAGCAAACGTTCTGTCCTTCCTCCACAATAAACCCAAATCAAGCGTCGTACTCTGCTCGGCCTTCAAATTCGGACTCGGCACCAACAACTTCACGCCCGGCTTGCTATCAAACACTTTTGTCATATCGTCAACATTCGGATTGCGATACGCTTGATTCACACTCCCCTTCAACAACAACCCCTTCTTCAGCTGCTGCGTCAGCCCCAAATCATAACTCGGTGTGGTCGAGGCAAACGAAATTACACTGTAAGGCAATTTCCAAGGATTCGCCGCAGAATACATGGCTTCCAAAGAATATGTAGAAACCCTCAATCCACCCTGAATCACCGTTCCTGTTGATGCGATGCGATAAATTCCCTGGGCAAACACAGAATGCATCTTCGTGGTTGCCCCCGAATCGCTATACCGCGCTTTTGTTGCAGTTTCCGCCAACGTTGAAATATTTTTATTGATTCCCACAGATGTTACCTCGTTCCAAACCATCTCAATACCTGAATTCAAGGCAAACGACGCACTCAATTGGTCATGGCGATCCAAATTCACCGTTCTCATCGTTACGTCATCCTTCTGTGTTCGCTCGGTCTGACTTCCAAAATTGCGGGTGATTCGCGCCACCTCCGTACTCTGCTGGGCCAAAGTCAACCGGGTATTGTGATCCGCATTTCCCGCTTTCGCCGTATAGGACAGATAATTGCGATTTTGAGGCGCGTAATCCCAACGACCATAAACGGGTTTACCATTGTTAAATTGCGACATTCGATCATAGCGGGGGATCAAATCAGACATTGACTTTTGAAAATTCACAGTATGTTCAATGTTACCTGTTTTCGCAAATACCTTGGCAAATAAATCCGTTTGGGCGTAGCCAGTCCCTTTCTGCAACTGGGGATCATCGTTAACCAACACCGTATCGCGACCATTGATTTGCGTCACATATCTGGGCAACAATCCAAAAGTATCCCAATCAGAATAATTCTTACTTCCACTGCGCATATCACCAAATTGACTGCGTGTGGCCGACAGTATTAAGCCCACTTTTTCACTTTGAATCTTCAACCCTGCGTTTCCTATCATTGAGTTACTCGCCGATAGGTACCGAACCGTTGCACTCGGTTTTACCTCAAATTTTCCGAGGGTAGCATCTTTCGTTTTGAAGTAAAGTACACCACCCAAAGCATCGGAGCCGTACAACGTAGAGCCCGCACCAAAGTTTACCTCCATCCGGTCCAAAATACATGGATCAATGGTGATGATGTCTTGTAAGTGTCCCGCCCGATACGTCGCATTATTCATCCGAACGCCGTCCACAACCAACAAAACCCTGGATGCCTCAAAACCCCTTAATACAGGGGAACTACCGCCCATTTGACTCTTTTGCACAAAAACTTGACCTGTATTAACCAAGGCATCACCCAAAGTAGCCGGCTGCAATTCCGCCAAACGCTTGGCACCAACCACCTCAATTTGTCGTGGCGAATCCTTTCTCTTTTGCGCAAAACGCTGCGATGAAACCAACACCTCATCGAACGATTCTACATCCGTGGTGTCCGTATTACTATTCTCAATGTTCACCCGTGGCGAACCCTTATCTTGTCCGTAGCCTGCACCCATCAGGCACATCACGGCAACTGTTAAAATTGTTGTTTTCATTTTCTTAATTGTTTTAAAATTGACTTGCCAAATGCAAGCAGGAATTCCATCGAAAACAAACCTATAGGTCTGCGATTCGATAATCAAATCGTTTGGCCTTCAACCACTGAACGACCAAAACAAGCTACAATTGAAATTAAGAAAGTGACCTTGGAGGGGGAGAATCGACATCCAGGCAGACATCGGAAATGCGACTCAACACAAAACCCATCGCATCCAAATCAAAAGACAACGGAGCAAAAATCTTCTCCTGACTCAATGGAATATCCCATTTTATTTTGGAGAACCACACAGCAGCAGACTTCTGATGGCCTTTTGACGGTAAAGACGAGGGGACTTCTGTCATTTGCGATTCAAGCAGTTTCTCCAAATCGTCTTCCAATGCCATCACGCGATATCCATTTTCCAACAATTCCACCGCAATGATGTCATACTTTTTATCACCCAATTCAATTTCATCACCCGATTGGATGGAAGCATATTCATCGGACAGCGGTAAAAAAAGTGCCTCCCCCTTTTCTGCAACCCATTCCATTTCCATTTGTGATTTCAACAAGTGGCGTTGGTATTTGTGGGCAAAAACCTGCAAAAACGTAAGTCCTGGAATTAGCAGCAATAAAAGCAAAGCCATGGTTTGGTTCAAGAATTTCAACCCCCGTATCGAACGCCTTTGCTGCATAAAAAAGCAAATATAAAATTTCCCACCGCGCAATCAATGAAATTGTTGAATTTTGCAGCATGAAAACACCGGTTTATGTGATCGACATTGTGAGAACACCTGTAGGCAAATTTGGTGGCACCCTTGCCGCAATTCGGCCAGATGATCTTGCAGCGCATGTAATTCAATCGATTTTGGCACGAAACCCAAAGATTGACCCTGCCGCCATTGACGAGGTAATTTTGGGTGCGGCAAATCAGGCCGGTGAAGATAACAGAAACGTGGCGAGAATGGCTTCCTTAATGGCCGGTATTCCTACCTCTGTTCCGGGATACACCGTAAACCGATTGTGCGCAAGCGGTTTGCAAAGCATCATGAACGGCGCCATGTCAATTGCATCAGGCCAAGCCCATTTGGTCGTTGCGGGAGGCACAGAAAGTATGACACGCGCTCCTTTTGTGATGGCCAAAGCCGAAGCCGCTTTCTCAAGAACGCCAGAAATCTACGATACAACCATCGGTTGGAGATTTACCAATAAAACGTTGGCAAAGATGTATCATCCCTATTCAATGGGTGAAACCGCAGAAAATGTCGCCCAGCAATTTAACATTTCCCGGGAAGATCAAGATTTGTTTGCCTACGAAACCCAACTCAATTGGAAAAATGCGCAAGCAGCTGGGCTCTTTAACCAAGAAATCGTGGCCGTTCCCATTCCTCAAAAAAAGGGCGATGCCCTTTTATTCGATACGGATGAACATCCAAGGCTCAGCGAAGTCAGTGTCCTTGCATCGCTAAAACCTGCTTTCAAAGAAGGAGGATCCGTGACCGCAGGCAATAGCTCGGGCATCAACGATGGTGCAGCCGTTTGCATCCTGGCTTCTGAAGAAATGGTAACACAACTGGGCCTAACACCCATGGCTCGTATAGCTGGAATGGGTGCAGCCGGTGTTGACCCCAGTATCATGGGAATCGGACCCGTACCAGCCACGCAAAAAGCCCTCAAAAGCGCTGGACTAACCGTTCAAGACCTCCATGTGGCAGAACTAAACGAGGCGTTTGCGTCTCAGGTTTTGGCGAGCATGAGAACGTTAGAAATTGACCGAAGCATCGTGAATCCCAATGGGGGAAGTATCGCCATTGGCCATCCATTGGGTGCTTCTGGAACCAGAATTTCAGCCACCCTACTACATCATATGAATCGCAATAAATCGTTAAAATACGGCTTAGCAACCATGTGTATTGGGGTTGGACAAGGCTGTGCCATTGTATATGAGAACTTATAATGCGGTACAAAATTGAATTGGCCTACGATGGAACCCCATTTGGGGGCTGGCAAGTTCAAAACAATACCGTGACCGTTCAGGGCGAAATCAACAAAGCATTAAGTCAGATCTGCAATCAAACCATTGAATCGATGGGTTGCGGAAGAACCGATGCCGGCGTCCATGCGAGGTACTTTGTGGCCCATTTCGATGGGCCTGAGAATGTTCCCCAGGATTTAGCCATTCGCTTAAACAAAATGCTTCCTTGCAGCATTGGCATTCAGCGAATTACGGCTGTATCAGATGATTTTCATGCAAGATTTTCTGCGGTTCGCCGAGAATACCATTACTACATAAATCGCAATAAAAATCCTTTCAACGCCCATTTTTCCTTGTGGTTAAACGCGGAATTGGACATAGAAGCAATGAATGAATGTGCAGAAGCAATCGTGGGAAATCATGGTTTTGGGGCATTTTGCAAAGGGGAAATCCCCAATGACAATCCCAATTGCGATGTACACTTTGCTCGCTGGGCGGCCACTGAAACGGGTTATACCTTTACCATACAAGCCAATCGATTCCTAAGAAATATGGTTAGGGCTTTGGTGGGAACGATGATTGAGGTTGGACAAGGGAAAATCACTTCCGCGGATTTTGAGCAAATTTTCCGTCAAGGATCCAGAAGTGAGGCCGGCGCGTCCGCGCCGGCCCAAGGACTTCACCTAACCGACGTGAAGTACGAAGGCATTACTCCTCAAAACGACGAATAAACTTCTCGGCCTGACGTTCCGTAGCGGGTCTGATGTAGAAGCCCTCCGCCTTTATTTTGCTCATCGTAGCAGCCAGAACTCCCTGCATCTTTTCATCAGAGCAATAAATATTGGCCACCGTTTTTGTGAGATTGATATAAATATAATCCTTCGCACCGAGCTCCAAATACATATACATATTTTGTCCGCTTCGCTTGTGCTCCAACAACATGGTTGCCCTCAAACTCTTGTTGATCGGTTTCCCCGCGATACTAGCCACCGAAACAATATCGTCGCAATACATACCCCGCATTTTGCTGTCCCAACGGAAGGTGGCATCGCTCAAAACAAAAGCATAATTCGCCTCATCTTTGCCTGTTAATTCGCCGTTCTTTTCCAAATTGGCCAAGGCCTGGCGTGCACTCTTTTCGTTTTCCATCATTTCACCCAAGCACCGTTTAAAGAAATCGGTATTCACCGAGGACGTTGTTCCGCCATTCTCATTGATCAGCGCAACCAATGCAGTCACATAATCCTGAGGCATCGGAAAATCCAACATCATCGCCATATTGAAAACAAATGAACTATCACCGCGATATAAATCCGCCGTGCCCGCATTCTTAAAGTGAATGTTTGGCGTCTCCAATCCAAAATCCAGTGGACCTTCCGCATGAATGCTGTGGTCCTTCTCGTTAAACTGAATCCAGCTCCCTTTCAAACCTCCGTCGCGCAACCTCGACTTACTGCCCGCAAAGAAACTCTCCGTCTTGTGGTCGTAGTAGAAAATCCCCGTATCGTTCGTCACATCATCGTCGGAATACCTACGCTTCCAAGAATACATCAAAGGGTATACATGACTTGAATCGTTGGCCACAAATAAACCCACGTATTGCTTCTTATTGTCTTTGTCGCGCGGATCACTCATGTCCAAGACTACATCTTTGGGATCCACTCGGTTATCGAACCGAATCCAAGCAGAAGGGTAAATGTTCTTAAACGTATGAAGCGGCTTTACATAACCCGTAAATCGAATCAATTTCTCCGTACTTTCTATTTGAGCGAAACCCTTATAGCCAATTTTGGTCTCCAAGGTAAAGTTACTTTCCTCCGCGATTCTACCCACCCCTTCCACTCGCTGATTGTCGTTCACAATCACACTATCCAAGAAAAACTCTTGCCTGCCACCCCTACTGTTGACATATTGATAATACCCGTTTCCACGAATCTTATTCTTGCCATAGACCTTAACACGCAACTTGTAAATCTCGTGGAATTTATTGTCTCTTCCCGCCACCAAACGGGTGCTATCCAAATGATCCATATCGGCGTTTGCCCTCACTGTGGCCTTTCCATCTTTCAAGAAGAGTCTTGAATCCGCAATATCGATATAAGGGATTTCGCTGATCTTCAGCGTATAATCCACCAAACTGTAATCCGCTTTTTTGGCTTCAAAACTCAAGCCCCCTTGGGTTGGATTGGTACTTGCAAAAATGGGCGTTTGGCCGGCCAACGAAGGTCCCACCCTGGCTTGAATGATCTTCTTGTCCATATCCCATTTATAATCGGTAAGATTGGTTTGATACATATTGTAAGCAAACTGCGTCATGGAACCCGCCTCATTTTTGGTAAATGTTCCAATGCGGGTATTAAAGTCCATCGTTCCGTTGATATTGCTGGTTTCAAAGGCCATTCGCGAAGAATCTGCCGCATAAATCTGCAAACTGGCTTGCTTGGCCGATGTCTTTTTGGGGCCAAAGACCTGCTCTGCACTCGTGAATTTTGCTTGTTCCCAAGCCAAAGTGCCATTTCCTTTCATCACAGACGGAGACTGGGTCATCGTACCCGTGAAATCGTGGCCCACCTTAAAGACTTTGATTGGGGTTGCACCATTGGTTACTTTATATTCGTCTTGATAAGGATTCCACTCCATGTTGGCCATCACCGCGTGGGTCTCGGGGTACTTGGTATTTTCCGCCAAATCATAACGATTCAAGATTCCGACCGCTTTCTTGGGCAATAACAAAATCTTAGAAAACTCGCTTTTAGATCCCTGATAGCCAATCGTCCCGTCGGTACCATAAAATCCCTCTTCACTCAAATTCATGGTCATATCGCCCAACCCCTTGCCACGATACATGGAATATCCTCCCGGTGGAGTATGTTTGATAAATCCCAATGAATAATCCTTTTGGATGGTTACATAATGCCTAAACTCAGGGAAAATACCATCAGAAATAAAATTGCCATCGAATCGCAAACCCGCGATCGTAAAATTGTCCAAACTATCAATGGTAAATGGATCCACAACAAACTTGAACTTATCGCCTTCATAGGCTCCACCATGTATGTGTGGCTTGTCGTAAAGTACCTCACTTCCTTTGTCCGATACGAAAATGGGGTACTCTGGATAATCTTTGTTCCCCGATTTATTGTTCGGCTTGTCGATGTACAATGTACCACTCACATTCCTCAGCACCGATTTGATGGGCACCAATCTGCGACCCGAAGAATCCGGAAAATACATCTGTAGGGAATCCACGCTCGACATAGCGATGTTGAATTGACCGTAGTTGAAAACATACTTTTTGCCATAAAAATCAAAACGGCCCGCCCTCAACTGTCCACCAAAGCGCAAACCCCGATTCTTGGTTAACGTCACTTGTTGTTCGGTTGGCACTACAATCACGTTTTGAGAATCGGAGAAAAAGAATTTAGAAACTCCTTCCAAATTCATTTCATTGCTCAATAGATTCAATGTAAAATTGGAACGTTTGCCTATGATAGAAGAAATGCGAATCACATCGTAATCTCTTGTTTTCTGGTGGGCTTGAACGTATCGAAAAGCCTTCGGTAACAAGGTGACACTGTCTTGGTCCTGAGAGTAATTGATATATCCTTGGTCATGCAATTCAAGGAAAGGAACCACCAAATGCTCTTTCTGCGTTTTCTGAAAAAATGCATAATCATCCAAAGAAAACTTGATGCGCTGTTCGGCCTTATAAAACTCGCGTGTTTTGGCTTTCTGTGCTTGTAACTGCTTTAGCTTGGCATCCAATTTGGCTTTGTCGGCAGGATCTTTGGATAGCATCAAATTTTTAATATCCTTTTCCAGTTGCTTTGCGATGGGGTCTTCGGGCTGACGGTTGTAGTAGGCAACCAAACCTTCCAAGGGATGAGACCTCAAAGGACCTTGCAATCGATTGTAGAGGATATCTCGAAAGAAATCATCGGATGAAATTCTCGCTTCCATCTCGTTATTCACGTTATCAAAATCCACAAAAGGCTCGGTCACAATCCATCGCACTTGTTGCACATCGATGTTTACGTTGTGAAAATTGTCTTGAAATGGAACACGCATCAAACCCTCTTCTCCTCTATCGATAATTAGCTTGTTGTCCTTGAAGATGAAATTCACCTTCACAAACGGATGGTAAATGGTCGTCACGCTGTCTAAATACATCGTAAATTCACTTTGCAAAGTCCCTGCGATTCCATCTTGAATTTTGAATGATTTACTTTTGAGTGTAACCTTCTTCTTGCCTTTGTAAAACACATCGATCACAGACGGTTTGCCATTGGCAGTGGCAGTTGTAATAGAATGCCCTTGCATGGAGAACCCCCCTCTGAAAAAGGATTCATCACCCACAATTCCGCTCACCAACAGTTCATTGTCATACGAGTTGAATTGAGGGAATCCAGACTTCTTGACTTTCAACGAGTCGGTGGCCGTGCTCAATTTATCTGTAAACTTACCCAATACCGGGCTTTTAAAATACCTTCCATAAACCAACTGAGCAGAATCTACCGAATAGATATTTTGGTCCATGTTGAGGCGATATTTTCCAAACTTAACCCAGGCCGATTCTGTAGGTAAGCATCGTTTGAAATCTGCCGTGCCATAGTCTCCTACCCAAACATTTTTCAAAGGCTTGTATACTCCCTTCGTGCCACTGATCACCATTTTATCCATGAACCCGGTGCAGGTCAATGCCACTTCACCAAATCGAATTTCGATTTCATTGTTGTAGAATAGATCAAAATCGAGGGTATCCACGCTCCAAACGGCTGTTCCTGACTTATAAACAACCTTGTCCGCGAACAAGTTGGTCGTGGTTTGAAGAAACTCTAAATACTCTTTGTTGGAATTTCCCAGCAGCGACTTGGTAATCCCTTGCCATTGAACGAGCACTTTATCCGGCAAGTTGTTTTGCAAGAATGCAGCCACTGTGGCTATGAATAATTCAAAATGCGGTTGGACAGCCATTTTTTCGGCCAGCATTTGATTTGAAATATCGATGATAAACTTCTGTTGACTGGGTGAAAATTTGCCCATTTCCCAGTTCTGTTTAAAAATGTTAAAGTTCTTTGTCAGATTCTTGTCGCCAGGTCTGTTGATAAATGTCTCAAACTCAGCAATAAATGTGGCAGGCACCGGACTAAAACTTCCGCTTTGGGCTGACAATTTCAACACAAAAACAGAAAGCAGGACAAAACAGAGTTTTTTTATCATCAGGGTGAGATTACAAATAACGCACCAACTTGCGTTTCATTGTGAACGGTCTTAGAATTGCAACTACACAGCTTATCGCATCGCCTTCACGATATCGATAAAATCGCGCGCTTTTAGGCTAGCACCGCCAATCAAACCGCCATCAATATCGGCCTGCATAAACAAAGCCGCGGCATTTTCGGGCTTCACGCTTCCACCGTAAAGGATGGAGGTAGTGGCCGCAATTTCTTCATTGTATTGGTTGGCCAAAAGTTTTCGGATATAGGCATGGATTTCTTGCGCTTGCTCCGGCGAGGCATTCAACCCTGTACCAATGGCCCACACTGGCTCATAGGCAATTACCACTTCCGTGAATTCCTTGCGATCCAAATGAAACAACCCTTGAACGATCTGTTCCTCTATCGCCCTAAAGTACTGCTTGCTTTCGCGTTGTTCCAAAGTCTCGCCGATGCAAAATATAGGCTTCATACCCTGGCGAATAACCGATTTCACCTTTAAGGCACAGACCTCATTGGTTTCTCCAAAAAACTGACGTCGCTCTGAATGGCCTACCAAACAATATTGAACCCCCAAAGACTTAAGCATACCGGCAGAAATTTCACCCGTAAATGCTCCTTGATCTGCTTGATGCGCATTTTGCGCTCCAACAAGTAAACCACTGCCTTCAAGCAATCTAACAGCCGACGGCAACGCCAAAAATGTGGGAATTAATACCACTTTACCATCCCCGCGATACTCATCTCTTACTATTCCTCTCACTTCGGTAATCAACGCTTGGCTTTCTTCCAAGGTTTTATGCATTTTCCAGTTACCCGCAACAATTTTCTGACGATTCATAATAACAGCGAAATAACAAAATCAAAATCAAACGTTATTCTCAAGATATCAACGAGAACACTCTTCCACCCATGTCATCGCCAACGCAAATTGTGCGTCTCTATCCATGGCTGAATTGTCCAAAACTCGGTAATCCGAAGTCATTGTAAGCGGACTATTTTCCCTGGAAGAATCCACAGCATCTCGATGCATCAAATTTGCCAATATTTCTTCAAATGTCACATCATCGCCTTTGGCCACCAATTCATCAAAACGACGTTGCGCTCGTACCTCCACAGAAGCCGTCATGAAAATTTTCAATTCTGCGTCTGGAAACACCACCGTTCCAATATCCCTGCCATCCATCACCACGCCTTTTTTTGCTCCCATTTGCTGTTGCAAAAACACCAACTTATCACGCACTGCCTGGATTTTTGCCACTTCGCTCACTTTGGATGCCACCGCAATGTTGCGAATTTCATTTTCCACATTTTCGCCGTTCAACATCACAAACGAACCTCCCGACTGAGTTATGCCAAACTCCAGGGTGACTTGGCTCAAGACCTCTTTCACTTGTGCGATATCATCCAAATTCACTGATTGTCGCATCAAATGCAACGTTACAGCGCGATACATCGCCCCGCTATCAATAAAAACATAATTCAATGCGGAAGCCAAGGCCTTCGCCAAAGTCCCTTTCCCACAGCTACTGTAACCGTCTATTGCGATATTGATTTTTTTTTGTTCCAATGGATTACAACTCGGGTATTCCGCGACAAGGCGAATGATTTAATGAAACAAAGGCCACCGATCTTTTCTTTGAGAATCGATTGGGATCGATGATGATTGAAAACATATTCGAATTCTGGCTACTAAAATAACTGGCGCTTGAGTAGGTGATATCCAACTTGGCCATTTTGAATTTCAAACCCCAGCCAAATCCCGCGGTGCCCCTGCGCACATCGGCAATCATCTCTTTTCTTCGTTGCTGGCTATATCCTATATAAATACCGAAATTCTTACCCAACGCCATCTCCGTCCCCACCGCCAAATGTCGACCCAATTTCTCGGCAAACTTCGCTTCGGTTGGCACAACGGTCTGGCCATTGATATCTATCTGACCGTTGCTATTGAGGTACTGATTGTATGTCAAATCCCATTTTTGCAGGCTATGTGCGACCAAATGAAATTTGAAAGGCATATGTTTTGGCATAATTGCCACGGCTGCTTGGATGTTGAACGGCAAAGGTTCTCTACCGGCCCCTTGATAACTCATCACTTGGGCGCCGATATTTTTGATCAGCAAACCGGCAGAAAGCGTAGAATCTTTTTTGATGTGATTGAAGCCCAAATTGAGATATACTCCATTAGAAATGTAGGGACCGAGAATACTGTACACCATACCCAACTGTCCGCCAAACCTAAGTTGAGGCGACAATGCCATAGATCCACCCATACCTATGTTGGTTTCATTCGCTACCAATTTTACCGTGGGATTGCCACCGGCATCATAGCCATCCATGCTTCCATAATCGATGTGTTGCGCGAAGCCTTGCAATGAGAATTTCTTTCCTGCCACCGAAATATTTCCGATGCCAAAGGCTGCATTGGCAGAAAAAACGCCAGGCAGGATGGTCCCAGCACTCAAACCCGCCTTAAATCGATGTTCATCGGAGAGCAATGCCGGATTGTTAGTGGTTTGAAGGATATCCGATGTGGGCTGAGATATCAAATAACCGCACCACGCCAATGATTTGCTGTGCATGGGAATATCCAAAATCCGAAAAACACCTTGCGATCCGGTTTGGGCCGAGGCCTTGGCCGAGGCCAACACACACAATAAAAACAGTAAGCGTTTGGGCATGAGCAACAAATTTAGTTCAAGAACGAGAACTCTAAGCGCATATTTTACCGAAATTTGCACATTCCATGACCACGTCTCTGTACCGCAATCCATCCGAAGTCCCGAAAATCTTACCCCTGGTCATTACGCAAGGTACTTTTGATGGCGTTCATTTGGGTCATCAAAAAGTGTTAACACACGTCGTTGAATTGGCCAAGGAACAAAATACCAAGAGCCTATTAATCACCTACCACCCCCACCCGAGATTGGTTGTGGAGCCAAACAACCGGGAACTGAGAATGCTATCTAGCATCGAAGAGAAAGCCGAAGCCGTTTTTGCCCTCGGCATAGATTACGTTTTGGTACTACCCTTCACCCAAGAATTTTCTCAACTTTCGCCCGAATCATTTGTGGCAGATATTTTGGTAGAACAACTCAATGTTCACACCATCGTCATCGGGTACGACCACCATTTTGGGATCAACAGAAGCGGCAATTTCAACACGTTGGTCAAACTAAGTAAGGAGTACAATTTCTCGGTTCAAGAAATACCCGCCTCCACAATCGATGAAATTGCTGTTAGTAGCACCAGAATTCGCAAAGCACTATCAAACAGTGGATTGCACGAAGCAAATCAACTCATCGGCAGACCATACCAACTCATTGGTACGGTGATTCATGGCAAACAATTGGGCAGAACCATCGGATTTCCAACGGCAAATATTCACTTGAACGACCCCTACAAACTCATTCCTTCATTTGGCGTTTATGCAGGCATTTGCCTGGTAGAAAACAAGCGCTACAAAATGGTTTGCAACATCGGAGTAAGGCCCACGGTGGATGGTGAAAACACAAGCATTGAAGCACATCTATTTGATTTTGACAAAAACATTTACGGCGAGCACATCACCCTGTTTTTGGTACAGTATTTGAGAAATGAGCAGAAGTTCGATTCAATCGAAGCGCTTAAATCTCAGATTTTACTAGATGCACAACAAGCCCAAACATTGGTTTCTTTGGACTAAGACGTTTGTCTTTGTGCTGATGCTAATTTGTAGCAACCTGGTCATCGCACAGACAGATGACGATGAAGAAGACTACGGTGAGGATGAAGGAGATTGGATCATTCAAGATTCCCTTTGGGAACACAACACAGACACGCTCGCTTATTATTACGAAGAAGGCGAATTCATCATTCCTGGCATGCTCCCTGAGTACGATTTCTACGCTTTTTGGGATACGATGCACGTGGATGCATATCGTTTCGACTTGAGAAAACTTCAAGAAGCAATACCCATCAACATTCTTGATATGGATTGTGATTTTGCCATGCCCATTTATGGCAGAACAAATTCACCCTTTGGCTGGCGTCATGGTAGACCGCATACTGGCATCGACCTTCAACTCAGGACCGGAGATTCCGTTTATTCTGCCTTCGATGGCGTAATCAGAATGAGCAAATACTATAATGGCTATGGCAATTGCGTTGTGATTCGACATTATAACGGACTAGAGACACTCTATGGCCATCTGAGTAAATTGGAACACAAACCCGGAACATTGGTCAATGCGGGCCAACTCATTGGTTTGGGAGGATCTACAGGACATAGCACCGGACCGCATTTGCATTTTGAAATTCGATTCTTAGGCAGACCCCTAAATCCGGCTGCGGTCATCGATTTCCCCAATGAAACGATAAAAGGCGACACCCTAATCGTTGCATCCAATGTATTTCAAATGCCATACACACCTTCTTATGGCAAAAAACGACGTGG
>CAZZKP010000032.1:0-16231 GCA_964654675.1 uncultured Bifidobacterium sp. | reverse complement strand
AAAAGGCGGGGTGATATTCACCCCGCCTTTTTTGTTATTCGTGATTGAGAATGAATGAGAAAATTGGTATCAAATTGAATAGGTGATTATGGATGGAATTTCCTACACATATGGATTCAAATGGCTCTGGGATCAATGTGCGATTCCTACGACCGACATACAAATCGCATAGAGAAAAAAGAAATAACATAAATAAAATGAGTAACACAGAAATGGAATTGTCGAATGAAATGTTAAAACAGGTAGCCGAGCAGTTTGGTACCCCTGTTTATGTCTATCACGCAGAAAAGATTGAAGTTCAATATAAGCGATTGCTCAATGCATTTCCCGGTGTGAAAGTGAAATTGCATTATGCATTGAAAGCGTTAAATAATGTCAACATCCTCCGCTTGTTGAAATCTCAGGGAGCAGGTTTAGACGCCGTTTCCATTGAGGAAGTGCAGTTGGGTTTGCGCGCAGGATTCGAGGCGAACGAAATCATGTATACGCCCAATTGTGTGCATTTCGACGAGATAAAGGCGGCTGTGGATATGGGAGTTCACATCAACATCGACAATATTTCAATCCTAGAGCAATTCGGGAATGAATATGGCAATTCTATTCCCTGTTGTATTCGGTTGAACCCTCATATTATGGCTGGAGGGAATAGCCATATTTCTGTGGGGCATATCGATTCTAAATTTGGAATTTCAATTTATCAGCTTCGTCATGTACTTCGAGTTGTAGAGTCTTTGAAAATTCGGGTCAATGGATTACACATGCACACGGGTAGTGATATTTTGGATGGTGATGTTTTTTTACGCGGTGCAGAATTGTTGTTTGATGCTGCCAAGGATTTCAAAGACTTAGAGTTTATGGATTTTGGGAGTGGCTTTAAAGTGGGTTATAAAACGGATGATATCGTCACAGATATCGAAGAGATTGGTGCAAAAATTGCCGGTGCGTTTCAGGTTTTTTGCGCCGATTACGGAAGAGAATTGGAATTGTGGTTTGAACCTGGGAAGTTTATCGTTAGCGAGGCGGGATCCTTGTTGGTGAAAGCCAATGTGATCAAGCAAACCACGTCAACCGTTTTTGTGGGTGTTGATTCTGGTCAGAATCACCTTATACGGCCTATGTTCTACGATGCTTACCACTTTATTGAAAATATTTCCAACGAAGAAGGTATACAACGATTGTATAGTGTCGTGGGATACATCTGCGAAACCGATACCTTAGGCTACGATCGCAAACTCACGGAGGTAAGGGAGGGCGATGTTTTACGAATTAGGAATGCCGGGGCCTATGGTTTCTCCATGAGCAACAACTATAATGCAAGGTTAAGACCCCCAGAAGTATTGGTCATGGGTGGAAAAGCGCACTTGATAAGGAAGCGCGAGGAATTGGGTGATTTAATCCGCAATGAAGTTGAGATTGCAGAGTTAAAATAACGGACAAGGGCGGCGAGAACCTCGCCGCCCTTGTCCGTTGGGAATGCCGTATTAACCATTCAACCCAAAAAGGGTTTTCTCGGTATAGTTTCGCGTGCTAATCTGCAGTGACTATTACTCGCAGTTTTGATTCAGGAAATACTCGTAAGTACCATCAACGGTATCGTTCGAGTTCCGTATTTTCCCGCGAACAATTTGAAATTGCACCGACAATATCTTTTGGTTCGTGGGGTTTACTGAAGCAAAGAATTTATTGGGAATCATGCTCAAAGAGAATTTTCCATTGCCCAAATTTTTCATTGCCAATTTGGGTTCAGTCGATACTTTGGTGATAGGGACAAACTGAATGAAATCTGTTAATCCTGGTCCTATCCTCGCTTTTGCAAATAGATAGAAATCTACTTTGTCTTTCAATGTGTCCTTTGTCTCTAAATTTCGATCGTAGATGATAGTAAGCACATCTGATGCACCTATACTCAAAGTGTCTTTTTTTGCCAAACGAGGGAAGGGTGATATTTTTTGGGGTCCAGAAACAGGTGGCGCCAAG
Organism: uncultured Bifidobacterium sp.; assembly: GCA_964654675.1. Taxonomy (GTDB): domain Bacteria; phylum Bacteroidota; class Bacteroidia; order NS11-12g; family UBA955; genus UBA955. The sequence goes on along the minus strand of CAZZKP010000032.1, from coordinate 14,254 downwards.
TCGATTTTTAAATCTTCCGTTTTGTCCTCACCCGCGGCGGTTCCCGTGCCATCTTTTTTCTTCAACAACAGACTAATGTCGTTATTGTATAATTCTGCGGCGGTTACCTCATAAAATGCCGTTGGAATCATGCGATAAAAGTATAAGTCATTGCCAGCGGATCGCATTTGTAATGCATCATTGCTTGCTTGCCAGGTGCCGTTGTTTAATGGGTGTCCCTTCGGATGTTCTTTGGGTGACCAAGTCCACATATATAAGGGGTCGGTAGTTCCGGCCAATTGTTGTCTGTCACACTTCTTGATATCTACCCAAATTGTTATGGAATCATTTGGATTTATTGGGTCTGGGGTAGCCCATGCTTTTTGTGCTTGGAGTTTCACGAAAGCAATTACAATTGCCAAACTAAATAATAAGATTTTTTTCATCACAAATTACTTTCTACTAAAGGTTAAATGATAACTAACTGTGCGTTTACCTCCGCATATTTTATTGTATTTCAATACCAAATTGATATCCTGAGGACGAACGGGACGCATCATCTTTAAGGTATTGGCCGCGGCAGTGCCCTCGTTGAAAATGATTTTACTCGGATAATCTGCATTGTCGAATTTCCAAGTACCGGCATTTACGTTAAATAGCTGACTTCCTGATCCGCTTGTAATTGTATACGTACCTTCTTTTGAGAAATCGAATTCCATGGGTTTCCCATCGATGAAGGTTTCTGACACGTTGAGTAAAGTATCACTCTCAACGAACGCCAATTGAACGTTTACATCGATTTCATCTACCCGAGATAGAATCCATCCGGTATTGGAAATGCCTTCCGTTTGACTGGGTTTTGGACCCAAAGTCCTTTTTTCTGGTCTGCAGCCTAACATCGTTCCACAAAGAATCAGGGATAGTGCCGCAAGTTGAATTGTCTGTTTCATTAGTTACAACCTCCTGTTGGGTTAATTTCAAAAATACTTGTCTTTTCGGTGATTGGGAATTGTAATACAAAGCCGTCGCAATCCCATCTGTGGCCCCTTACAAATAAATTCTGACTTTCTATTGCACCGAGTCTCTTGATTTCATTTGTACGATCCCCCTGGAAAAGCAATTCGATTCTTCGCTGATTGCGCGTCGCGTCTATGATTTGTGCAGCAGAGGATCCTGCGGCTACCCATTTGCTATTGTCCGTGTAGGCTCTTTTTATGATTGCGTTGATATCCGCTGTGGCGATGGATAAATCGCCACCAGACTTCGCCAAAGCTTCGGCACGTATTAGATGCATTTGTGTTAAATGCAACACAGGGACATTGAAAAATGGGGCGTTGAACATTTCACTTTTTACAAATTCATTTTGTGCACCAGCGTTCACCACGGTCAGCAATTTCAATCTTTTGTCAATGGCTAAATCCACCTTTAATGATTCCCACAATGATTTGGATAATTGGCAAGTCGGATTGCCGGGTGAGTAATTGTCTGAGTAGCCACCACTTCGTTTGTCGTTCACACCAGTACTCACAATTTTAAAAATGTATTCACTGCTGGCAGCAGGTGTAAATAAATTCACAGTGTCACTGAGTGTATATTTCTTTGAATCAATCACCGTTGAGGCATGAGACGCCGCGTCGGTATATTTTCCCATTTGGAAATACACATGCGCTAACAAGGCGGTTGCACTCATTTTGTCGGCATAATTTCCATTTTCCGCAGGCAATAAACTTTCTGCATCTTTTAAATCAGCCAGAATCGCATCGTAGGCTTCACCAACAGATAGACGTGGATTGGGTTTTGTTGATGATTTCAAAACGATTGCGATGCCTGGGTGTTCATTTTTTGCACTAAATCCATAGGGCTTTGCAAACATTCTCACGGCTGTGAAATGACAAAGTCCACGAATGAATTTGACTTCACCGAGCAGCCTGTTTTTGTCAGCTACAGATAGGTCAGCAACTTTATCCATGTTGTCTTGTACGAAGTTGGCTCGAAAAATTGCGCGATAAAGAATTGAATAGAAGCTGCCGCAGGTGGTATTGAAAAACAATACGTTATGACTATATAATTCTTTTAAGTCATTGTTGTTTGGCATACTCAAATTGTCTGACTGCATTTCGCTCATCATGGGGGCAAAGCCTCCAAATGTGTTGGCGACTTCGTTGTAGCTGGCATTGAGTAATCGCTGTAAGTCATCCGTTGTTTTGATGGCATCATCCACCAATAATTCATTGGGTGGAGGCGTTTCAATGCTTTGACAACCGTTGAATGTACAGGCGGCGGCAAACAATGTTATGGCGATTGCCATGGATTGAATGAATGTCTTTTTCATGATTAGAAGCTGAAGTTAAAGGCCAGACTTACGCTTTTTTCTTGGGGCGTTGTGAGATAAGTAATGCTACCACTCATGTTTCTATCGGTGGCGTTTTCAAAATCGCGGGCAATTTCCGGGTCAATCCCGGTGTATCGGGTCCATGTCAACAAGTTGGTCCCAACCAACATCACCTTTGCTGCATCAAACTTGGATTTTTGCAACCAAGCTTTTGGCAATCGATAGCTGATATTCAAACTTCTCAATCTCACATAACTGCCATCTTGTAACCATAGATCAGTGTTGATCCATGGGGTAGTGGCGCCGTGATTGAACGTGTTTAATGTCATTTTGGGATACAAAGCATCATCTCCTGGATTCTGCCAGCGGTCCATAACACGAGTGTCCATGTTCCAATCGGTCATGAGACTTAACTGGCGTTTTACTGAGCTCTCGAAAATACTACCACCGTAGTTGAAGTAAATGTTGGCGTTCAATTCCCAGTTTTTGTATGAAATTGTGTTGGCCAAATTGCCGAAGGCTTTAGGCAATACATTCCCAACAGCGACGCGGTTGGCGGGATCCCATTTGTACGTTTCTTTTCCGTTGATGTCTAAATACACAGGAGCTCCCGTGGCTTTGTCTACATGAGAGAATCTAACCAGAAAATTTGTGCCCACGGGTTGGTTTAATACAACTCGGGTATCGTTTGTTCCACCACTAATGGCATCAGGCGAGTACACGCCAATACTCGTGATTTTGTTTACGTTTTTGGCAATGCTGAAATTGGTTGTCCAATTGAAATTCTTCTGTCTGATGTTTACTGTTTTCAAAGAAAATTCCAAACCTTTGTTGGTGATGCCACCCACGTTGTCATAAAAACTGCCAAATCCGGTGGATACAGGAATCGAAACATTCATTATTACATCGCTTGTAACTTTGCTGTAATAGGTGATTTCGGTGCTGATTCTTCCTTTTAGGAATGCCATTTCAACGCCCGCATCAAAGTTTACAGTGCTTTCCCATCGCAAATTGGGGTTTTCCAAACGAGCAGGGGCCAATTGGGGCTGGCCATTGTAATTGGGTAAATTTCCAGACGGTGTGATTGTTCCCCAACGCGCATAATTGTCGAAGTTGGCATTCCCGCTTTTTCCCATTCCCGCGCGAAGTTTCATGAAATTAATCCATTTGTATTGTTTCATGAACCTCTCTTCTGAAAGAATATATCCAACGGCTGCTGCAGGGAAAAATCCGTAACGATTGTTTTTTCCGAAACGCGAACTTCCATCCCATCGACTGGTAAGCTGGAAGTTTAGTTTGTTCCTAAAGCTGTAGTTGAATCGTCCGAAATAACTGATAAACGCCCATTCATAGGGGGTTTTGCTGTATGCAATTTTGGCTGTATCTGGAATTGATACTTGGTCAATGGGTCCTGTGGCATCAAAATTTTCTACATATTTGCTGTGTGTGATGCTGTGCTGGGATTCGGTTCCTCCCATGAAGGCAATTTTGTGGTTTCTGCTCAAATCCTTATCCCATTGGGCAGTGAAGAATTGGTTTCTGTTCATTGTCCAACTTGGGTACCACTTTGCATCACCATTTTGTTTGTAGTTGCTATTGTATAGCCTTATCAGTGCTGCAGGTTCATAGAGGTATTCATTGTAGTCCATGTAATCTACACTTGTACTGTAGTTAAGATGGAAATTGCTGTTTACTTCATAGCTTACGCTTGCGTTGTTGATCGACCGTAATTCTATGGTTCTCCAATTTTTCAAACTGCGGATGGTCTGCAGTCCCACGGGCGTGATGTAAGATTTACTCGCACTGTCGTATAGTTGCTCCAATGGATAAATGGGGAGCATTGTGCTCATCGCACTGCCCAAACCTCCGGCCCAAGAGGCATCAACCCGCGTATTTGTTCCGCGACTCAGGGATTGAGAAACTTGAATATTTAACCCTTTTAGGGGCCTGAAATCCATGTTTACCCTCTCTGAAACTCGGTTGTATTTGTTTCCGATAATAAAACTTCCGTTGTCGTCCATCGACAAAATGCCTTTCAACGCGAAATTTTTACTCATATAGTTGGCAGACAAGTTATAATTCTGCTTAAAACCTGTTCCTATGACTTGGTCTATCCAGTTGGTATGATTTTTTGGGTCGTTGGCTTGAGCCCATGACATCCTTATGCCACTCGCACTTAAATCTGGGGTGCCCGTTCTTCCATCATTTTGCCACGCTTCTTGATACAGTTGTAACCACTGCTCGGCGTTCACAAAGTCGGGTTTTTTGGTGGGACTTGAACTTCCCCATCGTGCGCTTACATCGAATTTCAAACCTTGTTTCTTCGCACGCTTGGTGGTGATCAAAATGACTCCGTTTGCCCCGCGTGATCCATAAATGCTTGTAGCAGCTGCATCTTTCAAAATTTCAATATTCTCAATGTCGTCTGGGTTGATGCTGGCCAATGGGTTGTTATTGAATCCACCGCCCCAGTTAGACCCATTTGAACGATTCATGAAATAATCTTGCGAAATGGGTATTCCATCCACTACATACAGTGGGTCGCCTGCCGCCGAAATGGAAGAAGCACCACGAATCCTGATTAATGAAGCAGAGCCTGCCATACCGCTTCCCACAATTACCTGTACACCGGCCGCCTTTCCCTGAAGCGCTGCTTCAAATGAGGGCGCTGGCATGTCTGTAATATCTTTTCCACTCACGGTTGAAATGGAACCTACCAGATTTCTGCGACTTTGTCTCCCGTAACCCACAATTACCACATCCCCAACGCTAGAGATGGAGGTGTCTTCCGCGCTGACCTTAGGTGAAACGCTGGATTGAGAAAAAGCCGAAACTGACGTCCACAAGGCCATCGCTAACAGGGTAGGCTTTTTTTGTTTTTGTATAATTGAAAACATAGGCTAATAGTAATACGTCGGCAATATAAATAAAAAAATAACAAGTGTCAATTGTACAATTATGAAAAAGTGTCAAATTGACGATTTGTGAATTACTTTTTGTAAAAACGAATCACAGGTCGAAATCCTACGTAGTTCGCGCTGTGGTTGGATTGCATGAATTGAACAGCGGATGGATCCAAATAATGGAATTCTTGGGCCCATGATCCGCCTTTGATTGCATAGTGCGACTGCAGTGCTGTTTCTTCTACCAAGTAGCCGGTTAGGTCAAAAACATTTGATTGCTGATGTGGATTGGGAATCAGTTGACCTGTTGTATTTAAAATTGTCGTATTGCTATTGTATAAATGTCCGTAGGCCGGTGTCGATGTCCATTCTGATACATTCCCCAACAAATGATCCATCTCCTCGGTGGAATTTTTTGTGAGGGAATGAGTGGGTTCTGGGCGACTCAAATTGACATTTTGTTTTTCCGCAATTTGATAGCCTCGATTGGTGATTAGGCCTTTGTAAACGACGGGTTGGGTTCCCCTGGGCTTGTTGAATACGAAGTCTAATAATGCGTTGCCAACATTGGGTTTTGAAAAGAGGATTCCCGACAAATTTTGATCTGTTATTTTCTTTTTCTTATTCGCATTGGATTTTATCCCCTTTTCGTAGGGTATTTCTATTGTTTGTTTGTACAAATACATCCATTCTGCAGTGGTTGGCAAGTCAATTTCAAAAGTCAATTCTTCCCGATTGAGGGCATTTAACCATTCTTGATTTGATTGACTTGTGCCTTTTTGGATGTTTGATTTTAGCCAAGCGCAAAATGCTTTGGCTTGCAGTTGACTGATTCCAACGACGGGGTAATTGTTGAAATTTGTTGATTGGAAATAATAATGCTGGAAGGGGTTTTTTACGCTGCTGCGTTCCGGGGTTGCCGGTATATCTTTCCAAACCGTTGTATCGGGGTACAATTGACTCAACTTGTATCCATTTGAATTTTGCCAAGCGGAATCCCGTAAAAATTCTTTGTAATCGGCGTTGGAAATTTCGGTTTTGGCCGACAAAAACGGTCCGCAAGCGAGTCTTTCTTCGATCGGAAGAATGGTGTCGAAGCCCAATTGCTGTGAAGATTGATACTCTAAGTAAGGAATCGCATATTCTTCGGTTGAAATCGTGAATTGTGGATTGGGAAAGCAACGGATTTTGAACAAACGCATCGCCGGGTGCTCAATTATTTTGGCACTGGGTTTTACACTTTGTTTAATCGGCTCATTGGCGGTGAAATAGTATTTCAACAAAAACTCGGGATGCGCAGTGCGCTGACCCCAAAGACTGCCGCCAATGAGAGTGAATAGGATAGAAAATAGAATGCGATGTCGCATTCTTCAAATTTAACGGTAATTCTACAAAGTGGCTAAAACCTCTTTGATTTTGTTGAGGTTGGGGATTTCGCCGGCGTTGTCTAATATTTCTACGTATTGCAACACGCCCTCTGAATCAACCACAAACGCGGATCTTTTTGAAACGCCTTTCATGCCAAAAGCAAAAGTTTCATAAATCGTTTCATAAGCGGTGCTCACGGTCTTGTTGAAGTCGCTCAGCATTTGAAAGTTAAAACCTTGCTGTTGTTTCCAATTTTCCAATGTGAAAACTGAATCCACGGAAATGGCCAACACCTCTGCGTTAAGTGAACTGTACGCATGCAAATTGTCTCGGATATCGCAAAGTTCTGTTGTACATACTCCAGTGAATGCTTGTGGGTAGAACAACAATACTACAGATTTTCCTCGGTATTGAGATAATGTAACTTCTTGTTTTTCACTGTTAAACAACGTGAAATCCGGGGCTATTTTTCCAATTTGAATGTTCATAATGTACAAAGGTAACAATCAATAGTAAAAATAGATTTACTGAAACAAAACGGGATTGCTAAATACCTTTTTGTTCAGCTTTAAATCTTGCAAAAGTGGGCTCTTGGGTCGTAAGGTGAACAACCACATTTTGGCATAGCCACTGGGTATCCATTTGAATTCCAACTGCCAACAATGCAAGTTTCTGACCACTGAAAATTCGCTACCAGCCATCATGTTTCGCTTTAAATCATATCCTGTGCTGTAAGCAATTTTCCATTCTTGCGTGATGCTTACGTCTCCGTTGATAGAAATCCGGTGATTGGTTAATTTGTTGTTATTGTTTGCAATCTCGTTGTTGTAGCCCACGTTGTATGTGAGGTTCATTGACCATGGAATGCTGAAATCGAAGTAATTCCACGGTTGCGATTGAACCAATTTCATTTCAGCTTCATCCGTTTTTAGCGGGTTGGTAAGTCGGGTGGAGACATTTTCCGATGATTTCTTTCCGCCAAACATTTCTGGGATAATCCGGGAGTTGATGCTTAAATCCACCCCGCGGTATCTAAGAAATGGTCCGCCATCTGAAGCGGAGAAAGTATTGATTTTGTGTCCATTGACGAAAGAATAAGGACTCAGTCCAGAATTGATTCCAATTCTTATTTGTTTGGCAATCACTGTGTTAAATCCGAGATTTAAATCGCTCCACTGTAAACTGTCGGCAGCCAGGTCGTAATTGCCGCTAATCATCAATTGGTCAATTAGATTGGTTTTCTCCAGTTTTTCTTTTCCCGTACTGTCCTTGCCTGTCACTTTTTTGGCTTGAAGGTTGTTGCTTAGTGAAAAGCCGATCGCGCCGCTTTTTTGTTGAACATAGTCGGAGCCACCAAATTTTTCAAACAAACTATAGCCAACTCGATTTCCTGTTGGATCTATATAAGTCCGATTCCATCCTTTTTTGTATCCATCGATTTCTGGGCGATAATTGAAGTTTACCGTTGGTGTAATTGTATGGCGAATGGATCGGATTTTGCCCAAATTAAGGTTTGTGAATGTACCGTAGATGTTCGTACTGAAACCGGTCGAAAAATTATAATTATTTAATCTAAAAAATCCATTTGTATCTGTATACACGATTTTTTTGGTTATAGGATCTATTGATTTTGTATTTCCTTTAAAAAGCCATTTTTCTTGGTAGTTGAATCCCGGAGTTACATTCAATACCCCTTTGAACAATTTGATATTCGTGCTTATTGGTATGGAATGCTTGACAGTCGATTGAATTGTTGCCAATACGTCCTTGTATTTGTCGCTAAATATTAACGTGTCTTTTGTATTTAATGAATTGGTGAAATTCATATTATATGATAATCGAATTTGTTCGAACCATTTCGTATTTGATCCGTTCTTTTTAGCAAAGGGTGTGAGGCTTGAAACGCCCACGTTGATGTTGGGTAGCTCCAATCGAAAATCATGGGTCTGTACGTTTTGGGTATGGCGGGCCGAAGCGGACAGATTGACTTTGTTCTTGATGAAGCTTTGTCCGTAGTTTACGCTTGAAATGAATTCATTTTTTGACAGCGTCTGTATGTCCTTGGAATTTCTTTTGTTGTAATTGCCAGTTACAATATTGATGTTGCCGTTCAATGACACGCCGGGAAGCAATTTTCGGTCTAGGCCAAATCGAGAGTTTATTGAAAAGTCATTTGATTTAGAAAAGAGTGGGCTGGCACGATCGGTTCCATTGCCGAATCGACTCATGTTTAGGGCTAGAGCGCCGCTGAATTTATATCGTTTGATAAAATTGGTGGTAACTCCAAGTCTAAAATCGCCATTAAAATAAAGATCGGAATTGAGCTGAGCATCTGCATATTTTCCGAGCCCTTGGTAATACCCAAGATTGGAAAGAAAAAAACTGTTGTTGCTGTTGTTGAATCCGGGGTTGGGCATAATCAATCCATTCCGTTGTCCTTTTTTCATCGGTGCGATACCAAAGGGTAGGGCAAGGGGGGTGGGAATGTCGGCCAAAACCAAGTTTGCTGCGCCGAAAAGTACTTTGTTGTTTGGAATTACTTTGATTTTACTTGCATTCAGGTAGAAATGAGGGTGTGGGTCGGAGCAGGTGCTGATTTTGCCGGAATTGCCCATCAAACTGCCATCGGGTTGTTTCATGACTTGTTTGAGTTGCACATGGGCTTCATCTTGACTGAGAGAGAGTCCGTAAACCATGCCTTTTTTTAGTTCGTTGTTGTATCTCAAGCTATCCGATGTGTACGCATCATTGCCGTCCTTGAAGATGGGGTGGTTTATGTATTTGCCGGTGGAGTCTAGGTTGCCTTTGGCGAAAAGGGTTTTGTTGGCAAACGCGACTTCGATGTAATTGGCATTGAGTTCCGTTTGGTCCATGTCCACCTTTGCTTTGTTAAAAAGTAAGGCTTTGCCATTTTCTAATGTCAATACGATGGAATCGGTGGCTTCGTAATGAATGGGGTTGTTAATTGTTTTTTTCGCAGGCTTGGGATTGGTTGCGCTGTCTTTTTTTGTGGACGATGCGGTGATTCCTTGGGCTAACAAAGGATTTAGACAGCCGATATAAACAGTCAAAAGAACTATCAACAACGGTTGTAGGCATCTATGGTGATATGAAAGTTCGTGATTTAACAAATTTCAGCGAATTTCGGCAAAAAGTTTGCCATGATTGCGTTATGCAGAAGGAAAGAATGAAACAAATATCGAAATTTAGTGTCGGAAGCCTCAAAAAGGTGTTTCGTTTTTGTTTGGCTTTGGGACTTTTGGTGTGTTTACCGGCTGCAAAAAAGGTTAGGGTAAGCAATACCGTGAATACGTTGGTGATTGATGCCGGCCACGGTGGGTTGGATCCGGGTTGCAATGGAAACAATGAAATTTTCGAGAAAGACGTCACCTTGGGCGTTGCTTTGAAATTGGGAAAACTGTTAAAGGATAGTATGCCCACATTAAAGGTTTTGTACACCCGAACAACGGATAAATCTCTGAAATTGTGGGAGAGACCCAATTTGGCAAACGACAGACAGGCAGATTTATTTATTTCCATTCACTGCAATGCCAATCCAAACAAGGCGGCGGCGGGCAGTGAAACGTATTTCATGGGATTGCACAAATCAGAAGGGAATTTGGAAGTTGCAAAACGGGAGAATTCTGTCATTACATACGAATCCGATTATAAGGAAAATGCAAGATATGGAGGCTTTGATCCTGATTCACCAGAGGGCCATATCATCTTTAGTTTGGTTCAAAATGCATTCATGAAACAAAGCCTGAAATTGGCTTCGGGAATCGAAAGTCATACCAGTAAATTGAGTCCCATCAAAACAAGGGGTGTTAAACAGGCGGGATTTTTGGTTTTGTGGCAAACTTCCATGCCGAGTGTTTTGGTAGAAACGGGATTTCTCACAAATCCTACGGACCGATTGAGCTTAAAATCGAATGAGGGGCAACAAAAAATTGCATTGGGAATATTCAAGGCAATTCGTGATTATAAGAGTTCGTTGGAATTGACAAATTCTGTGGATAGGAAATAGCCATCTTCATGCATACTTTCAATAAGTTGTAAAAAAAATCAAATTTTTTGTCGGTTTTCTTGCAACCATTTGACTTTTTCGCGTCATTTGTGAAAATATATTTAAAGAAAAACTATGAAATCAACAATTACACAACTCAAAAAGCTTGCGTTTTTGGGGGTTCTCGTGGGTGGTTTATTCACTTCGAGTTCTCTGAAAGCGCAAACGCCATGCTCGGGAACAACCTCCTGGGGATGTGGTGGGTGTATTCTTGGTACGGGAAACCCGACTGAATCACCTGGTGACATTATTGACGTAGCTGTAAAAAATGCGAAGGGTACAACCTTAGCATCTTACACTGGTCTTGGATGTACTTCTTCCGCTTCGGCAAGTTCTTACAAGGGTATCTTGAACTCAGGTAAAGGATTTGACGTTACTGCCAGTGAGTCAATCACTGTGACTGTAACTGGTGGAACATGGGCTTCTCAGGGATGGGGATCTCGTATTGGTATTTGGATTGATGCAAACCGCGATGGTAGCTTCGCTACTTCAGAGTGTTTGGTTGATCCAAGTTCTAGCATTGCATCAGGTTTGACAAGCTTTACACTGAAAATGCCATGTTGGACTTCAACTGGTTTGAGTTACATGCGTATTCGTGGTGGTGCTCAGGTATACACCATGGGTGCTTCAAATGGTTGTGGCCAAGCTCAAACATATGGTAACGTAATTGATTTGGAAGTGAATTTGAAATTGGGTGCTACACCTACTGCAAACTTCATAGTACCAACAAGTACCAATTATGTAAAAACAAACGTGAAGTTCAGTGCCATCAACCCAAGCAGTGGTTATTCTTATAAGTGGACTTTTGACAAAGCGGTTGCGCCACCATATACTGGTTACAGCAATACGACAGACAAAGGTGCTGCGAAGTGGGCCTCTGCCGGTACGTATGATGTGAAAATGGTAGTGAACTATTGCGGATTGGCCGATTCGGCTTCTAAGTCTGTAACAATTGTTGCTCCAACGGCTGTTCCGACTGCGGATTTTGTGGCATCCACAAACCAATCTGAAATTTACTATGACGTAACAATGTATGACCTAAGTAACAATGGGGCGTACAGCTGGTCATGGGAACTAACATCTCCAACAGGGGTTGATAACCAAACTTCATCAGTTCAAAATCCTAAATTCACTTTGAGCGAATTGGGTTGGTACAAAGTGTGCTTGACAGCAACAAACGACATCGGTCCTTCAAAGAAATTGTGTAAAGATCGTTATGTTGAGTGTATTGCTCCAACAGAATACTACATGGGACCTTCAAAAGAGGCTCAATCTAAGACAGGTCGTCTGTATGACAACGGTGGTCCAACCGCTCCTTATGGAAACGGTCGTAAGACTTCTATCGATTACTTTAAAATTATTCCTTGTGGTGCAACCAAAATCACTTTGTCTTTTGGTGAATTGAAATTGGCTGATGCTGGAGATATCTTGCGTATCTATGATGCGAAAGAAGCCACTCCTAGCAAGTTGATTGCAACGATTGATGGTACAAACGTATCTAAGTGGGATACTGCGAAAATTGTAACCACCAGTGGTGCTGTATACATTACTTTCGAATCAAATGCTTCTGGAACTGCGAATGGTTTCATCATCAACTGGACATCAGTTTTGGCTCCAGCGGTTAAGCCTTCTGCCAAATGGGTAACAGATTACAACCCAGCAGCAAACGGTGTGAACGTTACCTTTGTTAATGCCTCTTCAAACGTAAAAGGTCTTCCAACTTATGAGTGGGATGTTGATGGAAATCCTGTTTCTTCTTCTACTGACTACACTCAAGCGTTTTATACCGATGGTAGCTACCAAGTTTGTTTGATCGCATTGACATGTACTGGGGTTGATACTTTCTGTAAGTCAATTACTATCAACACTCCGACTGCTCCTGGTTACTTGGATTACACTGCGAGCAATGTTCGTCCAAACATTGGTGATTTGGTGACTATTACGACCAAAACAGATTATGCCAACACCTTTGAGTGGAGCATTTTCCCTACTACTTTCACTTTTGAAAATGGTACTACAAAAAACAGTCAAAACCCTCAATTGAAATTCCAAAAGGGTGGTGCATATACATTCACTCTTAGTGCATACAACTCTGTAGGTGGTAAAACTGCCACTGAAAAGAAGTTGATCAAGAACAAATATGTTGTTTGTCTTGACTATTGCGTTCCTTTGGTTGATTTGATGTCTGCTGACGTGGGTATTAACAACGTAACTGTGAAGTCTGGAAGCACTGAGTTGATCAACAACACATCTACTTCAGGTATTGACTACTACACCAATTTTGCTGACAAAGTAGCTCCTGCGAAATTGACTTTCGGTGGTACTTATGATTTGTCTATTGGTCGTAACACTATTTCAAACTCTGTAAACTACAAGGCTTGGATTGACTGGAACATCGATGGTGACTTCGCTGACGCGGGTGAGGAAGTATTCTCAAGCGGTACCATTTCTGGTGCTACTGCTACAGGTAAATTCACTGTTCCTGATATTACAAACTCATTTGAAGGTAACACTCGTATGCGTGTGGGTGTTTCTTATGGTTCTTTCTCAAACTCTTACTGTGGAATCAACACAGTGGGTGAGTTCGAAGATTACACTTTGACTTTGGCTAACGATGGTAAAGCGCCTGTAATTACATTGATCGGTGGCGACACTGTACGTGTTGAGAAGACTGCTACAAAAACTGCTTGTTACTCTGAGATCGCTGGTACTACATTCAAAGCCAATGACGCAACTGAAGGTGATATGACATCTAAGGTAGTTGTTAAGACTGATTTGGATTGTTCTGCTCCTGGTATCTACACATTCCAATTCGATTTGCGTGATGCATCTGGAAACAATGCGACAACCAAATTCCGTACTGTAATTGTAGCTTTGGACAAGACTGCTCCTAAGTTGACGTTGAATGGTAAAGACACAATGGTATTGGAGCAGTGTGATACTTACACTGAACCAGGTGCTGTTGCAATTGATGCAAACGACGGTAACTTGACTTCTGCAATCAAGATTTCAGGTAAGGTTGATGCTGGAACTGTAGGTGTTTACACTTTGGTTTACTCAGTGTCTGATGCACAAAAGAATGCAATCTCTATCAAGCGTGTTGTTATCGTAAAAGATACAAAAGTTCCAAGCATCTTGAAATTGGGTAAAGCAATCGTTGATGGTACTACAATCAATGTTCAAATTGGTGGTGTATTCGTTGATGATGTATACGCAATCGATCCTTGCAACGGTTCAATCTTTGTGTCTAAGAATCCTGGTTTCAACGGACCAGTAAACACCAACATCCGTGCAACATATCCTGTTACTTACAAGGCTTCTGATCCATCAGGAAACAAAGCCACTGAAGATGGTTATGTATTAAACTACCGTGTTGACGATTATATCGCTCCTGAAATCGAATTGAATACTAGCGATACTATCTTACATGACGTAAACAATGCTTACTACTCACGTTCAGTAACTGTAACCGATAACTACTATGCTAAGTCTCAGCTTTCTTTGACTAAGACTGGTAAAGTGGATGCATATACTTTGGGTACTTATGTTGAAACTTTCACTGCAACTGACGGAAGCGGTAACGTTACAACCAAGCAACGTTTCATC
>CAZZKP010000031.1:0-16455 GCA_964654675.1 uncultured Bifidobacterium sp. | reverse complement strand
GCTAACGGAGCTTCTTTGTCACCAATTCAAACCTATTTGAAAATGTTAGGGCCTGGTGATTTGATTCAATTTGACCAAATTAAAGTAATCGGACCAGACAAAACCCCGAAATTCTTGGATAACGTGGGTGGCGCAGTTCAATAATAGAAACAACTATGAAACGCATTTTATTCACACTCGCATTATTCACGGCTGCCGGTTTGCAAGCGCAAGACTGGGGTGGAGGTTGGGGTTCTACACCAGAACCTGCTGCTAAAGGTGGTAAAACACCATCAACACCATCGTCTCCAGCGCCTTCAGAAGCGACGGGTGAGCCAAAAAAGGATGTTGAAATTGTGATTCCAACCATTGGAACTCATTATGATGATCCAACGGTTCCTCACTATGAGCCTGAATATGTGAATCAAGATACCAATATTCGCAATTTGCAGGGTATTGTTATGCCTCGTCCATATTTGCGTAACGCGGATGTGAAATTCCGTAAGCGTGTATGGCGTGTGATTGATTTGCGTCAAAAAATGAATCGTTCTTGGACATGGCCTAAGAATCCTATCTCTCAGGTATTCTGGGAATTTGGGACCAAAGGTTTGTTGCGTGCCTATGCTACGGATTCGTTTAACCGTATCATGACGCCTGAAGACATCATTCGTTCTACTTCTGAAATCATTACAACATCCAAACAACGTCCTGGTTCTGATGATCCTACAGATTTGGTGGATACATCGTTCCCAGAATACTTCAGTTGGGATTTGATTCAGAAATTTGAAATAATGGAAGATTGGGTTTTTGATTACAAGCATGGTGAATTAAAACCTATCATCATTGGTATAGCTCCGATTCAGCCCAAAATGATTATGGGTCAGTCTTACGACGTTAAGCCTTTTTGGTTGAAAATGGATGATTGCCGTCCAACCTTGGCAAAATCGGAAGTATTTAACAGATACAACGATGCGATGCGTTTGAACTGGGATCAGCATATCAACCACCACAGATTGTTCGATAGTTATATTGTAAAAACATCTGAGTGGGATGACAGATACATCAACCAGAAGCCTGAATTCAAACAGGAGGGCTTAGCGGCTTTACTTCGTGCCGAAGAAATTAAGAACGACTTGTTCATTTTCGAACATGATTTGTGGGAGTATTGATCCTACATAACTGATTTTGTAAAATCCCGAAGGAAACTTCGGGATTTTTTTTGCGCTATGGAAATTCCAATCATTTCAATTAAATACTTGGATTCCTTTGATTTTCCTAGAAAAATGCGTATTTTTGCCGTTCGTTTTAGTAACGATGTTCGATAAAGCGGAAGATTTAACCATAGAGTTTGTCAAACTGAAAGACGGCAAGCACACGTTTAACTTCCGAGTTAGCGAAACGTTCTTTGAAGAATTGGGGAGTGTTGAGGTATATAAAGCCGATGTGGAAGTGCAAGTTTTGGTTGATAAAAATGTCAATTGGATGCACTGTCATCTCGACATGAATGGAACAATGACTGTTGATTGTCATAGGTGCCTGGTAAATATTCCAATGGAAATATCTACGAAGTACTTGTTGATTGTCAAATTGGATAGTCATGAAACCGTTGATGTAGATCATGAGGATGAAGGGGTTGAGTTAATTTACCTGCGTCCACATGATTTTGAAGTAAATATCGCTCGCCCCGTTTATGAAACAAGTTTATTGGCATTGCCTATGATTAGGAACTGCGATGATTTGGACATTAAACCCTGTGACCAGGCAATGATTCAAAAACTAAATGCGCTCAGCGGAGAAACAACAGATGAAGTTGTGGATGCTCGCTGGGAGAAATTGAAACAACTAAAAAACAAATAACCAAGGAAATGGCACATCCTAAACGAAAAATATCCAAAACCCGTCGCGACAAACGTCGTACCCATGACAAAATTGAAGTCCGTCCAATGATTGCTGATCCAGTAACAGGTGATGTTTCATTGTACCATCGTGTAAATCTCGAAACAGGAATGTACCGCGGCCAGAAGGTAATGAAGGGTCGCAACGATAGCTAAAATGAGAATCGGTATTGACGCCATGGGTGGGGATTATGCCCCATTGGAAGCCGTCAAAGGTGCCTCATTGGCCGCTAAGGCGTTGAACGGCGTAGAACTAGTTCTTTTTGGTTCTAAGGACGAAGTTTTGCGTGTATGTGGTAGTGAAGGTATTGATTCAAACTTATTTACTATTGTCGATACCCCGGACGTCATTGAAATGGCGGAACATCCAGTAAAGGCTTTGGTGTCAAAACCCAATTCTAGTATTGGTCAGGGGTTCTTACATCTGGCTCAAGGAAAGATTGAAGCATTTTTGAGTGCGGGTAATACCGGCGCTATGTTGGTGGGTTCCATTCAATACTTGAAATTGGTTGATGGATGTGATCGTCCGTGTTTAACCGCTGCAATTCCCCGTGTCAATAGCAATCCCGGATTGTTGTTGGATGTGGGTGCAAACGCCGACTGTAAACCCGAACACCTCGAGAAGTTTGCCCTGTTAGGCAATTTACTTTACTCCATGTTGTACAAGGTTGATTCGCCAAAAGTGGGATTGCTCAATATTGGTGAAGAAAGTGAAAAGGGCAATTTACTGACCAAAGCCACGCACCAATTGTTGTCTCAAACACAGGGGATTCAATTTGTGGGCAATGTGGAGGGTAGAGATATTTTTGGTGACCTCGCCGATGTTGTTGTGTGTGATGGATTTAGTGGAAACGTTATTATCAAAGTTTGTGAAGGGATGTACTATCGTTTGGTAAAACGTGGTGTTCAAGACGATTACTTGGATCAGTTCAATTTCAAGCACTATGGTGGAAGTTTGGTACTGGGTGTCAATGCTCCTGTCATTGTGGGCCATGGAATTACCAAGTCGGAAACTTTTCTTAAAATGATAGAGTTGGCGCAGGACGCGGTTGAAACTCAATTGACAAGTAAAATTCAAAAGGCGATGAGCCGATTTAATGCTGAGCAATCAGAAACAACAAGTTAATTCATGAAAATTACAGCTGCCATCACTGCCGTGGGTGGATATGTTCCGCCAAAGATTCTTTCCAATGCAGATTTAGAAAAAATGGTTGATACCAACGATGAATGGATTCGTTCAAGAACTGGTATTACGGAACGTCATATCTTAGATGAGCCCGGAAAAGCCACATCGGACCTTGCCGTTGGTGCGATTCTTCCGATGTTGGAGAAAAAAGGGGTGAATCCTGCAGAAATTGACATGATTATTTGTGGAACTGTTACGGGAGATTATGTTTTTCCGGCAACAGCCAATGTAATTGCTGACAAAATTGGAGCTGTGAATGCCTGGGGCTATGATGTCAACGCGGCGTGCAGTGGATTCCTATTTGCGTTGGTTACCGGTTCAAAGTTCATCGAAGCTGGATCCCACAAAAAAGTATTGGTAGTGGGAGCAGACAAAATGAGTGCAATCATTGATTACACGGATCGCAATACCTGCGTATTGTTTGGTGATGGTGCGGGTTGTGTTTTGTTAGAGCCAACCACGGATGGATTGGGAATACAAGATTCTATCACTAAGGTTGATGGGAGTGGTCGTGAATTTTTAATTCAAAAAGCAGGCGGGTCCATGTTGCCACCTAGCCATGAAACAATAGACCAGCGTTTACATTATGCCTATCAAGAGGGAAAAACAGTATTTAAATTTGCTGTGACAAGAATGGCGGATGTGAGCTATGAAATCATGGAGAGAAACAATCTAAAGGCAGATGACATTGCCTGGTTGGTTCCTCACCAAGCCAATTTGCGTATCATTGATGCAACCGCCGATCGAATGGGCCTTGATAAGAACAAAGTGATGATCAATATCCAGAAGTATGGCAACACAACTTCAGGAACATTGCCATTGTGCTTGTGGGAATGGGAAAGTCAATTGAAGAAAGGGGATAACCTGATTTTAAGCAGTTTTGGGGGTGGATTCACTTGGGGAAGTATTTACCTCAAATGGGCTTACGATTCCAATTAATGCAATCTTTGAATCACGGCGCGATAAATATAGTCGCCTTGTAGGTCTATTCCTCCACAAAATTCCTCCGAAACCAAATGCAAATTGGGATTTTGTCCCAAAATATTTTTCACGTTATTTTCGTTTTCTGCGGCAAATACAGAACAAGTTAGATAGACGAGATACCCACCAATGGCTAGGTTTTGGGTTACATTTTGGATGATACTGAACTGTTTTTCTGCAAATGTGGTGATGGTTTGGTCATCAAAAAAATGAATATTTTCTGGATTTCTACGCCAAGTTCCGCTGCCAGTGCATGGAACATCTGCGACAATCACATTGTAGGTAGGATTCGGATTTTTATTGTTCAAATGGTCGATCGGTCCATGTAACGCAGCGGTAAAAACGGTAGGCTTTTTCAGCCCCAAGAGTTGAAATCGGTTTATGAGATTATCCAGGATATTGGATCGAATGTCTGAGCATGAGAGGTTGGTGCTTGGGAATTGTTTTAACAAGGAAATCGATTTTCCACCCGCACCGGAGCAACAATCCCAAACGGTGCCATTGGCATGGCAAAATGCCGCCATCGGTTGATTTGACCAATCCATGGCTGTTTGAGAGGAAATGTCTTGTATGTAAGCATTGCCATTTTCTACCCAAGGATTAAGATTGACCTGAGCTGATACGGCGAGGGCATTGCCTCGGCTTTGTTCTATTGTGATTCCCGCTTTTGTGAGTTGCGATTGCAGGCTTTTGAGTGGAATATTTCCATTGGACAGCCAAACGAGTGGCTCAGTCATAAACCAGGGTGTAAGAATCTCCGTTGTGATGTGTTGACTCAGGTGTTTTGCCAGGGACTGATAGGGGTTGTAAGGGTTGGATTCTTGTTTTGCTGTTTGGTTTACGGGAAGGGCAGCTGTTGGGCTAGGAGGAGTTTGGGATTGTTGTTTTGATGCAGGGTTGATCGACGCAGGTTCATTGGTCGTTGGGAGGTCGCCCACGGCTGTGGTGAAATGGGTTTGCAACCAATGTAAAATGTGATCCGGGGATTGGCGCGAAACGCCGAAGGCGTTTCGCCAGAAGTAATAACAGGCACTCCGGTAACGCTTGCGATCCTTACTTCCCCAATTTTTATTCTCCTTGAAACACAATTTTAAATACAAATGAAAAGGCGTGCCTCCGTCGTATTCAAACAAAATCTTGGCGCAATTGCTATAAAAAATGTAAGGGTAAATCGATGTCATTTGTTTTCTTTACTTAAATCCTTGACCCCTGTCTGTGATCCAAACAACCGGAATGCTCTATTGATTGAACAAGTGTGGCGTATCTTCGTATATCACAACAAATCGAATCCCGTCGTTGTAAGGGGCTGTACCGCCACCGCGAATATGGATTGAGTTGATTAACCCTTCAAATGTTGCGTCCGGCAAAGATGAAACGAAGTCTGGCCCAAATGCCATCGCACTTAAACCAATGTAACTGCCTTGGTCGTATCCAATGAATGCGAAACGACTTGGCTCCGTGCCATAGGTAGCAAAGAACTTTTTCGAGAAGTGTAAGGTCGCCGTATCGTGGAAATCCGTAAAGTTCACTGTAGGGTAAATACAGATTTCATCGTTCAATCCGCTATAATATCGCTTGTCTTCAAACCAACTTAAGTCTGCGATTATCCAGCATTGTTGACGTTTTTCCATGAGCTTTTCCAAAGGTGTTCTTACCGCAACGTCATCCGTACACGCCACCAACAACAAACTATCCCTTTTTGGCAAGGGTGGGGTCAATACGCCATCCTTTATTGTGTGAATCGTAATCAATTTGGCCGTAGACTTAGCCATCGATGCTTTGTAAATCAATGCCTTAGGTTTGCTTGTTTTTCCGGCATCTATGATTAAACAAATGCGATGCTTGGGGAACATGCGAACAACATTCCTTGCCACCGATTTGTAACGCAACGTATCGTTGATAAAGAAGTTAATGTTCGGAAAAGGCCCCGTTGTGAGTCCTTTTTGCGATTTTGGTTTGATATAGGTTAATGGTGAAATCCAAAGTTGGGGATTGTTTGACGCAGCCTCAGCAGTTCCATTGCTTGGGGAAACCACCGCCAAATTAGGTTTGTTGGCCACCGCATTGACCCAACTCCCCGAAGGCGAAGAAATCAAATCCTTGAAATTCTGTTCATAAACCGGCCCAATGATGATGTTGTTGTCGATGAAGTTCTTATTAGCCGCAATCGACTTGATAGCCAATTGATTTAAGGGAAGGCTATCGGTTGGTTCGGTATCAAAAACACTGACATTCGCTTTGAACCCATCGGCTTCCAATTCTTGAAATGCGAGTTTTAGTCCTAGGTAGTAATCGAGCATCGCATCGCTCAATGCATTTTGTTTTACACCGCTGGCATGAAAAGGTAGGGCGATGCCTATTCTCAGTGGACCTTGTGCTGGGGTAGGGTTCAGGCCTTCGATGACTCTTCCGTGGTTGGTATCTTGCGATTGCAGAGCGACATGAGCACACATCAAACAGAAGCACAAACACAAAGCTTTGACTTTGGATGGGCTGATGGATGCGAAACTCAATTTGCTGCGATGCATGGATTTTAGTGTAATTTAATCAATTATTCCCATTCTATGGTTGCCGGTGGCTTCGAACTAATGTCATAAACCACACGATTGATGCCTCTTACGCGATTGATAATACTGTTGCTGATGTCAGCCAAGATCTCGTATGGAATGTGAACCCAATCCGCCGTCATTCCATCGGTGCTTGTCACAGCCCTCAGCGCAACAACTTGCTCATAGGTTCTTTCGTCGCCCATAACTCCCACACTTTGAATGGGCAAAAGAATCGCACCCGCTTGCCAGATTTTTTCATACCACCCATATTCGCGCAATTTTTCCATGTAGACCCAATCTGCTTCTTGGAGCAACTTGACCTTTGCTGCAGTGATATCGCCCAAAATACGAATTCCCAATCCCGGTCCTGGGAATGGATGTCGGTGTAAAATTTCATGCGGCAATCCCATCGTATCGCCAACCCTACGTACTTCGTCTTTAAACAAACTGCGCAATGGTTCGATGATTTTCAACTGCATTTTTTCGGGTAGTCCGCCAACGTTGTGGTGGCTTTTGATGGTTGCGCTAGGACCCTTAACACTCACACTTTCAATAACATCGGGGTATATGGTTCCTTGGGCAAGCCATTTTGCATTTGTAATTTTGAGACTTTCTTCTTGGAAAACCTCCACGAACACACGTCCGATGGCTTTTCTCTTGTCCTCGGGATCGGTGAGACCCGCTAGGGCATCGTAAAACTGCTGTGATGCATCAACGGCAATTACGTTCAAATCCAACTGCTTGTATGCGTCTTGCACCAAAGCAAATTCATTTTTACGCAGAAGTCCATTGTCGATAAATATGCAATGGAGTTGTTTTCCGATGGCTTTGTGTAGCAACAATGCGGCGACGGAGCTATCAACACCGCCTGATAAACCGAGTATGACTTGGTCGTTTCCAACGGTCTGACGAATGGTAGCGACCGTTTCATCGATGAAATGGCCTGGAGTCCAATCACCGGCGCATCCGCAAATTGCATAGGCGAAATTCTTTAAAAGCGCTAAGCCTTCGGTACTGTGATATACTTCTGGGTGGAATTGAATGCCAAATACGGGGTGGGGGCTGGCTAATTCAAATGCGGCTACGGGGATTGACTCGGTAGTGGCGATGACAGTTGCATTGGAGGGCAGCGCGGTGATGGTATCGCCATGACTCATCCAAACTTGGGACTCATTGCTTAATCCCGCGAGAAGGGAATTTTCCTTGCCACTTCTTAGCATCATGGCTCTGCCGTATTCTCGGTGATCACTGCGAGAAACCACTCCTCCAAATTCTTTGGCCAACATTTGGGCACCATAACAAACACCGAGCAAGGGTCCGTGGGCCATTAAGGTTTCCAAATCAACCATCGGTGCATCGGTTTCGTTTACCGAACAAGGACTACCCGAGAGAATGATTCCTTTGATGTCGGATGTCAGTTCTGGGATGTGATTGTAGGGATGGATTTCGCAATAAACGAACAATTCACGCAGTCTGCGTGCAATCAATTGGGTATACTGAGAACCAAAGTCGAGAATGAGGATTTTTTCAGTCATGAATCTTCCACAAAGGTACTGAAAATTCCCCGAGTCTACCACCCAAACGGCGTCATTTGGACTAATGTTTATAAGGGAATTGTTAACACTTGCTTCACCATCCAAATGGCGGCGTTGCTACTTCTTTGAATGATTTGTTCTCGGTTTCCAAAGAGTCTAAATTTCTTGCATAGGGTTTGGGTTTCTGTGCTCACTGCGATGTAAACGAGTCCAACAGGTTTTTCTTTGCTACCGCCTTCTGGTCCTGCAATTCCGGTGGTTGCAAGGGCCAGTTTTGTACTGAATTTTTCGCGTACACCTTTTGCCATTGCCATCGCACAGGGCTCGCTCACGGCGCCAAATTCTTCAATGATGGCTTTGTCAACACCCAATTCAGAAATTTTGACATCGTTGGAATAGCAGACAATGCTGCCAGGGAAAACAGAGGAGATGCCTGGCGTTTGCATTAAACGATGGGCGATGAATCCCCCGGTACAACTTTCGGCAGTTGTGAAGGTGACGCCTTCCTTGATCAAGTACTCCGATAAATGCGTTGCAGGGTCTTTGTCGCCCAAACAAAAAACATCGTCTTGGATTGTCGCAGTGAGTTTATCAAAATACTCATCGATAATCAACTCGCTCGCAACATTTGCTTTTTGCGACAATCTCAATTTGACCATATTGAAATTGGGCAAGTAGGCGAGGCTTAAGGAGTGGGGTAAATTTTGTTCAAATTCCTCTAAATCTTTGGACAACAAACTTTCTGCTTTTTGT
Source organism: uncultured Bifidobacterium sp. (assembly GCA_964654675.1). Taxonomy (GTDB): domain Bacteria; phylum Bacteroidota; class Bacteroidia; order NS11-12g; family UBA955; genus UBA955. The sequence continues at coordinate 7,577 of CAZZKP010000031.1, read as the reverse complement.
AAAGTGACCAATGTTCGATGTTCTACAATCGGCAATTCTAGCGTTTCGCGCAGTTTTGGCAAGACCCGTTCTTCTATCAAATGATAGACTTCCACTGGAACGCCCGGCAATGAAATGACTATTTTGTGATTTTGATGAAACCACATCCCTGGTGCTGTTCCCACATTGTTGTGCAGTGTCTCACAAAGCTCGGGTAAATCGGCTTGAACCAGGTTGGTATCCAACAATTGTCTGCCGCGTTGGGCAAAAATTCTTTCTAAATGTTCAATGACTGAATTGTCTCTTCGATAGCCGCAATGAAAATAGTTACAAAGCGTTTTTTTGGTGATATCGTCCTTCGTTGGCCCCAATCCCCCCGTAATGATCAACAAGTTACACCGAGATTGCGATTCAGTTATGGCTTCTATGATGGCAGATTCACTATCGCTGATGGCTGTTTTTCGCGAAATGGAAATACCAATGCTACCCAGTTTTTGACCCAAATAGGCACTGTTGGTATCCACGGTCTGTCCGATCAAAAGTTCATCGCCGATGGTAATAATTTCTGCCTCCATGGTGCAAAAATACGCGACCGACTTAACTTTGTTGTGTGGAGTTGCCAATAATCATTTATACAGATGGCGCGGCTCTGGGAAATCCCGGACCCGGTGGATATGGCGCGGTTCTAATGCATGCCCAATACCGAAAAGAACTGTCGGGCGGATTTCGTAGAACCACGAACAATCGCATGGAATTGTTGGCTGTAATTATGGCCCTGAAACACATAAAGTCGCCCGGATTGCCCATTCAAGTGTATACCGATAGCAAATATGTTTGCGATGCCATCGAAAAGAAATGGTTGTTTGGATGGAAGGCAAAGGGTTGGAAGAAGGTGAAAAATGTTGATTTGTGGCAAGCGTTTTTGCCCTTGTATGAGCAGCACAAGCCAAAGTTTTATTGGGTGAAAGGCCACGCGGGAATCAAGGAAAATGAGCGATGCGATGTTTTGGCGACAACCGCCGCACAAATGGGTCCCACGGATGTGGATGTGAATTACGAAAAATACGAATCTGACCAGGAAAAAGGCTTGGGGTTAGAGATTTAGCAAATCACGCGCATTCAATTTGGCTGCTTCCGTTGGGTTCTTCCCACTGAGCATTTCAGCCAAGGCCAATATTCTACCTTCTGAATCCAAAGGCCTGATTTTCGTTTCGCTAATGGCCGCCTGGTTGTCTTTGTAGACGAAGAGTTGTTGATTTCCTGCCGCTGCCACTTGTGGAAGGTGAGTAATCGCCAAAATCTGTTGTTTTTTGCCCTGGGTTCGCATCAAATAGCCCAATCGATTTGCCACTTCACCGCTCACCCCCGTGTCCGCTTCGTCGTAGATTAGGGTAGGGAGTTGCTTGAGGTCTGCGATTAGTGTGCGTAGACAAAAATTGAGTCGAGATATTTCGCCCCCCGATGCAACTTTTTCAATGGGCATGGGTGATTGCCCTTTGTTTGCGCAGAAAAGCATCGAAATATGGGTATTTCCAGTCTCTGTATAGTTAGCTTCTGATTGGGATAAATGAATTTGCATTTGAGCAAATGGCATTTCCAGCTGCATCAGTTGATCCACAACTTGTGAGCATACACTTTCCACGCCACCTAAACGTTTTTGGTGAAGCGCCGTGGCTTTGGTTTGTCGTTCTAATAACAACTTTGTATTTCGCTCTTGTAATTCCGCAATTTTCTCTTGCAATACCGTTTCGCCGGCTTGCTCGGTTTGAAGGGCTGTGAATTTCTCCAAAAGGGCCTCGGAAGATTCTACGTTGTGCTTGCGGAACAGCGACTGCAGTTGTGAGTATCGCTCATTGGCAAGCAAGAGTTTTTCAGGATTGCTTTCAATGCCTTGCGCAATGGCTCTGAGATCTCTGGCAAGTTCTTTGGCATCCACAGCGAGGGAAATAAACCGTTCATATAGTTCGGAGAGTTGTGGGTTAATGCTTGAGAAACTCTTCATTTCCGACTTAACACTGTTAAGTTGGTCAACGATTGAATTGTCTGTGCCATCCATCGCCATGTCGATTTTGCCAAACATTTCTTCCAAATCAGTGGCCTGACTGAGTAATGCAATATCGCTTTCCAATTCGATTTCTTCACCCATTTTGGGATTGAATTCTTCCAATTCCTTTCTCAAAAAACCATTGTATTCGGTATCTTGTGTGATTTTTGAGAGTTGCTCCAGCGCGGATTTTAGCGAAAGAGATGTTTTTTGATGCTCGAAAAATGTGTTTTGGTAATCTTTCAATAGATCACTGCATCCACAAAATGCATCGAGTAACTTGAGCTGCTCATTGGATTGGGTAACGAGTAACCCCGTATGTTGAGAATGAATTTCTAACAACTGTTGGCCCAACCATTTCAATTCTGAGACAGTGACTTGAGATTCGTTGATAAATGAGCGGGTTTTCCCATTTGGACTCCATTCTCTTCGAACTGTACAATGATTGTTGAAATCGATGTCCTTTTCATCGAATTCTGCTTGTAAATTCAGCCGAGATAGGTCGAAGGAGGCCTCCAAAATGCATTTTTGAGAGGGGTCAAGAATCGCTGAACTGTCGCCCCGTTCACCCATAATCAAACCAATGGCACCCAACAATATACTCTTTCCGGCACCAGTTTCGCCGGTAATGGAAGTAAAGCCGTCTTGAAACTCAATATCAAGGTCTTTGATGAGGGCGTAATTCTTGATATTTAGGTGGGTTATCATAGGGTTTTTTGATGAGTAATTATCGAGTGATGATGGTGTTTAGGATCCACAAGTTATCTTGAATGTCTTTTTTGTGTTCGATGGCTTCTTGGAAGGACGTAAATTTGATGTCATTGTTTACTACGCCCACGGCTTCGTTTCTGCGACCATCGATTAAGGCTTTTACGGCATGTGCACCCAAACGAGAAGCAAGTATTCTGTCGTTTGCCGTGGGCCTGCCACCGCGTTGCACATGACCTAGCACAGTAACTCTACAATCGGTTTCCGGGTAGATGGCTTGGAATCGTTTGGAGATTTCGTATGCACGACCTTCTTCATCCCCTTCGGCAACCACAAAAATGCTAAATTCCTTTTTTCTGGCTTTGGATTCATAGAGTTGAACGATATCGTCAAATTCATTTCCGCGTTCTGGGATGAAAATGCCCTCTGCTCCACCTGCAATGCCAGATAGGAGAGCGATGTGGCCAGAATGACGACCCATCACTTCGACAAAAAAGATTCGATTGTGGGCATCCGCCGTGTCTCTGATTTTGTCAATGGCCTCCATGGCGGTATTGATTGCGGTATCATAACCAATGGTGGCATCGGTTCCCCAAAGATCATTGTCGATGGTGCCCGGACAGCCCATGCTAGGGATTCCAAATTCTTTTTCAAAAATCATGGCACCGGTATAGGTTCCATTTCCACCTATGCAAACGATGCCTTCAATGCCCAGGTTAACGAGGTTTTGATGGGCCTTTTTTCTTCCTTCTGGGGTCATGAATTCCAAGCTTCTCGCCGTTTTTAATATGGTTCCACCCATTTGGATGATGTTGGCCACACTGCTGGGTGTCATTGGGTGGATTTCATTTTCAATCAATCCTTGATATCCGCGTTGGATTCCAAATACTTCCAAATTATAATGAGCACAAGCCCGAATGACAGAACGAATGCATGCATTCATGCCTGGGGCATCGCCGCCGGATGTGAGAACTGCTATCTTTTTCACGATGTACAAAATACGCTAAAATTTCGTTGCGATTATTAACAAAAAACCCCGCGAATGCGGGGTTTTTGCAAAAGTTAATTGTGTATTTTTTGATTAGTTGTCGATCTTCTTGTAACTAAACCTAACGAAATCATCGTTATTGCCCAACACTGGGATATCTTGAACTTCCGTAATTTCGACAATATACAGATTGAATGGTATGTCTTGCCCAGATCTGACTAGGTAAATATCCCCGGTTGATAAAATATCGGTAATGGCAGAAGACGAATTTTTGTTGAGTTCCCAAAGTTCAAACAAATCAATGGTTGTCTTTGAATTGATATAATCCGCTTTGGTGACTTTGACATACCTCGTAAAATTACCAGACGACCATTTTTTTGAAAATTGACCTTCGCCAAATCCATTTGCGACAGTTCGATCCATCAAATCTTTCCTTATGGTTGTATCTGAAATGGTTAGCCCCTTAGCAGTATTTAAATCGTATGCATTGATGGGTGCATTAAAAAAATATAAGACGTTGTAAACCATTTGGTCGCTTATTGTTTTTAAAGAGACTGGCTTCGGTGAAATGGTTACATCTACTGTAATGGTATCGCTTAGGCCGTTCTCTTCTAGTGCGATAAATGAATATTTTACTACATCGGTAACATTTCCAACCAATCGATGTTTGAATGTGATTTCCGCTCTGCTGGTGATTGAAATTGCGGAGTCGAAAATTTGAACTGTCGGTTTGTTGTTTATTTTGTAACTGGCGGAAATTGATTTGATTTGTCCTCCGTAATCCAGACCCAATGAAGCAGTGGCTCGGATTGAAAATGTCAACAATGAATCTTGCATTGCAGTGGTATTCGAACTGATGAATTCAGGTCCGGCCAATAGGGTTACCTCCGTTTTCGTGTCAACATTACTCGGTATACAAGAATTCAACAACGGAATCAAAGGAATTATCAAAATAACTAGGAGAAGTTTTAATTTCATCGGGCTGATTATTAACGAAATTACGTTGGGATTGTATGAATTCCTAATAAATACCAAAGGGGTGCGAATTTTAACAAAAAACCCCGCGAATGCGGGGTTTTTGCAAAAGTTAAATGTCTATTTTTGGATTAGTTGTCAATCTTCTTGTAGCTAAACTCTACGTAATCGTTGTGGTTGCCAATGGCAGGAAGATCCTGAATTTTGGTAACTTTAATGATGTAAAGGTTAAAGGGTAGGTCTTGTCCAGATTTTACCAAGTAAACATCACCCACAGCCAAAACTGAAGTTTGGGCAGTTGCGGTAGCGCTGTTTGCTTTCCAAAGATTGTACAAGAAGGTAGTTGTATTGGCATTTGTGAAATCGTTGGCAGTGACTTTAACGAATTTGCCTTTGTTGTCAGAACCCCAAATTTTGGAGAATTGAGGCATCGCGCTGGTTGTCATGTCCATCAAGTCTTTCTGCGTAGCAGGATCGTTTTTCTGCAAACCAACTCCTTTGTTTAAGTCATAGGCTAGATCAAATCCCACGTTGTTGGCGTTGTAAATCAATTGTGCTTGGAAGCCCAACAAAGGTGCTGTGGGAGGAATGACAGAAATTTTGATACTCTTTGTACTAGACTGACCATTTGCGTCTTTGGCGACGAAATTGAACACAACCACATCATCCACACTACCCGCCAAACGGGTTTTAACGATGCAATTTACAGCGTTTCCAGAAACCGAAGAATCAAAGAAGGTCTTTGCTGTACCTCCGTTGATTGAGTAGTTAGCGCTAATTCCGGACAAATTGCCTGAACCTGATGTCGCTGCAATGCTGAATGTTAACAATGAATCACTCATCACCGAAATGTCACCGCTTACATATTTTGCTCCTGCGGTTAGTGAAATGCTAGGTTTTGGGTCTTTGCTATCGCCTCCGCACGAGCCAAAAAAGGCAACAACGGGCAAAGCAAGGGCTAAAAGTAAATGTTTGATTTTCATATTTTTTTGTTTGGTACGCAAATTTCAAGAAAAATCGCAATTTTCCAAGCGGTTTTTCAGGTATTTTCAAATCCCGACAAATTGTCATAGGTTTTAAAAATTTGATTAAAAACTGCGCATTGCAGATATTTGGCACAAGCATTGATTGAAGCACTGCAATGTTCAAAAACAAAGAGACCTTTTTTAGTAGTGATCAAGATTCAGAGGGATTTGAAGACGCACCAGAGTTTTTGCCTTTGTTTTCCAAGCATGAGGAGGAAGAAAGCAATAAATTAGAAGTGCCCGCAGAATTGCCGGTACTTACGATGCGAAACACGGTCCTCTATCCGGGTGTGATATTTCCCATAACCGTTGGCAGAGACAAAAGCATCAAACTGATCAGAGAAGCCAATAAGAAGAGCAAAATTATCGCTGTTGTTGCGCAAAAGAACTCCGACGTGGAAGATCCCCAAATCGAAGACCTTTTTACCGTGGGAACGATGGCTCAAATCATTCGTATGATGCGGATGCCTGATGGGAGTTCAACCGTTATTTTGCAAGGGAAGCGTCGCATCAAAATCGATGAATTCGTTCAAACTGAACCCTATTTTAAGGCGAAAGTGAGTTCCTTGCCCGATTTGCCAATCAAAGAATCGAAAGAATACAAAGCAACAATCGATTCAATCCGAGATATTTCAAACAGAATCATCCACTTATCACCGCAAATACCGAGTGAAGCTTCAGTTGCCCTCAGCAATATTGATTCAAGGACTTTTTTGATCCATTTCGTCTCGAGCAATTTGAATATTTCGCAGACAGAAAAACAAGCTTTGTTGGAGATGTTGGATCCCGCGTTGCGCGCGACAAAAGTTTTGTCACATGTAACGCAAGAGTTGCAGATGTTGGAGTTGAAGGACCAAATCCAGAGTCGTGTGCGGACCGATATGGATAAGCAGCAGAAAGAATATTTCTTACATCAACAAATTCGCGCTATCCAAGAAGAATTGGGCGGAGATACCCCCGATAAAGAAATTCAAAATTTGCGGGAGAAAGGAATGACAAAGAAATGGAGCAAAGACATTCACAGTCATTTTAATAAGGAATTGGATCGTTTGATGCGAGTAAATCCTGCCTCTCCTGATTATTCTGTTGGACTCAATTACGTGCAGCTGATGTTGGATTTGCCTTGGGATGAGCAAACGAGCGACAATTTCGACATTCATCATGCGCAAAAAGTATTTGATGCGGATCACTTCGGATTGGAGAAAGTCAAAAAGCGGATTTTAGAGTATTTGGCCGTATTGAAGTTGAAGGGGGATATGAGATCACCGATCATCTGTTTGTACGGACCTCCGGGGGTGGGTAAAACGAGCTTGGGTAAGAGCATTGCAAGTGCTTTGGGTAGGAAATATGTGAGAATGAGTTTGGGTGGATTGCACGACGAATCAGAAATTAGAGGACATCGTAAAACCTATATCGGTGCGATGCCAGGTCGTATTTTGCAAAATTTGAAAAAATCGGGGACTTCGAATCCGGTTTTTGTATTGGATGAAATCGACAAATTGGGTCGTGATTTCAGGGGCGATCCATCGAGCGCCATGTTGGAAGTTTTAGATCCAGAGCAGAATTCTTCGTTTTACGACAATTATTTGGAGCTGGATTACGACTTGAGTAAAGTGTTGTTTGTTGCCACAGCGAACAATTTGGATACCATACAGCCTGCCTTATTGGATCGTATGGAAATCATTGAAATTCATGGATATAGCATAGAAGAGAAAATTGAAATTGCCAAAAAGTACTTGGTGTCAAAACAGAGAAAGGCACATGGGCTGAAGACGAATCAGTTTAAAATTACTGACAAAGCAGGGGAATTAATCATCGAACAATACACCCGTGAAAGTGGGGTAAGATCGTTGGATAA
>CAZZKP010000030.1:0-16828 GCA_964654675.1 uncultured Bifidobacterium sp. | reverse complement strand
TGTTGGCCACGTTCCCTCCGACGGTGCAACTCTGCTGGCTGCTCGGGTCGGGTGCCTCCCAATGTAAAAATGGGACTGCGCGTTAGCCCCAATTTTAGTTGGATCAACATCCAAAAAGGATCCATGTCGAACGACGGACCTGGACTCGGGTTCTCTTACGGCGTTACCGCTGATTTTGCCATGTTTAAAAGTACAAACTACTGGCTAGCAACAGAGTTGTCGGTTTCTACAATCCCTGTACTTGCCAAAAGCAACACAGAATTGAGGAATGTTCGCACAATTTCAAATGCGGGTGGGGTCAAGCACGATACAACTTACATCTACAATGGCGGACAAGTCCATTTCAAATACAACACCCAATACTTGCAAATCCCATTGAGTGTAAAAATGAAAACCGATGAAATTGGAAACATGAAATACTACTTCCAATTTGGATTGGCTCCTTCATTCATGATGAAAAGTAAATTATCAACAACCATAACAGACGGTGACGGTATTTACCCCAGCAACAAGGGCATTAGTTTCCACGATCCAAATAGCACCGACGACGATGTCTATCAGTTCACTGGGACCGCGATTCCATCCAGTCCAAGTGGTGAAAAAGAGTATGCTTTTGAGGACAATATTGCAACCTTCCGTTTTCCTGTCATCATGGGCGCAGGCGTTGAATACAAACTTACAGGCAATACGATGTTTACTGCTGGGTTGAGATTCGACAATGCCATAAACAACTTCTTCAAGGACCCAACAGTTACAGGCAAATCCAATTTTCTTGCGATCCAAGCCGGCATACTTTTCTAATTGAGTCATGTCGGGGTTAAAAATCGCACTGGCCCAACTCAATTTTACCATTGGCGATTTTGAGTCTAATACAGCGAAAATGGCCGATGTCATTTTCCAAGCCAAACAAGACAAAGTAGATTTGGTCGTATTTTCGGAGCTATCGGTATGTGGTTACATGCCAGACGACCTCTTGGACTATCCCTATTTTATTGAAAAATGTGAGCATGCATTGGAAGCGATTGCCCGAGCTTGCGAGGGCATAGCTGCCATTATTGGTGGTGTGGTCCGGAACCCCAATAAAGGCCGAAAATTGCAAAATGTGGCTTGCGTTATGTACAATGGAAGAATCCAACATACCGTTGCCAAAACCCTACTCCCCACCTACGATGTCTTCAACGAAAGTCGATATTTCCAACCCGAATCCAACGCGCAAATCATCGAATACAAAGGCGTAAAACTGGGTATCGCCATCTGTGAAGACTTGTGGGACATATACAACGACTTTGAGTATTTGGTGAGTCCAGGCCAAGCGTTAAAAGACCTCGGCGCTGAACTTATTATCAACCCAGCAGCATCTCCGTTTAACTTGGGCAAGCAATCGCTGAGAAATCGGGTTTTCGGCGGTCAAGCCTCGCGGTTTGATTTGCCCGTTTTGTACGTCAACCAAGTGGGAACCCATACTGAACTCATGTTCGATGGCTCAAGTCGCGCCATCAACGGCAACGGAGAAGTGGTTCTACAAGCACCCAGTTTTGAAGAAAACGTAAGCTACGCGAATTTTGAAAATGGCAAATTCGCGATGGGAAATTCCGTCCCCTTGGACACCGACGATACCGCGCAATTGCACAAAGCCTTGGTTTTTGGAATCCGTGATTACTTCAAAAAAATGGGTTTTCAGCACGCAATTCTGGGTTCTTCCGGAGGAATCGATAGCGCAGTGATACAAGCCTTGGCATCGGAAGCATTGGGTGCCAAAAATGTGCATCCCGTTCTCATGCCATCAATGTTTAGCAGCGATCACAGTGTTGTAGACGCTGAAACCCTCAGCAAAAATTTGGGCAATGAAGCCATCACCATTCCCATCAAAAACATATACGACACCTATCTCGATGCGCTTCAACCGGTATTTCAAGGGAAACCATTCAATCTTGCGGAAGAAAACCTTCAAGCCAGATCGAGAGCGGTCCTTTTGATGGCCATCTCCAATAAATTGGGGTATATTCTCCTGAATACCAGCAATAAAAGCGAACTGAGCGTGGGATACAGTACCCTTTACGGAGATTTGTGTGGCGCTCTGAGTCCCATCGGCGACGTATACAAAAACCAAGTCTACGCATTGGCCAGACACATCAACAGAAATAAGGAGATCATCCCAAATAACATCATCAACAAAGCCCCTTCCGCAGAACTTCGCCCAGGGCAAAAAGATGCAGACTCTCTTCCAGATTACGATGTGCTAGACGAATTGTTAAAACACTATATCGAAGAGCACAAAGGCATCGAGGAACTCATCACCATGGGATACGACCAAACTACGGTGCATAAAGTGATAGACCTGGTCAATGGCAGTGAATATAAGCGATACCAAGCGCCACCCATCCTTCGGGTCAGCACCAAAGCCTTCGGCAAAGGCAGAATCATGCCGTTGGTTGCCAACTACTCCAGCAAATGAGCCAAGTGCCAATCGCCCCCTATAAATACCCTCGGGTGTTTTGGATTATGTGCCTCGGGGCGATGAGTTTTTTCCTCTCTTTCAATATCATTCTCCCTGAATTGGCGCAAGAACTGCGATCCAAAGGTGGGGCCGCGTATGTGGGATGGATTATTCCTGCCTTTTCGTTTAGCGCCTTGATTGCCAGACCCTTCAGCGGTTGGATTACCGATAACCTTGGACGTCGTTGGGCGATGATCGGTGGATGCCTTTTCTGCATCATTGCAGGGTGCTTTTATCCGATGGTGACAACCGCCATGGGATTTTTGCTCGTTCGCGCAATTCACGGATTCTCCACGGGTTTTACCCCCACCGGATTTACAGCCTTCACCGCTGATGTGGTTGCAGAATCCCACCGCGGTCGCGCCATGGGCTGGCAAGGAACTTTCAACAACCTAGGAACCACCATTGGCTATGCCCTGGGTGCTGTTATCGCCCTGCATTTTGGCGTCGATATTCTCTACTACACCAGCGCAGCCCTCGCCTCTCTGGCATGGCTCCTTTTTATGAGCTTACCCGAAACACGGACAAAATCAAACCGTAAAGAATTCGTCTTCAACGTCCGCAACTTGTTCTATTTCCCCGCATGGCGTCCCAGTGTTATCATGTTTTTGGTGTGCATTTCCTTAGGATCTATCCTCACCGTAATGTCGGATTTTACCCTGGAAATGGGCTACACAAACAAAGGATTGTTTTTGAGTATTTACATTGGCGTTTCGTTGTTATTCCGATTGATTAGCGGACGAGTGAGCGATGCCTTGGGGCGGGCATGGAGCACCGCCATCGGAACCGCCGCACAAGTATTATCCATGTCGATCCTCGTGTATTTGTCGATCCGACTCCAACATCAACAACAATCCCACTGCACTACCTGTGAATTGCCAGGATTGCTCTGGTTTGCGAGTGCCGCCATACTCTACGGAATTGGACAAGGATTTAATGCCCCAAGTTTATTTGCATGGGCGAGCGATACCGCCGATAATCACCACAGAGGACGTGCCCTCGCGATGTTGTTTATGTTTTTAGAATTGGGAATTATTGTGGGTGGACTCACCGCAAACCATTTTATCCAGGGTATGAGCTGGAATTATATCGGGATATTTGGATTTAGCGGTTCAGCGTTTATTGTCGCTTTGGCATTCAGCCTCTACTGCCTGCGCTATAAGCGTCGCTAGTCATTTACTTCCACTTAAAGTTCTTCAACACATGCAAGGTGCGTTTGCGCCATACAGGATGAGAATTGTATTTTCCGTACAGATACTTTACCATCTCTTGGCTATTTCTCACGGGGCGGTGGTATTTTTTGATGAAGCCTCTTTCCATTCCATTTAAATACATTCCAAAATCAACCATGCAATCATACCAGCTGGCATAACGAGCATATTTGTTCTTGGTAGCACCCAACGACATGGTTTTACGAGCGCGGGGCTGACGCATACCAGTTAGGTTGTAGTCACGGCGAGCGTAAATTGAATTGTCACCATCATTGCCACTCTCAACAATTTTTACTGCAATGAACAACTTGGCCCACTTGCCTATGGCTTTTTTTGCCACTGAGTACATGGGCTGCGCATTTGGGATGTGCTTTAAGGAAAGTTCTAAAGAATCGAAATACAAAGAATCATTTGCGGTAACTACCGAAGTGTCTGATGCTTTCACTTCAGCAACGGGAATTACTTTGTCGGTTCCAAAAGCCGTTTTTCCAATCGCCGCAACGGTAAGGAATAACAAAACGAAAGTTGGAATGACCAATTTGTTTTTAAACATACCGGCCAGTATGCAAACGGCGTGCCAAAAAACTAAAATATTGAATTACAATTACTTAATTTCAAATCCAAGTCACCGAATTCCCTAAATCGTCGGCGATTTTCTTCTTTTTGATGTTTATTTCTTTGATGTAATCAAAAACCAACGACATCTCATCCTCAGCCATTTCTGGGTTTTCCAACATCGCGAGTGCGGCATTGAGAATTTTATCAAACTTTTTGCGCTTGAGATGCAGAATTACATTTTTTACTTGCTCGTTTACTGTTGATTCGGGCTGAGATACATCGATATAATTGTTTTCAAATGCCTTACTCAGGGAATGTCCTTCCGCCATCACCCCTGCGGCCCAAGCGGCAATTTCACTATCCATGTGATGAATGAAATATTCTTTTTCCGGCCAAGCCTCGAGTTGTGCGGCATCGGCAATTATCCGAATTGCGAGTGCATCTTCAAAAGCCAAATCTGGATCATTGAAAACCTGTTCAACGAAATGTGCGTAGACCGTGACGCCATTTGACAAGATTTCATTGCCATGCAACAACAGCAATCGAAAAACCGCCATTTCTTGATGATGTTCTGTATGCGCCGGCTTCGCCGGCGCTGGCATCCCCACACCCATCTCATGCGTGATAGATGCAATCTGACTCACAAAGGCCTGTTCCTCCTTCGCCTTCTGCTGTCTGAGCAACTTGCCCAATTCCTGCACCAAAACCGACTCCTCCATTTCGCAGATGTTCGACAAATCTCGTGTCAAAGCAGAACGCTTCAACCCATCCGCTATCAACGATACACTCCTCAATATCTCTCGAATGGCATCGGATTTCTTCAATGGGTCTTGCTTGCACTCATCAATCAACAACTTCGCCTTGAAGTGAATAAACGTTTCCTCGTGCTCATGTAAATACGCCTGAAAATCTTCCCCGCCCATCTTCTGACAAAATGAATCGGGATCTTGACCCTCCGGCAACGAAACCACACGAACATTCAACCCATCTTGAAGCAACAAGTCTATACCCCGCAACGATGCCTTAATCCCAGCCGCATCCCCATCGTAAACCACCGTTACATTGTCCGTAAAGCGCTTCAACAATTTGATCTGCCCCGGCGTTAATGCAGTACCCGAACTGGCAACCACATTCTCAATACCTGCCTGACTCAAGGTGATCACATCGGTGTAACCCTCCGTCATATATACTTTGTCGGCCTTCTTGATCGAATTCTTGGCCTGAAACAAACCAAATAACACATCACTCTTCTTGTAAAGGTCGGTTTCGGGCGAGTTGACATATTTCGGCGATGGGTCGGTGCTGCTCATCTTCCGCCCTGCAAAAGCAATCACCTTTCCAGTCACAGAATAAATGGAGAACATCACCCGATGTCGAAACAAATCGTAATGCGTTCCATTGTCGCGCAGTTTTAACAAACCCGCTGAAACCATCACCTCTGCATTGAATCCTTTCACCTTAGAATGACCCGCCAATGCCTCCCATGACTCCGGACTGTAGCCCAAGCCCCACTTCTTTATTGTATCGATGGTAAACCCGCGTTCCTTAAAATAGGGAAGACCAATCGATTTGCCCTCCTCTCCATCAAACAACTGTGACACAAAAAAACCCTGCGCAAAATCTACCGCCGCCTGAATGGACTCGCGCTGCCGTTGAGCCTCTTGATGGGCATCCTGATTCTCAACATGCGTCTCCTCCAACTCTACACCAAATCTCTTCGCAAGACTTTTTGCCGCCTCCACAAAATTCAAATTTTCAATGTCCATCATGAACTGAATGGCATTGCCCCCCTTCTGACAGCCAAAACACTTGTAAATACCAATGGATGGTGAAACGACAAAACTCGGCGTCTTTTCATCGTGAAACGGACAACACCCTTTGTATCTGGGTCCCGAGCGCTTGAGAGAGACAAAATCACCGACTACATCCTCAATGGAAACGACATTCAGCAGCTGTTCGATTGAGTTTTGGGTAATCATGTGAATTGAATATTAGAGAAACGATTAGATTTGCAAAGTACTTCATCTGATACAACAATTCCAATCATGGACATAAAGAAACATATCCAAGACCGCGCAGCCCAAATTTTACCCACGTTGGTAGGCATTCGCCGACATATACATGAAAATCCGGAGCTATCTTTCCAAGAGCACGAAACGGCCGCATTGGTAGAAAAAGAGATGCATGCCTTGGGCCTGAAAACCCGAAGATTGGCCAATACAGGAGTCGTTGCTATCATCGAAGGAAAAAATCCCTCCAAAAAAGTGGTTGGATTGAGGGCAGATATGGACGCGCTCCCCATCGTAGAAGTGAATGATGGCAGATCCTATCGCAGCAAAAAAGAAGGTGTGATGCACGCCTGTGGTCACGACGTTCATACCACCAGTTTGATTGGCGCAGCAAAAATCCTCTCAGAACTCAAAGACGAATTTGAAGGTTCGATAAAACTCGTTTTTCAGCCCGGCGAAGAGAGACTGCCCGGTGGCGCATCGCTTATGATTGCCGATGGAGTCCTTCAAAACCCCAAAGTGGATGTAATGATTGGTCAACATGTAATGCCGGGCATCGAAACAGGAAAAACCGGATTCCGACCGGGATTATATATGGCCAGCACCGATGAGATTTATGTAAAGGTAACTGGCAAAGGCGGACATGGTGCGATGCCCCACTTCAACGTGGATCCCGTACTTATCAGCGCGCATTTGATCGTTGCATTACAACAAATCGTATCGCGCGCCGCAAACCCAGCCATCCCTTCGGTATTGAGCTTCGGCAAAGTCATTGCACAAGGTGCAACCAATGTAATCCCCAATGAAGTGATCATTGAAGGAACGTTTAGAACCCTCGACGAAACATGGCGTGCCGAAGCGCATCAAAAAATGCTGACACTGGCCAAAGGCTTGGTGGAAGGCATGGGTGGAACGGTGGAATTCGACATACATCGGGGTTATCCCTTTTTGAAAAACAACGAAGAGCTCACGGAACGACTTCAATCGGAAGCGAGGTCGTTTCTGGGCGAAGAAAACGTAGAACCTTTAGGCATTTGGATGGCGGCAGAAGATTTCTCGTATTTCACGCAAGAAGTACCCAGTTGCTTCTATCGTTTAGGCACAAGGAACGAAGCAAAGAAAACAACTTTCAGTGTGCATCACCCCAGTTTTGATGTGGACGAGGACGCGTTGGAACAAGGTTGCGGATTGCTTGCCTACCTCGCGATTTCAGAATTGAAGAGAGAATGATAATTCGCACAGGGCGATTTATGCCCCAATCGTAAATCTCAAACTATCCACAGCAGCATCCCAAATCGATGCAGCACTTTCTTCATCTCCAGAATTCACAAACTCCGTAATGATCAGATCAATGTCACCGGTAATGGCATCTTGTTGAATTCTAAATTCCAAGAATTCGTCCGAATCTACAGCATCTACAATTTTAAAACGGACATATTTACTCTGAACAGCTTTTACCAGTAA
Source organism: uncultured Bifidobacterium sp. (assembly GCA_964654675.1). GTDB lineage: Bacteria > Bacteroidota > Bacteroidia > NS11-12g > UBA955 > UBA955. Next base: position 9,089 of record CAZZKP010000030.1, on the reverse strand, counting down.
AGCGTCCATTTCAGTGCCATCATCCCACTTGAATTTGTAATTTTCCCCATTTTTCACTCCCACATGATCGGCGAACCAATTTTGCAAACCCGAAGGGTTGGAAATATACTGATATAAAATATTTGGAGAAGAACGCATGGCATATTCTAATTCCAATTTGGTTCTTGAGGTTGAAGTTGAGGTCATAATTACTGTTTTTATTAAAGGGTAATGTCGCAAAAAAAACAATTTAGTGTTAAATTCAAAATGTTTCCGCATGATGAAGTAATTATCTTTGCATCAACCATGGCCCAAAGCAGATTTTTCCTCACCTCATTTATTGTCCTACTTTCAGGTTGGGTGGCTATAGGCTTGGGTTTCAATGATTCTACATCCCATTGGATTCATCATTTTTGCAATCATTTTTCAGACAATTTTTTTATCCACTTTTCCTGGTTGGCCGAGTGGTTGTTAATTGTCTTGGCCCTATTGACGGGTTTTTTCTTTCATGCAAAACGCGGACTCGTATTGGCAATTGGACTCGGAATTCAATCCATTTTTGTTGCCACGATAAAATTGTGGTACAATGCACCGCGCCCAATTGAGGCCAAAATTTTTGCCATCAGACACATTGACAACCTAGAAATTCACCATTGGCAATCGTTTCCAAGCGGTCACACAGCGGTGGCATTTTTCTGTATGGGCTTGTTGGCAACATCCATCCCTTCTTTCCAAAAATCTGCCATTTGGGGTGTCTCAACCGCCATAATTGCCGCAGGCATTGGCTACTCGAGAATCTACCTCGGCCAACATTTTCTGTTCGATGTTTGTACGGGCGGTACAATTGCTTTAATTTTTCTACAATTGGGTCTTCACTTGTCAAAACGGCTAGGTTATGATGTCTAAATTTCATGTTCATCTCCTCATTACTGCATTGGCCGTAATCCTTTTCATTCCTGGTTTGGGACTGATTCAGCTGTTCGACTGGGATGAACTCAATTTCGCCGAATCGGCCCGTGAAATGGTCGTCAGTCGCAACTACAAATACGTACAAATCGCCTTTGAACCCTTTTGGGAAAAACCACCCCTATTTATTTGGATTCAAGCATTTTTTGTCAATCTATTCGGAAATCATACATGGGTATATCGACTACCCAATGCCATCGCTGGAATCATCACTGCAAACCTCGCTTATCACATTGGCAGCTATTTGGGCCGACGTACATTGGGCGTATTCTGGGCCATGACTGTCGCACTGACTTTCGCGCCGTTGGTTTACTACAAATCGGGCATTATAGATCCCGTTTTTAATGTATTGATACTGCTTTCGATTTGGCATTGGTACCGAATTACCCGATGCGACGTAGAAGGACATCGACCCCACGGCCACTATTTGCTGTCAGGCATTTTTATTGGATTGGCGATTTTGGCCAAAGGACAAACGGCGCTCATCGTGATGGGTGGTGTGGCATTCATACAAACAGCCTATCGAGGCAGGTGGCAGGATATTTTCTCCCCAAGACTGTTCATATTGATTGGTGCTGTTATCGCCATTGTTGGCGCTTGGTTGTATCCCCTCTATCAAAAATTGGGTCAAGAATTCATTCATTCTTTTGTTTCCTACCAAATTGAACTCGTGAAAGGCCAAATCGCTTGGCACAACCAACCTTGGTTTTATCACGTGATCGTTTTGCTGATCCTTTGCTTCCCTGCAATTGCTTTGGCCATTCCCTATTTAGGTCAACGTGGAGAAGAAGACTTTGAATTGGAAAGTTGGCATACCGTTATGCGTATCATGTTTTGGTTGGTTTTGATCATTTTTAGCATCGTAACTACCAAAATCATCCATTATAGTAGTTTGTGTTGGTTTCCACTAACCTATTTTGCCGCCTACCACACCTACCGAATCCATACCAATAGAGGCGAGAATCTCATCATTCAAAAATCCCTTTTGTTGCTCATTGGTCTGATATGGACCGCGTTGTTATGGATCCTGCCTTTGGCGATATTAAACCCAGAAAAACTAAGCTCCTTGGCAAAACTCTTGGACGATTTCTCAATTCAACAGCTCCTCAGTCCACATCCATTGCATTGGTTAGAGAAAATTTCCTTGTTTGTGCCCGGATTGATTTCGATTTTGATTTTCATACCACTAACTGTCAAGAATTTTTTCACCCCTCAACTACACCCTGGCAAATTGATCTTGGCATTCGGGGGTGTGGGCTTGTCTGTTTATTATTTTTTGTTACCGGTGATTTCACACATCACACAAGACGAATTAATCCATACCGTTCACAAAGAAACCCAAACAAATAAATTGATTGAAACCCATGGTTTCAAATCATTCGCATTGTATTACCATGGCACGATGCAGCCCACCGATTTTAATGGGTCTTGGCTGAACGACACCTTTGTACAAAACAGAATCCAAAACCAACCTTATCCCAAACAATGGGGGAAACGCGTTTGGATCAAAGATGGTTCACCCAAAGAATCGGCAAGACTGATTACAAAATGCAACTATTTGACTGACAAATACTTTCTTTATCAATTTACCCCAATCGACACCCAAGGGGCTTATTGGGTTTGGCAGCGAAAATAGAAAATTATTGAATTTGTAGAATTGTATTATATTGCGAGTGAAGCAACCTCGAAGGGCAGATTATGAAAGAAAAAAAACGCTGTATTATCACGTCAGAATGGGAACTTGGGGCTGGAAAAATGGGCGCTGGGAATGGGCCATCAACCATTTTATCACATTTAGAATCTTACAATGAAGAAGTATTTGATGAAATCCCTTTGGTTGAAATCAAATCAAACGAAATCCCTCTTTCGGAACAATCAACCCCATTTTTAAAAAATGGAGTCGCCCTATTAGACCATCAACACAACTTTGCTTCAGCGGTTGCCAAGCAGCTGAAAGCCGGCTATCGATGCCTGTTACTTACAGCGGATCACAGCAATGGGATAGGCGGTGTGAGCGGTTTAGCACAGTGTGTTCCCATGGATGAAATTGGCGTGATTTGGATTGATGCACATTTCGACCTGCATTCTCCTTACACCACACCATCGGGAAATAGCCATGGCATGACGGTCAACTCATTGCTAAACAACGACAACAAATGTCAATCCGTAAGGACACTTGACGATTCTACCATCCAACTTTGGAATCGATTAAAATTGATCAAGGGCAATGCTGGCCTACCTCCGGAAAATCTGATTTTTGTAGATGTACGTGACTATGAAAGTCAAGAGTCGAAGCTGGTTGAAGAAGCTGAAATCGCATGGATAACACCCTCCGAAATCAAGAAAAATGGCATCGAAGCCTGCATCGAAAAAATCTTTAGCACCTTAAGTCATTGCAACTATTTGTATGTCAGTTTCGATGTCGACAGTTTAGACACCCACATTGCCAAGGCCACAGGAACGCCTGTGGATGGTGGATTACAGTTGGAGCAAGCACAAAGACTCATCGAGTCATTGGTCAGCGACGAACGCACGCAATGTTTGGAGATCACTGAGTTCAACCCTTCGTTGCCTCAACCAGAATTGTTATTGGAAGCAATCGACAAATTGTTGCAACCCGTCTTATAGCAGGATTAATTTTTTCGGTTTTCAATCAACCATTGCAAGGTATCAACCCCGTCTGCAAAATCATCGAGCTGTGTGCATTGGGTATTCCCAAATGTCATAGCGTTGGCAATTGGCAAATTAGACACCGTGCACTGCAAAGCATCACCCCACTCATCCAACTTCGCCACAACACCGTTGAACGAATCATAAAAGGAATAATTTAGCATTCCAACCGGCGCATACAACTCCGGCTTCTCCTTCGCAATCAGATACCCCGTATCAATGTGTGGGTCCAAATTCATCAGCAACAACGCCCGATGGTATTCGTAATTGTTCGCGTATTTGTTGTGATTCCGAATCCCCTCAAAATGCACATCCCAACACTGAAACAAAGGCGTGAAATCATATCCCTGAGGCAGCATCAAATGTGTAACATTCCGGCAACCCAACCCAAAATAATCAAATACGTCGTGTCCAAGCGCAATAAAATCTGCCTCGGTTTCATTCCCATCCAATATCGCAACGCTATTTCGGTTGTTTCGAATCAAATGGGGGATCGACTTAAAAAATGACGAAAAATATTTCGCAGTGTTGTTGCTCCCCGTAGCGATAGCAACACTCAAATTCCTCAACTGCTCTACAACCTCAACACGATCACTCCAAATTGTATCCGTTTTGGCGGCTTCCATGAGCCAAGTTTTTGGCAGAATGGTATCCTCAGACGACGTTTTGGCCAAAACCTCAAACCCTGAAATCACACCCACAATCACATCGTGAAAACCCACCAATGGGACATTGCCCGCCATGATAATGCCCAAGCGCTGCGTGCCAAAATCCTCAGGCAAATCATAGTTCGACAACCAGCGATCAATTTTATCAGGGTTCAGACTCTCACGCCACTGCGACAAACTTTGATGCACCTGGGCCTCTTCAAACCATCGGTTTTGATATTTTGCCTGCTCAATGGCAAACCCCCAATTTTCATTGTGTTCAAAATTCTCAAGTGCCTTATGCAAAGCAAGCAATGCGCGTTTCTGCCAAATCATTTCGATACAAATTTACAACCGTTCGATAGACACGTGGTGTTCACTGATGAGGTTTATTATCTTTGTTGAGAAACAATGAAGAATTCTATCCTTATTATTGCCCTCATATTCACTAGTGTACAAGCCTTTGCGCAGGCTGACAGTGAAAATAGATTGACACCATGGCATATCGGATTCAAATTGGGCGGAAACATCTCAAAACTTGACCCGAACGATACGTTTATCACCAACATTACTCCCAGAAACAAAATGGGCATCGCCATTTCCGGTTTGGCAAGCTATGACCTGCACAGAAACGTTTCATTGGTAACAGGCGTAAACTTCACCACCCGCGGCTATCGCATCGCAAACGACACGGTCGCTATCAGCAACAAAATAAAGCAAACCTACGCATCCGTTCAAATCCCATTGGGGTTATCGTTTAGGCAATACCCCTCACCGCACAGTGCAAGTTTTTTTTCCGAAGAAATTGGGGGCGCTTTGAATTACAGCTTCAGAAAAGACGAGAACACACTATACAATTCCGACAAAAAACAACTTCGCGTAATTGAGACCGGCGGCAATAAATTATACCCCATGATTTATGGCGGTTTATTGATGGGCCGTACCTCAGAGAAAGGCAAACGCACCGAATACGGCGTAACCTATTACCATACCTTTGGCACAGAAATCAATTTAAGAGTGGCTTCGGGCGAATTCTACAACAAATCCTTTCCTCTGCATTACAATGGCAGCAACTTGCAATTCACCTTCCGCTATTATTTTAACACCGGGAATTTTCAAAAGAGTAACGAATACTTTTATTGATGATGGAAATATTGGTACACTTCTTTGCGGGATTGAGCCCAATGATGCAGGGGCTCGTTGGCGCTCTTTTCACTTGGTTCATTACTGCATTGGGAGCGTCTATGGTATTTTTCATCAAAGATGTACGTCGTGGAAACATGGACATCCTGATGGGATTCACAGGGGGCGTGATGCTCGCAGCCAGTTTCTGGAGCTTGCTTAACCCAGCCATTGGCATGGCAGAAAACCAAGGATATGGGAATATGGCTTGGCTACCGGTGGGTATCGGATTTTTGGCTGGCGCCTTCTTTCTTTTTGCGCTGGACCAATACTTACCTCACTTGCACCTAAGTAGCCCCATCGAAGAAGTGGAAGGGGTAAAGACCAATTGGAACCGCACGATATTGCTTGTTTTGGCTATCACATTGCACAACATCCCAGAAGGATTGGCCGTGGGTGTTGCTTTTGGGGCAGTTGCAGAAGGCATTCCCGGAGCAGATTTGCCCGCCGCCATTGCGTTGGCGATCGGTATCGGCATTCAAGATTTCCCCGAAGGACTCGCCGTGGCTTTGCCGCTCAGACGATTTGGACTGTCCCGCAGAAAATCATTCATGTGGGGTCAACTGTCGGGCGCGGTTGAACCCCTCGCAGCGATGCTCGGCGTGGGTTTGGTCATGATTGCTACGCCACTGCTACCCTATGCATTGGCCTTTGCTGCCGGCGCGATGATTTACGTTGTGGTGGAAGAAGTGATTCCAGAAAGTCAAAGAGAGGGACACACCGACAAAGCAACGCTCGGATTGATGTTTGGATTCGTGCTCATGATGGCACTTGATGTCGGTTTGGGTTAATTCTGCAAAAAAATCGATGGGATTCCTTCGGGTTTGGGTTAATGCACACGATCCCCGCGAAGTTCCAAATTTGCCATGATCTCCGCTTCGGCAATCAACATTTCTTCCCACCGCTGCTTCACTTGCTCGGCAGGTAGATAGTGTTTCGCCAAATCAATAAACATACGATAATGACCCGCTTCTGAGACCATAAATTCGTAATAAAACTTCCGCAAATATTCGTCGCTGCAGTACAAACTCAACAGCCTAAATCGCTCACAAGAACGCGCCTCAACCATCGCCGAGACGAGCAAATACTCCATCATTGTCTGCTCTCTTGAGCCCCCTTTTCTCATTTGTTGATGCAAAGCACCCACGTATTCGTCTTTGCGCTGACGACCGAGTTTCATCCCACGCTTTTTCAATTCCTTTAGCACTTTACGGAAATGCCCCCATTCTTCGGCCACCAATGGAGTCACCTCATCCACCAAACGTTCATGGTCCGAAAACTTCACTATGAGTGTTACACCCATTGTTGCAGCCTTCTGTTCACAAAAGGCATGGTCGGTCAGAATCTCTTCAATGGTTTTCTCGGCCACATTCACCCAGCGGGGATCCGTTGGCAATTTCAACCCCAACATCTTCACAGCCTCCAAATTCGCTGTCAATGTGTTTTCATGGGCGGAACGAAGTTCCGCCCCAATGCCCTCTGTAGCATTTTCACTCAAACCAACAGCCATGTCATCTTCACTGTAATATTCATCAGAATATCCAGGATGTGATACACTTACATGCTGCTCTTTTGGCTTCATTGGCAATTTTCAATTTTGTCGACCCGCGTCGCATGACGCCCACCCTCAAATTCCATATTCAAATAGGCATCTACGATGGCAAACGCCTTCTCTTGACCAATAAAACGCGCTGGCAAACAAATCACATTGGCATTGTTGTGTTGCTTTGCCAAACTGCTGATTTCAGGCTCCCAACAAAGCGCAGCCCTAACACCTTTGTGCTTATTGGCCGTAATACAAACGCCATTTCCGCTGCCACAGATCAAAATACCACAACAAGCGCTACCTTCTGTAACCGCTGTTGCCACTTTGTGTGCATAATCTGGATAATCAACACTGTCCGAAGAATCCGGACCCATGTCGGCCAATTCATACCCCTTTTCAATCAGGTAGACAATCAATTCATTTTTCAATTCGAATCCCGCATGATCCGATCCCAAAGCAATGGTTTTATTGTTCATTTTCTCGATTTTTTTCTACTCTTTTGGCCACTTGAATTCCAATAAAATACAACCCCAACAAAGGTGTTCCAAGCAACAACTGACTAAACATATCCGGCGATGGCGTTGCAACGCCCGCAATCAAAAAGATGACCACAACTGCGTAGCGCCAATTCTTTTTCAAAAAAGCAGAACTCACGATACCCAATCGGGCCAAGATATATATCAACACAGGCAACTCAAATACCAACCCCGTGGCCAAACTCATAAATGTAACAAATCCAGTAACACTGGATATCGTAATGATATTTTGGATTTTTGGACTCAAAGAATAACCCAACAAAAAGTTAGAAGCCAATGGCACCAAAAAGAAGTAGGCGAAAAACAATCCCGTAAAAAACAACAGCGACACCACCCCCAAACTACGACGGGTTTTCTGAATCTCTTTCTGACTTAATGCGGGACGAATAAAACTCCATACCTGATAGATAATATACGGAAAAGCAACCACAAATCCAACAACAAACGATATTTTGAACGCACTCACGAACTGACCTTGAATTTGTTGACTTTGCATCACCAAAGGCGGGGGCGTCCAACAAAGCGCATCGGAATGCATCAAAGCATGGCCTGCTTTACAGAAAAAGCGATAGCCAAAGAAATCAGGACTAAATGGGCTCAGAACGATAAAATCGAACAGTTCCTCTACGTAAATAAACCCAATAACAGTACCAATCAGCAGAACAACAGCCACGCGAAACAGCCGCTTTCGCAACTCGTCGATGTGGTCAAAAAAGCCCATATTTTTCTCGTATGGGTAAACTTCTTCTGGCTGATCTAAAGGCATGAAATTTGGCTCTAAAATGAATTACATCAACATACCACCACAAACAGAAAGGGTCTGTCCGGTCACGTATCCACTCATGTCGCTTGCCAAAAACAAACAAACATTGGCAACATCTTCTGGCGATCCACCGCGTTTCAAAGGAATCGAATCCGCCCACTGCTTCCGAACATTTTCATCCAACGCGTGGGTCATTTCTGTTTCAATAAAACCCGGAGCCACTGCATTGCAACGCACATTTCGGCTACCCAATTCCTTGGCGATGCTCTTGGTAAAACCAATCATACCCGCTTTTGATGCGGCGTAATTGGCCTGTCCGGCGTTCCCCATCACCCCAACAACCGAAGTCATGTTGATGATGCTGCCCGCACGATTCCCCAAAAAATGCTTCAAAAATGCTTTTGTGAGGTTGAAAGCCGACTTCAAATTGGTATTGATCACCTCATCCCACTGCTCCTCTGTCATCCTCAACATGAGAGTGTCACGGGTGATTCCTGCATTGTTGATCAAACAATCGATCTTGCCAAAATCCGCAATCACGGTCTCCGCCAACGTCATACTTTGATCAAAATTCGCCGCATCCGACTGATATCCTTTTACTTTCACGCCATAGAGGCTCGTCAATTCTTGTTCAAAAGCCAACGCTTTTTCTAACGAAGAAGCGTAGGTAAATGCAATATTGCAACCGTTTTTGGCGAAAACTTCGGCGATGCCTTTGCCAATTCCACGCGAGGCACCCGTAATCAGAGCGGTTTTTCCTTGAAGCATGCTGCGAAGATAACTTATCTTCGCGAAATGCC
>CAZZKP010000029.1:14928-16961 GCA_964654675.1 uncultured Bifidobacterium sp. | reverse complement strand
CATTGAGTCCTTTGGTGAATACCGTGCCTTTGCAATTGTTGAGTTATCACATCGCGGTGATGCGAGGTTGCAATGTGGATCAGCCCAGAAATTTGGCGAAATCTGTAACCGTGGAGTAGAGCGTTAGAATAAGAACTGGTGCCCCAGTTTTTCCAAGGGTTTGATGCGATTGAAGCTGTGTTTACGCCTCTGTGAAATAGCATAAATTATCGCCAAACGTTGTTGTAGCGATCGTATCCTTGGAAGTTGATTTTGAATCCGAAGCGGGGTTTTTCGAAAATATTTGAATAGCCGGCGGTGAAGTAATATCCGATTTTATATCGATCCCTAAAAATCCTAAATGCTTTGTCGATCCCAACAAATGCTTCGTAATAGAACATATTTCTACGTTCTGGAGCATAAAGGAAATTGGCACCCGCTCGTTCCGTGATTTTAAGCAACTTCAAGAAGGGAATTTTATTGACAATGCTGCCATTGAATTCATGGAGGTAGTGCAATTCAACAAAGCGGTTGAAGGTTTTAAACGTTGAATCCAATTGTTGGAAATTGTAGAGGGGTTGGGTAAAGATTTTTCTGTCGCCCCGTCTTTGGTATCGGTAATCCATTACACTCACGTTGTTATGGCCTAAAAAACTCCCGCTATTGGCAATAATGGTGGATTTGCCCGAAAGGCCCAAGGGTATTTCTTGTTCTATGCGGTATTCCAAGTATTGAAAATCTATTTTACTGCCAAAAATTCCAGGGATTGCCTGCCTGAAATTCACGCTAAACGTGGGCCAATTGGATCCAAGGATGATTTTTTGGCGGGGCTCCAAAATGTATCGCTGAAACGGCGTGTAACTCAGAGCAATTTCATTGTTAAAGGTATAAGAGGAGGCGAATTTTAGCGGTACATTGTTTTCGAATAGACTATCGCCCGCGGCGCTAAAATTGAAGTTTTCGATGCTGCTCCTATAGGCCAATCGCCCTTGAATCCGTAGGTATAATCCATTCACCAATTCTTGTCGGTGAGCCCCTAAAATACTCTTTTCAACATAGATGTTATCCCGCCTAAAAACATCCAAAAACGCAGCATTGGGATTGATAAAGCCGAATTGTTTCCCTACGGTAAAAACGTACCTAGCCCGTTTTATGGGATTATACATGTGCCCAAAACTCGCCGTTCCCTGCAAGTCGTTGTTGTTAATTCCGTAGGAGAAGTTCTGATAAAAATCGAATTCTTGTTTGTTTTTGAGTGTTTTTCTGATTGCACTATTAAATGTGAATCTATGTCCGCCTGGCAAGTAAGGAATATAAAAGGTCCAAAGAGGTGCGAACTGCATTTCCAATCCCTTTTTTCTATTTTGGTACCCTTGACCTTCAATCACAAGTGATCTAACGGTTACTTTGTTGATTTTAGCTTCAATGGAATCCAAATATTTGTCTGAAGTCTGCACCCTTTTGATGCTATCGGCACGGTTGATAAACTTGACCTCCTTGTCGTTCAGTGGTTGTGTGCGTTGTTTTTCCCAATAACTAGAATCTCTTTCATAGGCCTCCTGCGTGGTTTTGCTAATCTCTAGTCCGAAGTGATTTTTGGGAAAGGTGGGGTTTACTGTTATCGCTTTGTACTGCACGTAGGTAGTGGCATTGTCGGTGCTCCCACCCGTCTTGGTAATATAGTTAAATCGTTGTGAATCAATCAACAGATGTTGTGCAGAATCCAATTTGTAATACTGGTTGATCTGCATTTCATCGTACTCGCCCATGAGGTGTTTGGGGAATTTGAGGAAGGATTTATATACCCAAAACGTGGAATCTACAATGTGAAGCTCACCGGTAAAGGTGGCGTTGGCGGTCTGACGGCTATTTACGCCAATGCGCAAAATTCTACCGTAACTAGAATCTTGATAACTACCCAAGTATCGGAAGCGGTAGGCTAGGATGGCTGAGTTGGAAAGGGGAGACATGACCGGCATGGATGATAATGCTGGGGCTTGAATCAAGTTTTGATATAAGTTAAAATCCCCGTCCGTGGTTGTCAAATAGTACAA
>CAZZKP010000029.1:0-14828 GCA_964654675.1 uncultured Bifidobacterium sp. | reverse complement strand
TGCCAATAATCGCGTTTTTCGATTGTTTTGCGCATGTATTCGGGTCCTGGATCCTTGTATTCTCTGTGGATTTCCACGACACCAATTTTCTCTGTTTGATGCGATAATCGTATGTTTAGGGTGTCGTTTTGGTCTCGTTTGACAAGCAAAGCAATTTCTACAGAGTGATAGTTGGGATGGGAGAATATGAGGTTGTAGGCACCGGGCTCCAAACGCAAATTGAAATTGCCATCCAATCGCGTTTGACCCATTTTGGCGCCATTCCGGTTATAGATTTGTACCATGGGCAATGGTGCGTTGGCGGTATCAACCACCAAACCAATGATAGAACTGCCGCTTCTAAGTTGCGCCTTAAGTGGGATACATTGAACAATCAACAAGAAGCAAACGACAGGAATCAGCGTTTTTTTTCTGAACAGATGAATACAAGTTCTGGGTTCCATTGCATTTTTCTGCTCAGAGAATGTTTGATTTAACACAAGTTTACGATATGCTGAAAGCCAAGATATCACTTTGATTTCTTACTCTTCTTTTTTGATTTCTCTCCTTTGGGATAGGGCAATTCAGGGATAGTCACTGTATGTGGAGGTTGGAACAAATTTTCTGAAGGTTTGTTTTGTATGTCCCAAACAAATCCTTTGAGTTTGCTATCCACAGCGGGCAATTGATCTATCGGATACAAGGTGCCAACAGGCTTGTCATAGAAAGTAATCTGATCGATTTTGCCATTTTTGAATCCCATTTTCATGCTTTTGGAAGTCACCAAGTTGGCTGATTCCAATGTGTCGGCATTTCTTAAGTAGTAGATGCTTTTTGCATTGCCCACCACCCGGACTTTCTCGATTTTTTGGTTTTTGTCCATCCACTGGTGAATCGAGTCGCCCTGAATTTGCGAGAAATGAATGCTGTCTTCTTGTATGGCCACAAATCCGTTTTTGAAAGCCTTGAGTTCTTTCACTTTTTGCGCCGCAATCTTCATTTCGATGGAATCTCCGTTAACACGCGAAAGACTGTCGTATAGTACTGGGTTGCCACTGAAATAGAAGGTTGAATCACTCCGCTTGGAGGTCAATTTGTTGCATTTACCGCTCGTTTTGTTTTGTGAGAACGCAACGTGGTATGTCGCAGTTAAGGCAATAGGCTGCGCGGAATCACTGTTGTAGGCTAGGGTATCGGCTTTGAGTTTGAATGGGTTGTTTGCCTCACCTTGAAAAGCCAATGCTTGGTTCCATACTTTGATGGATTTGGCTTGACCGTTGTAATGGGCATGCTTTCCCCAGACTTTCCATTGGTCGATGCTATCTTGGATAAAAACATGGCCATGGGCCAATCCCACTTGGGTGATTTTGTTAAAGAATAGGGTATCGCATACAACAGTTTTTCCTTCATCAAAAAGGGCGACTTGGCCAAAAAACTCACCTTTTTGCTCGTCGGTGAGGTAGAATCCCCTTTGAAATACTACAATTTTGGTTTGATAGTCGAGTTGGGTTTGGGCGAAAAATTGGGCCCTTTTTGTATCGGTGCGGTATTGGAGGGTATCGGTTTTTACGGTGTATTCGGGGGTGGTGAGGACCACATTGTTTTTAAAGAAAAGGGTTTTCTTAATTGGGTTGTAGCTGCCTGATCTGGCTGTAAGGGTGGTTTCTTTGTCGATGATACTTCCGCCGGCGCCATACCATCCCACTTTTGTTTGGGTGTTGTATTCTATCCAAGGGGTGGAGAGTTCCATACTGCCGTCGATGAGTTTTACATTTCCCATCACTTTGGCGGTATGGGAGGCGTTGTTGTATTCTAAGGTTTTACCGGTGACAACGGCTCCGTCTGGGTTGGTGATGCGGATGTTTCCGCGGCCTAGTAGATCTTCGGTTTGTGGGTCGTATTCGGCTTCATCGCAGTAAACGGTGCTTCCCGATTGTTCAAATCGTACGTTTTCTTTGAGCCATTGAATGGTTTTGCCATCGCGTTTGAGCGACTTCATACGGCCGGCTTGCAGGGTAATGGGCTGTGCAGAAAGTGATTTCAAAAAAGTGAGGGATACAACAAAAACCAGGGTGAACGTCCTTAGGTGGTGGTTTGACCACTGGGAAAATTTGTTTCTGTTGATGAAATAACCCACGGAGTATCGGCTTTGTGCAATTACTTTGCAAAGTAAGTGTTAAAAGGGTTTCAATCAGCGGTTAATCTACGGAAATGGGATTTGGGTCTACGGCCGACGTTGTTGGCGGTGAGTGGTGGGGTTGATTCGATGGTTATGGCTCGATTGTTCGCGGCAGCGGGCTTTCCCTTTGTGATGGCCCACATGAATTTTGGACTTCGTGGAAGGGAAAGTGCGGAGGATGCGCAGTTTGTGGTGGATTTGGCGAAGGAGTTGGGGGTGGAGTGCATCGTAGAGAAGGCCGACTTAAAGGGGTATCGCAAGCAAAATGGGGTATCGGTTCAGATGGCGGCGAGGGATTTGAGGTATGATTTTTTTCGTCGATTGATGCGAGAAAAAGGATTGGAGCGGTTGGCTACGGCGCATCATGCCGACGACAATTTGGAACATTTTTTTGTGTATTTGTATCGTGGAAATATGGATGTGGCTTGGCGTGGGATATGGGCAGAGCAGGGCGATGTGATACGGCCTATGTTGGAGTATCGGAAAGAGGCATTGGTTTTGATGGCAGAGGCGCAGGGTTGGACTTGGCGAGAGGACAGGAGTAACCAAGGGACAGATTATTTGCGCAACAAGGTAAGACATGCATTGATGCCTGCTTTGGACGATTTGGTTGAGGAGTTTTACGCAATTTCTAGGCGGGTGCAGGCGTTAGATACAGAGGGTAAGGCGTTGGCTGAGACGGTGTGGTTGGATGAGTGTACAGAAACTTGGATTTCTTCTGGTTTTTTGGCTCGTTGTGGTGGCTCTTTGAATCGCAATCCATATTATAGGCATTTGCAGCAGCACTTGATGGGATTGGGATTTTCGAAGACGCAGGTGGAACAGGCTTTGGCATCAAAGCAAGTGGGTAGTCGTTTCACTTCGGACGGATATATTTTGTGGATTGGTAGGAAGGGATGGTCTGTGTTATCGAAGGCCTTGGTATCGCCCAGTGCCATTGCAATGGAATGGAATCAGGGTGAATGGAATTGGGGGGATTTACTTTTGGTGATTGAGCGGGTACCAGTAGGGGATTTTGAGGCGGATGCGTATTACTTTGCTGAGTCGTTGATGGGTAAATCTGTTGTGATTCGGTCTTGGGTTAATGGTGATACGATAGCGGGTTTTGGGGGTGGTTCCATGAAACTGAGCGATGTTTTGGTGAATCAGAAAATTGAGCCATGGGCCAAGGATTATGTGGCGGTGATGACGTGTTCCGAGGGAATTTTATGTGCTGTGGAAGTCAAGCGTTCCAATTTGTATCGTGTGAAAGAAACGGACGCTTATTGTTGGCGTTTGCGATGGCAACACAAATAAGCAACAACTTTAGGTCAATCATTATACCTTTGTTTTACAATGAAAGCCGTTATTCCTTTGGCTGGCATGGGGAGTCGCTTGAAACCGCATACCCGGACCCAGCCCAAATCGTTGATACCCTTGGCGGGCAAACCGATTTTGGGTCACATCATGGACCGACTTGTGGAGGCCGGTATCACGGAGTTTGTATTTGTGATAGGGTATTTAGGGGATCGCATCGAGCAATACATCGCGGAGCAGTATGGCCAATATCAATCTACGTTTGTGATACAAACAACGGGTAAAGGCATAGGCCATGCCGTTTGGTTAACCCGGGATACGTTTTCGGCCGATGAGGGTTTATTGATTGTTTTGGGGGATACGATTTTTGAGGCGGATTTTGCGGGTGTTTTCGCCAAAGGCGGAAATGCATTGGGGGTCAGAAAAGTGGAGGATCCACGTCAGTTTGGAGTGGCGGAACTTAAGGAGGACGGACGAATTTTGCGGTTGAGCGAAAAGCCATTGATTCCAAAATCGAATTTGGCGTTGGTGGGTTTGTATTACATCGAAAATTCTTCGGATTTATTCGCTTGCTTAGATTATAACATCCAGCATGAGATTCGGACGCAGAACGAATTCCATTTGACGGATGCTTTACAATGCATGATCGACAAAGGCATTGGTTTTACGACTTTTACAGTGGATACTTGGTTTGATTGTGGGCAGAAGGACATCATTTTGCAGACCAATCGCAATTTGTTAAAGCGGGTGGATCAGCAGGCATTTGTGAAGTTTGAAAAGGGCAATATTATTGTGCCGCCGGTCTATATTTCGTCATCGGCTCATGTTGAAAATAGCATTATCGGACCGGATGTGAGTATCGGTGATGGTGCAGTAATCACACGTTCGATGTTAAAAAATAGCATCATTGGACAGGGCGCGGAATTGAACAATGCCATTTTGGAGGATTCTTTGATAGGGGCCGATGCCAATTTGGTGGGGGCGGCTTCGAGTTTAAATATTGGCGACAGTGCAGAAATCAATTTGCGAAATTCATAACAGTGAAATTTGCTTTTAACGATATCGTAAAGATTACGGGAGGCAGGGTGCAGGGTGCTACTGTGGATTCAAAGGCCGGAATCGATTTCGGTGATGCGGTGGATTCAGGGAAGGAAATCTGTTCGGTGGTTTTCGACACACGAAAGTTATGGTCGGCCGAGACATCGTCTACCCTATTTGTGGCATTAAAAGGCATCCGCGATGGACATTCGTATTTGGGTGAGGCCTATCGCGCTGGGGTTCGGATGTTTTTGGTTTCTCGTTTTGAATCCAATTTAATATTGCAATTTAACGATGCATTATTTTTGGTTGTTGATGATACTTTGTTGGCGTTGCAGCGATGGGCGGCATGGCATCGAAAGCGGTTGACGGGCGTTGTGGTGGGGATCACTGGAAGCAATGGAAAGACCATTGTAAAGGAATGGCTGGCTTCTTTGTTTAAAGGGGATTTTTCCATGGGCAAGAGTCCTCGCAGTTATAATTCTCAGTTGGGTGTGGCCTTGAGTATGTTGGAAATTCCTTTGGGCACGCAACTTTCATTGTTGGAGGTTGGCATTTCAAATGCGTCGGATATGGGGACTTTACACGCCATGGTGCAACCCAATTTAGCGGTAATTACGCATTTGGGAGAGGCACATGCAGAGGGATTTACATCGATGCAGCAGAAGGCCAAAAGCAAGGTGTCGCTGGCAGAAGGGGCGGATGTAGTGGTATACCCTTTTGATTCGGAGTTGGTTAGGAAGGAGGTTGCTCAAATAAAATTGCAAAACCCATTGCTAAAAACAATTCACTGGGGCTGGGCGGAAGGATCGCAGTTCAGGATTACGGGGGTTGACGTGTTGGGGCCTATGGAATTGGGGTCAAATGATTTTGTTTCTCGTTCTTCATCGAACATAGGCGGACAGCGCATACATTTTGTGCATCGCGGCACGACTCATCAACTGGATATTCCTTTTTTGGATTCGGCCTCGGTGAGCAATGCGATGTCGTGTTTGTGCGTTTTACAGGCTTTGGAGCGCTGGGACCCCAACCATATGGGTCGATTTATGGATTTACCCCACTTGGAAAATCGATTACAGTTTACGGCGGGAAAATCGGGGAACTATGTTTTGAACGATAGTTATTCGGCGGATTTGGAGAGTTTGGGTGTGGCCTTGGATATGTTAAAACGACAGTCCCCCAATTTGCCATTGATGTCGATTTTGGGTTCGTTTGAACAAACGGGAATGGAGTCTCCGGATTTGCGTGACAGTCTTTTGCGGATGCTATCCAATTACGGCGTAGCGGAAGCAATTTTTGTTGGAGAGGAATATAGGGGTTTGGGTGCTTTACGGTCTGAGGAAGGTGTAGATGGAAGCCCAAGAAATTCCGTTGATACCAATTTTGGATTGGAAAAGGTTTGGCAATTTGATACGGTTTCCGCGTTGATGGATTCGGCGGTTTTATCGGGCATTGCATCTCGATCCATTTTAATCAAGGGATCTCGAAGTGCGGGTTTGGAGCGGGTGGCGAATCGTTTGCAGGCCCGATTGCACCAGACGCGGTTGGAGATCAATTTGCATGCCTTAAAGAACAATTATTTATACTTTAAACAGCGGGTTGGGGAGGGCAAGAAGGTGATGTGTATGGTGAAGGCATTTGGGTATGGGAGTGGCAGCTTTGAGTCGGCCCGCGCCTTACAGGCGCTGGCCGTGGACTATTTGGGGGTGGCCTACATCGACGAGGGGATTGCATTGCGTAATGCGGGCATTACCGTCCCCATTATGGTGATGAATGTGGATTCGGGAGCGGCTTGGCAGTTGCAGGAATTTGGTTTGGAGCCGGTGGTATATAGTTTTCAATCTTTGGATGGGCTAATTCAATCGGGTGTGCAGGGGTTGAAAATTCACATTGAGATTGACACCGGTATGCATCGATTGGGATTTGCACCCGTAGATATGGGAGAGTTGGGTATTCGGATTCGAGATTTGTCTGTGGACATCAAAGTGTCTTCCGTTTTTAGTCATTTGGCAGCCAGTGAATCTGCGGTTTCGGATGATTTTACCCGAGGCCAGTTGGATGTTTTTTCAGCCGCAGCGTCCGCCCTGGAGCAGGGGCTAGGGTATACTGTGTTGAAGCACATTGAGAATACGGGGGGTATTTTGCGTTTTGGCGACAACCGTTTTGATATGGTGCGGTTGGGTATTGGGTTGTACGGTGTGGATCCGCGGGGCATGGGTGAGTCAGCATTGCAACCAGTTACGCGATGGGTGAGCACGATTTCTCAGGTCCAGCTTGTGAAGGCCGGTGAGGGAGTGGGATATGGAATGCACGGGGTTTCTGACCGAGATCGTGAGGTTGCGGTGATTGCAGCAGGCTATGCGGATGGTTTGTGGCGTGCGGATGGACAAGCCCATTCGGGGGTATGGATAAAAGGGGTGGAGGCGCCATTTGTGGGCAACATTTGCATGGATATGGCCATGGTTGATGTTACAGGGTTGAATTGTAAACCTGGGGATGAAGTGGAATTGTTTGGTGAAAATTTGCGCGTTGAAACACTGGCTCAACGTCGTTCTACCATTCCATACGAGGTCTTAACGGCAGTTTCGCAGCGGGTTGCGCGCGTATACGTGGAGGAGTAATGGAGTGATTGTTACAATGGGTCCGGGGTGTTTACTTTTACCGGTGATTATTGAAAATCCTTGTTTTTGCGAGTAACAATGTAATCAGAGAAGCGATAGGTTAAGTTTTGCGAAGTTTACAAAACGCAACAGCCTCACAGCACTTTTGAAGAAAAGGCATTTTTGAGGCCTTGGTGTTGGATCAAATCAACTTTGATAGAGCCCACGTAGATTTCTCCTTCGATGCGCACAGGGATATGGTTGGCGTCATCGGTGACCCAAACGGTGAGGGCATCTGCGTGTTTGAAGACCCGGTCTACCACCAACTTTGGTTTGATTTTGATGCATCGGATTTTACCGAGGTCGGTTTTGATCACTTCTTTCCCCTTGTAGGTAATGGGCAAGCTATAAACTTGATTGTCGATGTACACATCCACTGGAAACTGCTTTCCGATGGTGGCGGTGGTGTAGTCGAGGTTTCTCAGGTAGTAAATGGCCGAAGCGATGTCTTGGGTGTATTGTGGGATGGCGATTTCGCCTTGTTTGTTTCGAAGCTTTTTATTGTCGTGATCGTAGATAGCTACATCTTGAAAGTAGTAGGAATTTTCTCTCACGGTTTTGGCATATCTCAAGGGTGCTTGAGACTCTTGGTCCACCCAGCTTTCAAATTTGTCTCGTACTTTGTAAGCCCAATCAAAACTCTTGAGGGTTTCGCCTTCTACGCGGAGGGTGAAGGTGTTTTTGCCATTGATGATGGTACTTTGGGGGAGGACGGACATGCTAACGATACCCGCGTTTACAGGGCCGTAGTGAATTCTATATTTGAGGATTTCTCCTGTTTGGTAGGCGTTGTTTGCCACTTTTCTACCTAGGAATAGGGTTGGAAGTGAGGAAAAACTGCTGAGTGCCAGGCTGGTGAAAAGAGCGCCGATGGCGATGAATGCGAGGTGGGGCTTTTTCATAACTTAAGTATTTTATCTTTCAAGATAGGTATAATGTGCGTGTTAACACGATTCTTTTGCGATTCCCCCAAAACTGTGCCAGCCTTTTGCGATTTTTGTAACACTATTATGATTAAGCCTCTAACCCAATATGCAAAAGCCAGTGGATGCGGTTGCAAAATTCAGCCTGCTGTTTTGCAAGAGATTTTGCAAGGATTTACTTTGGATTCGGCATCGTTTCCGCATTTGGTGTTGGGCAATTCCGGTGGGGATGATTGTTCAGTGTACGATTTGGGCGATGGGAAGTATTTGCTGCAGACAGTAGATTTTTTTACGCCATTGGTAAACGATGCAAAGGTATTTGGGAAGGCCGCTGCGGCCAATGCGTTGAGTGATGTCTGGGCAATGGGAGGAAAGCCCATTATGGCCAATGCGGTGATGGGGTGGCCCATTGATACTTTGCCGGTGTCGCAAGCGCGAGAGGTGATGCAGGGGGCACTTGAATTGTGCAATGCCGCGGGGGTTCCATTGGCAGGGGGTCATACGATTGACAGTCCTGAGCCCATGTTTGGATTGAGTGTCACCGGATTGGTTGATTCAGCGAATTTGAAGACCAATGCGGGCGCAAAGGTGGGGGATGTGTTGATTTTAACGAAGCCATTGGGTTTGGGGATGCTTTCGGCCGCGCATAAGCGCGGCCTCACTTCTTCCGATCAGGATGAAATTTTATACAAGTGGATTGTCGAAACGAATCATATAGGTTCCATTTTGGGCCCGATTTCAGGTGTACATGCCATGACGGACGTTACGGGATTTGGTTTGGCGGGTCATTTACTTGAACTCTGCAAGGCCAGTGGATTGGGTTCCGTTGTTGAATCCCATCAGTTACCGCGGGTTGATGAGGCGGAGACATTTGCTTCACAGTTTGTTTTGCCTGACAATGCCATGCGGAATTGGAATGCATACGAGGCGGAAATCGACATGCGGGATGCGGGCGCATTTGCTTGGTTGGTGGATCCTCAGAGCAGCGGGGGTTTGCTGTTGAGTGTTGGGGCTGCTGCATTGGGTGAAGTGGAGGCCGCGCTTCGCGCGGCCCAATGTTTCCATCAAACCATAGGAGAAATGGTAGAAATCAATGCTTCAACACCAGGGAAAATACTCACGGTGATTTGATCTGTTTTCGAGAATCAAACAACAAAAAAAGCGGTGAAGAAGTGATCATAACGATACACAACTTTATCGCATCGCTCAAACATCAGAAACCGGAAGATAGGCTACCCCAAAGGCACGCACTCAATACAAATGATGTATTGAAAAAAAATGAAGTGAGAAATGAGTCGTTAAGCTCGGTAAAGCACTGATTTGGCGGCGTCCATGATCTTTTTCACATTTGGTAAAAAGGCTTCCACGAACGTAGGTGCATAAGGCAGCGGTGTATCCTGTGTGGTTACACGGTGAATGGGCGCATCGAGGTAATCGAAGGCGCGACGTTGTACCATATGACTGATTTCTGAGCTGATGCTCGCCAATGGCCACGCTTCTTCCACAATCACCAAACGGTTGGTTTTCTTCACGCTCTCAATCACTGTATCGTAGTCGATCGGACGAACCGTTCTTAGGTCGATCAGCTCCACACCAATCCCCTCCTTTGCCAATTCGGCAACGGCTTCATGGCAGCGCAGCATCATTTTTCCAAAACTCACGATGGTGACATCGGTTCCGGCAGTTACGATATCGGCTTTACCAATAGGAATCAAATATTCTTCTGAAGGGACCATGCCCTTAAAACCATACATCTGTTCGCTTTCCATGAAAATCACAGGGTTCTCATCGCGGATCGCGCTCTTCAATAAACCTTTTGCATCCGCAGGGTTGCTTGGCACCACCACTTTTAAACCGGGGGTGTTTGCATACCAATTTTCAAATGCTTGTGAGTGTTGTTGGGCCAGCTGACCGGCACTACCTGTTGGACCGCGGAATACGATCGGACAAGTGTACTGACCGTTGCTCATGCTATTGATTTTGGCAGCGGAGTTGATGACTTGATCGATGGCTACCAAAGAAAAGTTGAACGTCATGAATTCGCAAATCGGACGAAGTCCATTCATTGCTGCACCCACGGCAATCCCTGCAAAACCCAACTCGGCGATGGGGGTATCGATTACCCTTTTTTCACCAAATTCCGCCAACATGCCCTGACTGACTTTGTATGCACCGTTGTATTCGGCCACTTCTTCTCCCATCAAAAAGATGCTCTCATCTCTGCGCATTTCCTCTTGCATGGCTTCGCGTAGGGCTTCTCTAAAGGCGATTTCTCTCATGATTTTTTATTGAATTGATGTGCAAAATTACGTCTTTTCGATGGAATCTAATTGGGATTTTGTTCTTCGATTTTGAATTTCAATCAATTTTGTTACATTCGTAAAAACAACAAAAACAATATGAAAAAAATTACTACATCAAAATTAGGACTTCTTGTAGCCATGATGGCTATTTTAGTTTCTTCTTGTAGCACAAACGCTACATTCACAAAACGTTATCACAGCCATGGATTTAACATCGCTTGGGGCGGAGGCTCGGCGGCTAACAACAATCCTGTAAAGCAGGCATCAAAGAAAGTTAAGGCCAAGTCGGATGTTGTTGCCGTTGCTAAAACTGCTGATAATGTCACAGTTCAATCTGTTAATTCCACAGAAAATACTGTCGTGGAAGCTTCTACTGTTGCTAACGCTGTCGTTTCCAATAATAATTTGGCAAAAAACGAAGTGGCAACTGTAAAAATCGCGAATCATATATCTACTCACGCAGTAAAATCATCAACTGTAGTTTCGAAAAAGGAGATATTAAGTGAAATAATAAAAGCGCATCAACAAACGAAAGTGAAAGGCTTAAAAAAGGGGAATGCAAATTTGAATAGTGATCCTGAGGGTCCTATTTTTGGTATTTTATCTTTCATTTTTGGATTGCTGGGATGGGTTACATTTCCTTTACTTTTTGGATTGGCAGCAATTGTGCTCGGCATTATTGGGTTGAAGAGAGAATTAAATGGACTAGCTATCGCAGGTTTGATATTGGGTGCGTTAATATTAATTATTATGGTATTAGTAGTTGCGATTTTATTGGCAATGTAATTACTAAAATATTTGGTTAAATGCGGTTGATGAGTTCGCCGCATTCAATCAATTCAACCGCCGTCCAAGAATCCCATCAACCATAGCAAATAGCTGTCGTGGTCCCAAGGTGCGCCAAGCGATCTCGTCCAGTTCTCCGCCAAAATTGAGGTAGTAGTCGATGCGCTCTCTTCGGAATTCCTGCACCACATGTTCTCTGAAGTTTATCATCGCAATCCAACCTTCTTCCACGTCTTGAAACCATTCTTCATAGTAGGCATCGTCTGAAGCGTGAAAATTCATCACATTTTCGCCAATCATCACAAATTTTTGGATGCCGTCTTGCATGAGAATTTCCAAAACTTCCCGTTTCAGGTGCATCACATCGTTGTATAGCGCATCGTTCCATTCCCCAATCATTTCGATAATGGCAAAGCCTTCTTGGTAATCGGCGAATAGGATCTTTATGTAGAGGGTATTTGATCCAAATTGATCCCATTGCGGGTGTATGTAGTAATTGTAAACGGCTTTGTCGAAGTAAAATTCGTTGTATTCCCTTTCAAAGAAAGGCGATCTTGGATCTTGGGCTGCGGAATACAGGTTAATCCATGCAAAATGGGGCTCTAAATCGTGCACCTTGCAAAGATAGGTTGGGTGAAGTGGCGAGTGGTATGGGGTTTGGTGAAATTGGGCAATTTTTTTTCTATTACCTTCGCATGGCATGCAACGGGCATTTCTGAAAAATCTATTGTGGCTTCAGCTATTGAATTGGCTGGTAAAACCGCTATGGATTCTTTGGATTGAGCGCGAGATTCAGCTCCGCATGGGCGATAGTTGGTATGGTGTTTACACCTTGCATTTTAATTTGGTATTGCTTTTTGCGGTGTTATTGGATGCGGGGTTGAACACGTATGCCGCCCGTGAGATTGCGGCCAATGGAAAATTGGGACATCCCCGGCGGATGCTCTTTTTGCGTTTGGGACTTGGATTGGTTTACGTTTGTCTGGTATTGATGGTTGCCCATTTGCAGTCGGGCATTCAAATACAATTTTTGTTGTATGCTTTGATCAATCAGATACTTGCATCAGTGGTTTTGATGTTGAGGGCGGTATTGCAGGGAAAACAGAGATTTATTTCTGATAGTTGGTTGAGCGTGGTGGACCGATTGGTGGCACTGGGTGTTTGCACTTGGATGCTAAGAACATTTACTGTGGAGATGTTTGGCAGCGAAGGTGGGGTTCTGAGTTTTCAGATCGCGCAGTTTTTTGGCTATGCCACAGCCTTGGTTTTGGGTTTGATTTTGGTTTTTTGGCGAGGGAAGCTCGCGAGTGAATCTGCAGATGAATCAGTGAGTTTGGCCTCGGATACCGAGAATGCGGAAAAAAATCCGACCCCAAAATCACTCGGTGACTGGAGCAGAGAAGTTGTTTGGTTTGGTATCATGGCTTTGGCGATGAGTATTTTTACGCGCATCGATGTGCAGATGATACAGTGGCTGTCGACTCCAAATTTGGAAGGCATTGCTGATATTTTGGATTCGGATGCGATCAAAACTCAGTTGGCATCGGGGTATGCGGAAATCGGTTTATATACAAGGGGTTACAGATTGTTGGATGCGGGTTTGATTTTTAGTGCATTGTTAAGCACGCAGTTATTGCCATTGTTTAGTAAGCGATTGGCGTCTCGGGACGACAACAGTGAGGTGATTTGGATGAGTTTTAGGTTGGTATTGTGGGTGTCGTTGGGCGCAGCGATGGGCGCTTGGTTTTATGGCGAACCCTTGATCAATTGGCTTTATCATGGACAAATGCTATCGGGGGGAACTTTGACAGTAAATGGAGTTGATTTTCCGCAGGCGATGGTGTATTCTGGGGAAATCTTGAATGCCGCGATGATTTTCAAGGTGTTGATGTTGGCTTTTGTGCCCATGAGTTTGGTTCACGTTTTTGGCACGTATGTAACTGCAACAGGAAACATGAAATGGTTGGCCACATTGGCTTTTGTTTGTGTGGGTGTGAATGTTGTCTTCAATTTTATTGAAATACCGAAAGTGGGTGCTTTGGGTGCTGCAACGGGCTGTTTGATTACGCAGTGGGTTTTTGCTGGCGCCTGTTTGGTAAAAACGCAGAAGTTGGGCGGATACGAATGGCGTTGGAGGGATTTTGAAATGGTGTTTTACCAAATTGTGTTTGGCATGGTATGCTTTGGCATGGTAAAATATGGCTTGGCGATGACCGGCATCAACGGCCTATTTTTATCGGCTGTGATCTATGCCATCAGCGTAGGCTGGCTATTTTTCTTCCACGAAATCCGCCGTTGGGCGGCCAAGATTAGGCGTACAAAGGGTAGTCCTTCATAAAAGCTGTAACCTCAGCTTTGATTTCCGCTAGAATATCCTCATTTTGATGATTTGATAGGGCTTTGTCAATCCAAACGGCCAAAGTTTCCATGTCCGATTCCTTTAAACCGCGGGTGGTTACAGCGGAGGTTCCCAAACGAATTCCAGAGGTAATAAATGGGCTGCGTGTTTCGAAAGGCACGGTATTTTTGTTGATGGTGATCTCGCATTTTTCCAAGGTTTTTTCTGCCAATTTTCCGGTCAACTCGTCGCTCTTTGATCGTAAATCGATAAGCATCATATGATTGTCGGTCCCCCCCGAGATAATTGAATAGCCTCGATTTACCATGGCGGCGGCGAGTGCTTTGGCATTGGATATCACTTGGTCACAATAGGCATCAAATGTATCGGTTAGGGCTTCACCAAAGGCTACGGCTTTTGCAGCGATTACGTGTTCTAGGGGTCCGCCTTGGGTTCCAGGGAAAACGGCACTATCGAGGATGGCACTCATCATTTTGATTTCCCCTTTGGGATTTGTCTCGCCCATGGGATTGGGGAAATCTTGTCCCATCATGATAACGCCACCTCTCGGACCGCGAAGGGTTTTATGAGTTGTTGTAGTAATAATATGGCAGTGTGGTACGGGGTTATTGAGTTTTCCTTTGGCGATGAGTCCGGCGGGGTGAGAGATATCGGCGAGTAATAGGGCACCGACTTCATCAGCGATGGCACGAAGGCGCGCATAGTCCCAATCACGGCTGTAGCTACTAGCCCCACAGATGATCAGTTTGGGCTGACAGGATTTGGCAATGGATGCAACTGTATCGTAATTGATCAATCCGGTTTCTTTTTCTACGCCATAAAAGTGGGGTGAATACAATTTTCCCGAGAAATTCACTGGGCTTCCGTGGGTTAAATGTCCACCATGGCTTAAATCAAACCCTAAAATCGCATCGCCAGGTTTTAATATTCCCAACATCACGGCGGCATTGGCTTGGGCTCCAGAATGCGGTTGAACATTGGCCCATGCGCATCCAAAAAGTTGCTTTAAACGATCAATGGCGAGTTGTTCGATTTGATCAACGACTTGGCAACCTCCATAATATCGCTTGCCCGGAAGTCCTTCGGCATACTTATTTGTTAGGACGGATCCCATTGCCTTCATGACGGACTCACTCACAAAGTTTTCACTGGCAATTAGTTCAACGCCATCCAATTGTCGTTGGTGTTCTTGGTGAATTAAATCGAAGACTAGGGATTCGTTTTGCATTGGATTACAAAGGTACAATCAATCAATTTGTGCCCCTAAAGTTTTGGGAAAATTGCCATATTAATTCGTCGTTGTGC
>CAZZKP010000028.1:0-17142 GCA_964654675.1 uncultured Bifidobacterium sp. | reverse complement strand
GAAGTGAATGGGGAGCTGGCCGTACCGCCGCTACAAAGGTAGTGATAATTTTAGCGATAATAAAGGGCTTCCGCTGCGCGGAAGCCCTTTATTTTTTGCCCTATATTTGCTACAATGAAACTCCGTTCACAAAATTTGGTAAAACAATACGGCGCAAAACGCGTGGTGAACGATGTAAGCGTTGAAGTTAACCAAGGTGAAATTGTAGGACTCCTAGGCCCCAACGGCGCCGGAAAAACCACATCCTTCTACATGTTCGTCGGCCTGGTTCGCCCCGATGAAGGCCAAGTCTTCCTGGAAGATACCGAAATCAGCACCTGGCCCATGTTCAAACGAGCCCAACATGGAATCGGCTACCTACCCCAAGAAGCCTCGGTTTTTAGAGAGTTGAGCGTGGAAGAAAACATTCAAGCCATCCTCGAAATGACAAAACTCTCCAAAAAAGAGCAAGAGGAAAAATTGGAATCCCTGATCAACGAATTTGGCCTGGGAAAAGTGAGAAAAAACTTGGGAAAAGTACTCTCAGGCGGCGAAAGACGTCGTACCGAAATTGCCCGTGCCCTGGCAACCGACCCAAAATTCATCCTACTTGATGAGCCTTTTGCCGGGGTCGACCCAATTGCGGTGGAGGATATACAGCAAATTGTAGCAAAACTGAAGCAAAAGAATATTGGAATACTGATTACCGACCACAACGTGCAAGAAACGTTGAGCATTACAGATCGGGCGTATTTGTTGTTTGAAGGCAAGTTGTTAAAACACGGTACTGCCCAGGAATTGGCAAACGATGAAATGGTAAGGAAGGTATATTTGGGGCAGAATTTCGAACTCCGTAGATCCAAGTCGGCAACGGAACCATTGGGTTAAGGCAAACAAATCAACTTTTGTCATTCCTATGCGCCTCATCGTTTCAGAATCAACCGACGTTTATTACAACTTAGCGGCTGAGTCCCATTTTTTGCATCACACAGACGAGAATGTGATTATGTTATGGCGCAGTGAGAGTGCGGTTGTTTGTGGAAAGCATCAAAATATTTGCGCGGAGATCAATTATGCTGCCTGTAGGCAGCTCAACATTGCACCTGCCCGCCGCGTTAGCGGCGGGGGCACCGTTTACCACGACCTCGGCAACCTCAATTTTTCATTCATCCAAGACCTCGGTACCTCCCTTGAAAAAGCTGTCAATTACAAAAGATTTTTGGAACCCATCCGCCAAGCGCTGCGAGAAATGGGCATCGAAACATCCTATTCGGAGCGCGACGACCTACTATTTAACGGAGTGAAATTCTCCGGCAACGCACAACACATTTTTCAACAAAAAAAACGCGTTTTACACCATGGTACCTTGCTCCTAAATGCCAATATCCATAACCTCGGCAAGGCACTTCACTCCGAAGGCCAATACCAAGACAAAGCCGTAAAAAGCAACAAATCTTCCGTAACCAACCTCGGTGATCATTTCCCACATCTCCAACATATCGACCAAACCATAGCCACCTTGGCACAAAAACTCTCCAACCTTACCCATTCAAAAATATCCTCAATTCAACCCAACGAAGACCATCAAATTAACCAATTAAAAGCAGAGAAATTTACATCGCCCGAATGGATCTTTGGTTACTCGCCTTCTTATC
The DNA here is from genome assembly GCA_964654675.1 of uncultured Bifidobacterium sp. Lineage (GTDB taxonomy): Bacteria > Bacteroidota > Bacteroidia > NS11-12g > UBA955 > UBA955. The sequence goes on along the minus strand of CAZZKP010000028.1, from coordinate 15,508 downwards.
AACATCAAAGGGAAATCACCGCAAATGATACCCCATACCAACTAAAAATGACAGTGACCAAAGGCATCATCACAGAGTTTGTCATTACAGATCAGCAAGGTGTCCAAAAATTCCTTTCAGCATCTCAATCATCTGTAAATCAATCAATTACACCAAAAACCTTCGAAATAGCATTCGCAAATACCCCGTTCCAAAACGAGGCAGAATACAATCAATTTTTCTAAATAAACCAAAATATGAATAAGTCGGAACGCGTTCAATTTATCCTCGCCAAATTGGAAGAGTTATACCCGGAAACGCCCATTCCACTCAATCATAGCGACCCCTACACGCTGCTCATTGCCGTACTCCTGAGCGCCCAATGCACCGACGAACGAGTGAATCAAATCACCCCATTGCTATTTGCCAAGGCCAACAATCCAAGCGATATGCTCAAACTTTCGGTGGATGAAATCCGAGATATCATTCGGCCCTGTGGTTTATCTCCCATGAAAAGCAAAGGCATTTACGGACTCTCCAAAATTATCATGGAAGAACATGGAGGGCTTGTACCGCAGTCGTTTGAAGCGTTGGAGGCCATGCCTTCGGTTGGACACAAAACGGCCTCTGTGGTGATGTCGCAGGCGTTTGGCGTCCCTGCTTTTCCGGTTGATACCCATATCCATCGACTCGCCTATCGATGGCGTTTGAGCCCTGCAAAAAACGTAGAGCAAACAGAAAAGGATCTCAAACGACAAATACCAGAGGCACTATGGAATAAAGCCCACCTTCAAATCATTTTCATGGGCCGCGAATACTGTCCGGCCAGAGGACATATCATTGAAAAATGCCCCATCTGCTCCGTTTTGGGATGTCGCGAAAAATCGAAATAACATGAGATTTACCAAATATGGTTTGATATTTCCTCAGATTTCGAGCTGGGGAACTCTCATACCCAAAATCAATTACAAATCGCAGCGATAATTTGATCTGAAGATATTCCTTCAGCCTCAGCTTTGAAGTTTCTAACGATACGATGCCTAAGCACCCACTTAGAAACGGCCACGATGTCCTCGCGATCCACACTGAATTTGCCATGCATCAAAGCGTGACATTTACCGGCCAAAATCAAATTCTGACCTGCTCTTGGACCGGCACCATACGACAAATATTGATTTGCCATTGCATGTGATCCCGATAGACCTGGCCGCGTTTGTTGAACCATCTGAACCACTTGTTCAAAAACATGGTCGGTTACTGGGACCTGCCTTACCAAAGACTGAAATTCCTTGATCTGCTGGGCAGAAATCACAGAATTCGCTTTTCCCTGCGCACTACCCGTAGTTTGTTTTAAAATATTGACTTCTTCTTCAAACCCCGGATAGTCCAAAATCACTTGGAACATAAAACGATCCAACTGCGCCTCTGGCAGAGGATATGTTCCTTCTTGTTCGATGGGGTTCTGCGTCGCCAACACAAAAAATGGCTCCTCCAACTGATATCTTTGTCCGCCCGCCGTTACCTGTCGCTCTTGCATCGCCTCCAACAAAGCCGCCTGCGTTTTTGGCGGAGTACGATTGATTTCATCGGCCAAAATGATATTTGAAAAAATGGGACCCTTTACAAAATGAAACTGTCTCGCATCGTCCAAAATTTCGCTACCCACAATGTCTGATGGCATCAAATCGGGGGTGAACTGAATTCGGTTGAACGACAAATCCATGGTTTCAGAGAGTGTCTTTACCAACAAGGTTTTCGCCAGTCCCGGTACGCCAACCATCAACACGTGGCCATGACAAAAAACGGCATTTATCAACGCGTCGATGATTTCATGCTGCCCCACAACTACCTTGCCGATTTCAGCACGCAATGCCGATACTTTGGCAGAAAATTCCTTTGCAGTTGCAACGATATCACTCATGTTCCCAAGATTTCAAATTTTCACAATCATAAGTTCTCCCCTTAAATCGAATATAGTTCATGTTTCTATGAACCTTAACCCATTTTTGTAGGGTTTCATACTTTTTCTTGTTGTCAGCTTGCATTTGAATTTTTCCGTAATCTTGATTCAAGTTCGCGGTGTGTGGCGGCGTAACGGCTTTCATGAAAATTATCCGATACGCAGGTCTCCCATCCTCAGTGCTGATAAGTGCCGGGGATGATATCTCTCCTGGCTTCATCTTTTCCGCGATTTTTCTCACATCCGGTGGTAAACTCTCAAATTGAAGATTCTGCATCCCAGTGCGCATGTCTGTGAAAAAACCACAAGTTCCCTTGTCGTAGGCCAAAAATCTGTCTCCCGCCGTTGCGTATTTCTTCACCGCATCACACCACTGTATTTTATTCGCAACCAATAAGTTATAAGCCGAGTCGATTTTATACAATGCCTTGGTAATATCCTCGTTTGTATTTTCTGACCTTATCAAAATATGCGATGCGACCACCTTTTCTCCCCGTCGTTTCGACACCTTAATGATATGATAACCAAATTCTGTTTCAAAGATTGGACTGATGCTATCAGGCTTCAACTTGAAAGCCATCCGTTCAAATTCTGCAGCCATATCTCCCCTTCCAAATTCAGGCAACAATCCCCCTTGAGCCTTTGATCCGGGATCCATACTGTAAGCACGTGCCAACTTCTCAAAACTCTCCCCACGTATGATTCTGTTGCGAACGGATTGCAATTGTTCTCTGGCAAATTCCTTAGACTCCAAACTGACTTCCGGAATAACAAGCAACTGCGCTACTTCAACCTCAGTAGGAATCACAGGTAAACTATCCACTGGAATTGAATCATAAAATGCCTTTACCTCCTGAGGAGAAATTTTAACGTCGCGCAAAATGTTATTCCGCATTGCATTGATCATTAATTCTTCCCTCATGAGCGGCCGAATTTCCTCTTTCCACAATGCAATTGATTTCCCCAGATATTTCTCCAATTGTTCCGTACTTCCGATTTTACTTCTGTAATAACGCAGTCTGTTGTCAATCGTATACTCAATCTCTTCATTGGAAACTGGTAGACTATCGAGTTCCGCCTGATGCAGAAGCAATTTATTGATTATCAACTGTTCAAGGACCATGCATTCGATGGATTTAGGATCTTTATCCCTCATATCCATCTCCATCTGCATTTTATTTTCTTCCAATTCACTGCGCAAAATCACCTTGTTGCCCACTACAACCAAAACCCCATCAACGTATTTCGGAGGCAATAATGGACCTGAAGTTATTGATTGCGCAAAGGAGGGCAATGCAATAAGAACACAAAGACCAAAGAATATTCTATTTAGGTAGCGCACAGTAAATCGCGTATTATTTCTGATTTACCAACTTGGCTTCTATCGATTGAACCACTGACTCATTGATCGTCACCGGATACTTCATTTTTAAGGTTTCAATCCATTCACGTTCCAATTGCTCTTGGTATTTGGACGCAACAGGTCCGCGTGTTTCATCCAATGTCTTGGGTCCAGCCGGTAAAAAGGCTTTCACCTTAACAACCACAAAATCATCACCCACTGGGCCGATGCTGTAAATCCCCGCTTTACGATATTTGGGCTTGGCCGCCTTGGCATCGTCAAATAACATATTTAACACCCTTGAAGGAGCGAACAAAAAAGTATCTCCGATTTCATATTTACCCGCTTTATAGGCATAATCCAACACGTTTTTCTTGGTGTGCTCACGACGAATACTATCCACTGAAATACCTTTCTTTACCTCCTTTGCAACGGTTTTCATCATTTTGGCATCGTTACAGAAGAAAACCTCAACATCAAATCGATCACCCCAATTGTATTCTCCCTGATGTGCAGCAAAGTACTTAGACAATCCCACAGAATCATTGTTCGCTTTGTCCCAAACCAACTGCTGCATGCGGTTAAACATCAAAATACCTTCTTTATACTCTTGGTAGATATCGCGGAACTCGACCGACTTCTCTTCCAAATGCTCGTCTTGATACTCCACACAAGTTTTATCGATCCAAGCAGTAATCAAACGATCCAAACCCTCTTTTTTGGTGCCTTGAATGGGTTTTGTATTGTATGTTAACTGGGTGCACAAATCTCCCACTGAATAAGACTGATCCGCCAAATGGAAAACCTCCATTTTGCGCAAATTGTACTGGGTTTTTACCGGTTTCTTCGCGGATCCAGAGACCACAACGTGCATTTCAGGAATCGACAATTCATCAAATTTCCCTTTCATGAAGTTGCTATCCAAATATCCCAACAAAGCATTGACTGCTTTTTCATTCAATACAAATCCATTTTCCTTTTTTATCTTGGCAACCAAAGAATCTACTGAAGTTTGTGAACGCTGATTTTTCTGAACCTCCATCTTCAACATCGAGTGCATCTCTTTGTCCTCAAAAGATTTCAGAGGACGCACATTTACCCTTTGTAGTAAATGCCACCCATAATTGGTTCGGAAAGGTGCAGTGATATCCCCGTCCTTCTTCAAGCTGAATGCTTGGTCAGCCCAATATTGTCTATCAATATCACCAACAAATTGTGCTGTGTTGATATAATCCATGGCTCCACCGTTATATCGGCTATTGTAATCCTCGCTGTAGGTCTTCGCCATGTTTTCAAATGTCTCTTTTCCCGTCGCCAATGTTGCCGCGATCTCATCAATCTTCTTTCTGGCCTCTGTATCACTGTTCTCATCCTTGTTCATCACTCGAACCAAAATGTGATTCACTTTGATGTCCCCACGATTGGCCCTTTTGTCGGTAACCATCAAAATATGATACCCGAATTCTGTTTTGAACACCGGTGAAATTCCACCCACTGCCGTGTTATATGCTTGATTTTCAAACTCATAAACCACCTGCAAAGCCGTCATATAACCCAAATCTCCCCCGCTGTTTTTCGTTCCAACATCCTCCGACTCATTGCGTGCCATATCGCCAAAATTTTCCGCTGTGGGATTGCGCATCAACTTGCGATGCATTTCCTCAATCTTATCCAGCGCCTTCTTCTTGTCGGCCTCCGAAGCATCAGGTGATACCAAAACCAAAATGTGAGAAACCCTAACCTCATATTTCAATCGGTCGTATGCCTCTTTTATCAATGATTCTGTCACCGCGCGATCATACAAATAATTTCGGGCCAACTGATCTCTATACATCTGTAATTCTTGAACATACGCCGTAGCGGTATCCAAACCCGCGTCTTTTGCATCCTGTACCTTCAATTTAAATTTGATATACAAATCCAAATAACTGCGGATGTCCTTCGCAGAAATGGGATCCTCTTTTATATTGATGTTCTTAAGAAACTGACGCTCAAATTCGTCCGCATATACTTTGTCTTGGTTGATACTAAATACAAAGGGTTTTGGAACTTGAACACTGAGGTTTACATCACCTTCTGAATTTCGTTTTTCGTTTTGGGCCGACACTGCACTCAAAATCAAAAAACCCCCAACAAACAATCCAACAATTCTTTTCATAATCTATATTATTTCTATAATCTTCAAAAATACAAACTCCTTACCAAAATTCTTAGACATCGGCAGATACAGTTGCCCATAATACGTCTATCAATTCTCCAACACCTTGTTCAGTGATGGAACTAAAAAACATCACTTCCATCCCTTTCATTTGTTTTCTGATTTCATCCTTCAATTCGTCGTCCAACATGTCCGCCTTACTAATAGCCACAATTCGCTGTTTTACAAGCAGTTCCGGATTAAATTTCTCCAACTCAGCCAACAAAGTCAAAAACTCCTTTTTGTGGTCAGCACTGTCGGCAGGTATCAAAAATAATAACGCCGCATTTCGTTCAATGTGACGCAAAAACCGATGACCCAAACCCTTACCTTCACTCGCTCCTTCGATAATACCCGGGATATCAGCCACAATGAAACTTCGATAATCGCGGTAGTTAACAACACCCAAATTGGGTACCAACGTAGTAAAAGCATAATCCGCAATTTCAGGCTTCGCCGCCGAGATTACACTCAAAAATGTACTTTTTCCGGCATTGGGAAATCCTACCAAACCCACGTCCGCCAATACCTTTAACTCCAATACAATCCATTGTTCGATACCTGGCTCCCCCGGCTGCGCATATTGCGGTGCTTGGTTTACGCTGTTGGCAAAATGCCAGTTACCCAATCCACCCCGTCCGCCCGGAACCAAAACCTTCTTTTCGCCGTCTTCCGTGATTTCAAACAAAACCTCTCCGGTCTCTGCATCCCGAGCTACCGTGCCCAAAGGAACTTCCAAAATCACCGAATCGCCGTATGCACCAGAACTCCGATTTTCACTCCCAGCGATACCATCAGTGGCCATCACATGCTTCCGATACTTCAAGTGAATCAACGTCCACAACTGAGCATTCCCTTGAAGAATGATATCACCACCCTTTCCGCCATCACCCCCATCTGGACCCCCGCGAGGATTCATTTTTGTACGATTGTAATGCCTGCTACCAGGTCCGCCACTACCACTTCGGCAGCAAATCTTCACGTAATCAATAAAATTGCTATCGGCCATGAACCGCAAAGGTCGTTAAAAAACCGCCATCTATTGTATTTTCGCAGTCGCAACCTTTATGTCAGCTCAATATACCTTTACTGAAATCGAAAAAAAATGGCAAGCCGAATGGGAAAAAAGTAAATTGTACTCTGTACAAATTGATCCTAGCAAGCCAAAATACTATGCGCTCGACATGTTTCCTTACCCTTCAGGAAGTGGGTTACACGTTGGCCATCCTCTGGGCTACATCGCCAGTGATATCGTTTCAAGATACAAGAGATTAAAAGGATTTAATGTTCTTCATCCCATGGGTTATGACGCTTTTGGCTTGCCCGCTGAGCAATATGCCATTCAAACAGGCCAACACCCATCCGTTACCACCGAACAAAATATCAAAAGATTTCGGGAGCAGCTCAACATTATGGGCTTTTCTTACGATTGGGATCGACAAGTAAAAACCTGCGACCCCAATTATTATCAATACACCCAGTGGATTTTTGGGCTGTTCTTTAATCATTGGTACAACAAATCTGCAAAAAAAGCTGAACCCATTTCCACACTCGAGGACCATTTTTCTGCCAATGGCTCTGCAAACCACAACGCACACGGAGGCAAAATCAGCGATTTCTCAGCCCAAGATTGGCAAGGATTTTCACCGATACAAAAACATAACGTACTCAATCAATTCCGTTTGGCTTTTATCGATGAAACCACAGTGAATTGGTGCGAAGCGATGGGCACAGTGTTGGCCAATGAAGAGGTAATCAATGGCCTTAGTGAACGAGGCGGCTACCCGGTGATTCGCAAAAAAATGAAACAATGGAGCTTGCGGATTACAGCGTATGCAGATCGACTGATTGAAGGTCTTGAAACGATCCAATGGAGCGACGCAATCAAGGAAATTCAAAAAAATTGGATCGGCAGAAGTCAAGGCGCTGAAATTGATTTCGTTGTTCGTGGCACCCTAAAAACTCTCAAAGTATTTACCACACGCCCAGATACCATCTTTGGCGCAACCTTTATGGTGGTAGCCCCAGAACTTGAAAATCTTGAGGAATTCTGCAGCGATGCCCAATGGCCCGCCGTTCAAGAATATGCCAACAAAGCAAAAAATCGCAGTGAAATCGATCGAATGGCCGATACCACAAAAACTGGCGTATTCACAGGCTTGGAAGCAATCAATCCATTTACCGGCGAGCCCATTCCAATTTGGGTGAGCGATTACGTATTGGCGAATTACGGCACCGGGGTCATCATGGCCGTTCCCGCTCATGATGATCGAGATTTTGCCTTCGCAAAAGCCTTTAACTTGCCCATCATTCCAGTAATCAAACCCTCAAATTCCGAACTCGAATTGCCCCTAAAAGAATCATTCAGCGCCAAAGAAGGCATCTGCTTTAATTCAGGATTTTTGGATGGCTTAGCCGTAAAAGAAGCCATTCAAGCCGCCATCAACAAGGTAGAAAAAGCCGGCTGGGGTCAGGCAAAAGTAAATTATAAACTCAGAGAGGCGGGTTTTGGACGACAGCGTTATTGGGGTGAACCCTTCCCCATTACCTACGATAGCGAGGGAATTCCCCAGCTTGAAACTCAACTTCCCGTGGAATTGCCCCAAGTAGAAAGTTATAAAACCTCTGGCAACGGTGAAAGTCCATTGTCCGCCGTCTCTGATTGGGTAAACACCTCAAAAGGCCATCGCGAAACAGATACGATGCCTGGATGGGCAGGCAGTAGTTGGTATTTCCTTCGCTACACCGACCCAAATAATAAGGAAGTATTTGCCTCAAAAGAGGCTCTCGAATATTGGAAACAAGTAGATCTATATGTGGGTGGTTCTGAACATGCAACCGGTCACCTTCTATACAGTCGTTTCTGGACAAAATTCCTCTTTGATCTTGGCTACATTTCTTGGGACGAGCCCTTCAAAAGATTGGTGAATCAGGGGATGATCATGGGAGAGGATGGACAGAAAATGAGCAAGCGCTGGGGCAATGTCGTGAACCCAGACGATGTATGCGCCCAATACGGTGCCGATACCCTGAGAATGTACGAAATGTTTTTGGGTCCACTTACAGATTCAAAGCCCTGGAACACCAACGGAATTGAGGGCGTGAGTCGATTCTTCGGCAAATTCTGGAGACTTTTTTACGAAGGGGAAAATTGGGCGGTTTCAAACGAAAAAGCCTCGAATGAGGAATTGAAAATACTGCACAAAACCATCAAAAAGGTGACAGAAGACATCGAAAGTATGAGTTTCAATACCTCTGTTTCTGCATTCATGGTTGCCACCAATGAACTCGGCACGTTAAAGTGCAGAAAGCGTGAAATTCTTGAGCCCATCTTGGTCATTTTGGCTCCGTTTGCTCCCCACATTGCAGAAGAATTATGGCATCAGCTGGGCAACAAAGAGAGTATACATATCGCAAATTGGCCTCAATACGATGCGTCGTTTTTGGTAGAAAATTCTTTCAACTACCCCATTAGTATCAATGGAAAAACCAGGGCGCAAATGGAATTTGAACTCAGTGCATCAGAGGACGAAATCAAACAAGCCGTGTTGAACCACGAATTGGTAATCAAATGGATGGAAGGCAAACCCCTCAAAAAATTCATCCTAGTGAAAGGAAGAATTGTAAACGTAGTGGTGTAATCCTTGATTATTGAGCAACAACCGTTGCTTTCTGACCTTCAAATTCAATCACAGCGCCGGGGTATAGTTTGTTGCGTTTGCGAAATTCTTGAACACCATCAACCACAACACTTCCTTCAGTAATCACCTCGTTCGCCATGGATCCGCTCTCCACCCATCCCAAAAGCTTGAGGGCCTGATTTAGTTGGATGTATGGGGTGTGAATGAAAATGGTTTCCATTAGATGGAGAAACTCTCGCCACAACCACAAGTGCGAGAAGCATTGGGATTGATAAAATTAAATCCCTTGCCATTCAAACCATCCGAAAAATCCAATTCCGTACCACACAAATACAAGAAACTCTTCATATCGCAGACGATTTTTAAACGCTCATCACCAAATTCCATATCCCCCGGTTTGCTCTCATTGTCGAAATCCAATTCATAAGTAAGACCTGAACAACCGCCACCCTTCACGCCTACACGAAGAAAATAGTCGGCACCCAAAATGTTTGACTCACGCATCAAATCATAAGCCTTTGTTAAGGCTTTATCCGTAATGGTAATTTCATTTCCTTGGGCAATCATATTTCAGATTAATGATGAACTTTGGTACTTTCAATCGGCTCTAAACCGTTCTTGGCACGATAATCATTGATGGCAGAACGAATTGCGTCTTCAGCCAATACGGAACAGTGAATTTTCACAGGTGGTAACGCCAACTCTTCCACTATTTCCATGTTGTCTATGTTCAAAGCATCGTCGATCGATTTACCCTTTAACCATTCAGTGGCCAAAGAAGAAGAAGCAATTGCAGAACCGCAACCAAACGTCTTGAATTTGGCGTCTTGAATGATGCCAGTTGTCTCATCTACTTCAATTTGCAAACGCATTACGTCTCCACATTCAGGAGCACCCACCAATCCGGTTCCAACGTTGGTTTTTGATTTGTCCAAAGTACCAATGTTCCTTGGGTTGGTGTAATGATCGATTACTTTATCTGAGTATGCCATATTTTTTCTTTTACAAATTTACCATTTGGAGTGATTCTAAACAAACCATCAATGTTCGCTCCATTGAATCGATTTCAAATCAATGCCTTCCTTAAACATCTCCCACAACGGGCTCATCTCACGCAATTTCGTTACTGCTTCCTTCACCAAATTGATGGTAAAATCGATTTCCGCTTCGGTCGTAAAACGACCCAGACCAAAACGCAAAGAACTGTGCGCCAATTCATCGTCCAAACCCAAGCTCTTTAACACATAACTTGGTTCCAATGAAGCCGAAGTACAAGCGGATCCGCTCGAAACAGCGACATCCTTCACGCCCATCATCAAGCCCTCACCCTCTACATATTTAAAACTGATATTGGTTGTGTGTGGAAGCCTATGCTCCTTATTTCCATTCAAATAACTTTCTTCTAACGTCAATAGTTCACGCTCCAAACGATCTCTCATACCACGCAAACGAACGCTTTCTTCTGCCATCTCAGCTTTGGCGATTTCACAAGCTTTACCGAACCCTACAATGCCCGTAACGTTTAAAGTTCCACTGCGCATACCTCTTTCATGACCGCCACCATCCATTTGAGCGGTCACCTTCACACGAGGATTTTTCCGACGCACGTACAATGCACCAACGCCCTTTGGTCCATACATCTTGTGGGCTGTAAAACTCATCAAATCAATGTGATCAGCCAATACATCAACCGGAATTTTTCCTACCGCTTGGGTTGCATCGCTATGAAACAAAACGCCATGTTTTTTGCAAATTGCACCAATTTCAGAAATCTTCTGCACCACACCCAACTCGTTGTTGCCGTACATCACCGTCACCAAAATGGTATTCGGTTTGATGGCAGCCTCAATCACCGCTGGATCGATCATCCCATCGTATCCAACCGACAAATAGGTAACCTCCGCGCCAAGTTTTTCTAAATGCTTGCAAGCATCCAATACCGCCTTGTGCTCCGTTGATAATGTAATGATGTGATTGCCCTTGCTTGCATACATCTCAAAAACTCCCTTAATCGCCAAATTATTGCTCTCAGTGGCTCCACTGGTGAAAATAATTTCCTTTTCACTCGCACCAATCAACGAGGCAACCTGCCCACGGGCATAGTCTACCGCTTCCTCAGCGGCCCATCCAAAGGGATGACTCTTGCTGGCGGCGTTCCCGTAAATTTCCAAAAAATAAGGCTTCATGGCTTCAAACACACGGGGATCCATCTGTGTGGTTGCGTTGTTGTCGAGGTATATTGGCAATTTTAACATGATATGAATAGTTATTTAGATACTTTCTAAACTGCAAAATTAACGCATAAGCAGATTGTTTGTTTTCTTATTTTTAGTTTATCTCAAAAGAATGTTCTTTGTATGTGAAATGAGTGTGAAAAAACTTGAACATATTGGCATTGCAGTGGCCGATTTAGATGCATCAGAAGCCCTATTTACAAAGCTTTTAGGTTGTAAACCCTACAAACGCGAATCCGTTGAAAGCGAACACGTCATCACTTCCTTTTTTCAAGTGGGCGATGTCAAAATCGAACTACTTGCCGCTTCAAACCCCCAAAGTACCATTGCAAATTTCATTGAAAAACGCGGTGAGGGACTGCATCATCTCGCCTTTGAAGTCGACGATATAATAACATCCTTGGAAGAAAAATCAGAAGAAGGTTTCAAACCAATTCACACTGTACCCAAGGCAGGAGCCGACAACAAACATATCGCTTTCTTACACCCAAAATCCACGGGTGGTGTGCTTACCGAACTCTGTCAAGACAAAGGTTAAAGTATGTCTTTCAAAAAAGTGAGTAAGTAAATTCCCATGCCCAAAAATAGGCATCCCAAAACCAAATCTAAATGACGAATTCTATCGTCCGTTAGATAGTGCTTGATTTTTCCCGCCCCCCAAGAAACGCCCAACTCCGTCACAAAGACAGTGGCCAAAGCGGCTAAACCAAATACCCATTTTTCATGGTAATCGAATCCAGATCCCGGAGGTAAACTGAACAATCCCAGCCACCAAACGATGTTCACAGGATTCAACAAATTAATTGTCAATGCTTTGATAAAAAGTTTGCTGTCCTGCATTTGGTCGCTCCGCGTTTCAAAACTCGCATCTTTTTTTGACCGTCGGTAATACACAAAATGCCACATCGACAACCCAAAAAATACTACAGACCCCAACATGGAAATCCAAACCTTGTATTCATTCAATTGCTCCGTAATGAACTCGGAGAAATGCAAAGCCAATAACACATAGATGAAATCGCCAGTAATCACACCCAAAGCCAACGGCATACCTTTCTTCACTCCCCCAGCAAGGCCTGCTTGAATCAACAAGAAAAAAATGGCTCCCAGAGAAATACTCATCACAAATCCCGTTACAAGACCATATACCAAGGGCGTATTCATTCAATTTCTTGAGATTATCGTTAACAAAATCAACCAGCACCAATTCCGAACTGCAAGTTTACAATTCCCAAATCAATAAATCCCAATAAAAATAGACCTCCCCAAGCCATACCAAAAAGTATGTGTAAAAGTTGGGGAATAGAAGCCCTCAAAACTGAGTATCCGCGGGCTTTGGCGTAGTAATTTTGACTCAATGAGTTTCTTTTCATCAGACTGGGACGACGAAGACGAAGAAGATGTTTTTCAAGGCGATTTAGACGCTTTGGTACGCGACTTTGAGAGCAAACAGCGTTCAAATTTCTCCGCTCGAGAGTGGCTGGAATTGTATCGCTATTACGCAAGTCAATTCCCCGCACAAACCGGACAATACCGAGCCGATACCTATATCAAAGTAATTCTCGAAACAGCCATAAATCAATTTCCATATATGGCGATTTTTACCCTGCATCTGGTGGAATGGTTGGTAAGAGATCAAAAATATGCCAAAGCTAGGGTTGCCATAACCCAAGCCTTGCAATATACCCCCTTTGAACCGGCTCTCGGTTTTATGCAGTCCCTCATCGTGAGTATTCAAGGAAACAAGAAAAAGGCGCTAGAAGAATTGATGTCGGTCCTCCAAAATGTGGGCGACGAGGAGGCCATGTTGGAAGACTTTTTGGAAATATCGCTGTTCCACGGACAGTTTGAATTGGCCATGCCAGTACTTGAAAAAGCCTTGGATACAGGAGCCGAAGTGAGTGTAATCTTGGAAAAGTATATTGAAAAAGCAGAGGAAAGTGGATTGATTGATGCGCTCATTCCCATGATTCAGCGAATCATCGACAAAGATCCTTACTCAGCGGAGGCATGGTACGTTCTCGGCTCAGGGTACATGGCCCAAGGCGATCACGAACAAGCCCTAAAAGCGCTGGATTTTGCGGTTACAATCAATGAGAATTTTGCCGATGCTTGGGTCACTTTTCTCGAATGCACCTACGAACTCGGTCAATACGAGAAATTTATTCTTCAATACAATGAACTCCAAACACGCTTCCCTAAAAAAACCTTTATTGAAATCGAAGGCCTTTTGGCTTGGAGCCACTACGAACAGGGAGATATCAAAACTTGCCGCTCGATTTATAAAGAAATTCTAAAACATCAGCCTCAAGATGCCGAATGCTGGTATTCGATGGGCCTCACTTGGCATTATGAAGAAAACTATGTTGCAGCCATCCCCTATCTCGAGCGTGCCTACGACCTAGATCATTTTGAATGTGATTACGGAATGGTGCTCGCTTCGGCGTATTTTGGTGCCAATTTGCCCGAAAAGTGGGAGCCACTGTATGAGTCTCTCACCATTGAGCACGCAGGCAATCCAGAGGTTTGGTTGGATTTTAGTACTTCTCTTTATGAAACAGGAAATACAGACAAAGCACTCGACGTTATCGAAACAGGCTTGTTGAACAATCCAAAACATAGCGGACTTTTTTATCGCTTGGCAGCATTGTGTTATTTGAGCGGACAAACCTCTGCAGCCCTCATCATTCTTGAAAAAGCATTGGAAATCAATGCCAATGAACACATTCAATTGTTTACCTTTGCACCAGAGCTAAAAAAAGCCACAACAATTTTGGCTTGCATCGCAAAATTCACAACGCCTAGAACTGGAATATGAACAGAGAATTATTCAACCTGAGCCAATTACCCGATAGAACCGTAAAACCCCGTAACAATGGTTTAACGATGGTGATGGATAAAGGTTTGAGCCTTCAAGAGGTCGAGAATTTTTTAGAAAATGGAAGCCATTACACCGATATCATAAAATTGGGCTTTGGCACCAGTGTATTCACGAACAAGCTTCAAGATAAGATCAACCTCTACAAAAGCGCAAATATCCCCGTTTATTTGGGAGGTACCTTGTTCGAAGCCTATATCGTTCGCAACCAATTTGATGATTATGTCAAGTTGATTGAGAAATTGGGCATCACCCACATCGAAGTAAGCGATGGCAGCTTGGACATGAATCACGATGTCAAGTGCAACTACATCCATACCCTGTCAAAGAACTTCACCGTATTGAGTGAAGTAGGCAGCAAGGACGCCGAAAAAATCATCCCACCCTACGAGTGGATAGAGCAAATGGAAACGGAATTGCAAGCCGGCGCATGGAAAGTGATTGGTGAAGCAAGAGAGTCAGGAACCGTTGGCATTTTTAGAGGAACCGGCGAAGTTCGCTCCGGATTGGTGGCTGAAATCATCCGCAAAATCCCACAAGCCGATGTCATTTGGGAAGCACCAAAAAAAGAACAACAAGTTTGGTTTATTCAACTCTACGGCAGCAACGTAAACCTGGGAAACATTGCTCCCAACGAGATAATCCCCCTAGAAACATTGAGAATGGGCTTGCGTGGAGATAGTTTCCACTTCTTTTTGAATCCCTAATTTCCTCCTTGTTCAGGCCATAAAAAATTCGTGAAATAAGGCCTCTCCGTTCCAGAATATCCTATTTGAAACGGTCTACAAATCCGCTGAGACTTTCATAGGTCTGATAACCCAAAACTCTACCTACAACTTGTCCTCGCTTGAAGAAAATTACCGTTGGATACCCTTCCAAACGATATCTATCTGCGATGCTGGCCTGCGCCTCTGCATCAACCTGTAAGACAATGACATCATTGGGTCGAATTTCACGCAGTTGATGAACAAATGGAGCCATCTTTTTACACGGTCCACACCACGTTGTATAAAAATCAACCATCACCAATTTATCGCCCTTTATGGCATCATCAAAAGACTTTTCAGTGATCACCATTTCATGGGAATCCTGTGTTTTACTCTGGCAAGAAACCTGACCGAATATCGCAAATGCGATAACTGATAAAAATAAATGACCGGAAAAACGCATTTTGCTCATGTTTTATAATTTATCACAAAGGTACTTATTCAATTTGCATATTTTTGTTGAATGGCAGCGTCCAAAATAGATTTATCTGTAATCATTCCCATCTACAA
>CAZZKP010000027.1:0-17438 GCA_964654675.1 uncultured Bifidobacterium sp. | reverse complement strand
AATGGTGGGTAAGGGTTCCGGATTCTCCAGGAAGCGCTTTTAAAGTACTGGCATGATAGATTTTGGTGTTCTTTTTCTCTCGAAAAATCTCACTCATTCGGGTAAGTGCTTTTGACGTTTTGGCCAAAACTACAACGCCGCTCACAGGTCTGTCTAAGCGATGTACCAATCCAATAAAAGCCTTTCCGGGCTTGTTGTATTTTTCGGCAATGTAACGCTCTGCCCATTCCAACAAATGGGTATCACCGGTTAAATCACCTTGTACCGCCAAACCTGCGGGTTTACTTACCACCAACAGGTGATTGTCTTCCCATAATACTTCTACCACGTTGCAAAGTTAATACTTAACATACCAAGCGCGCTGAGTTCGGAGATAATTGGCCTATTTTTGTACGTTCTTTTCATGCAAAATCCCTTCAAAACGTATAAAGTACAGATTCAGCAGACCATAAAATTGGCTTATCCTATTATCTTAGGTCAGCTAGGGATTGTGTTAATGGGTGTTGCCGATATGCTGATGGTGGGTCCTTTGGGATCAGAGGAGCTCGCCAGTGTGAATCAGGCGAACAATTTATTTTTCATGATCAGCGGTCTCACATTTGGGGTATTGTTTTCTGTGAGCACCTTGGTGAGTATTAAAGTAGGACAAAAAAGGGCGGCTGACGGTTTTATTACCTATCGCGCAGGTTTGGTTGCAGCGTTGATTTTGTTTGCCTTTCAATTTGTTGTTTTACAGGTTTTCGTTCACAATTTTCATTGGTTAAAGCAGGACGATGCGATTGAGCGTTTGGCTCCAGGTTTTTTGAATATCCTCAGTTGGAGTATTTTGCCACTGTTGTTTAATGTGGTTACCAGACAGTTTACTGATGGTCTGGGGCATACCAAAATAGCCATGTTAATTACTTTGGGTGGATTGGGCTTGAATGTTTTTCTGTGTTACGTCTTGATTTATGGCCATTTCGGGGTCACCCCCCTCGGGCTCAATGGTGCTGCATATGCCACCTTGATTTCGAGAATTGTGATGGCTTTGGTGGGCTTGTGGTATGTTCGATATTCAGCGTTCATGCGAGAATACGTTCCCAAGACGATGCCCGGATGGTCCAAAATTAGAATTGAACTGCCAAGCATATGGCGAATCGGCTTGCCAATCGCGCTACAAACCTTTGCTGAGTGGGCGTGTTTTGGCTTGTCTGGGGTGATGGTGGGTTGGTATGGGGCCAAACAGTTAGCCGCCCATGCCGTTGCATTGAGCTTTGCATCGATTACCTATATGGTGGTGAGTGGGATCGCCATGGCAGGCGCTATCATCGTAGGAAATAAGTACGGTGAAAAAAATCGCGATCAAATCCGACATGCGGCCCATGCCATATTTCTGATTATTGCCGTTTTTGAAGTGGGAAATGCCCTGTTGTTTATCTTCGGAAATCATTGGATTGCGCGGTTGTATGAGGTGAAACCGGATGTTATGCCTACCATTTTGCCCTTGTTTATTTTGGCTGCGATTTTTCAATTGGCCGACGGTATTCAAGCCGGAGCGATGAACCTACTGAGAGGAATCAAGGACGTAAATTGGTCCTCTGGATTGTCGATTTTGAGTTATTGGATAATTTCACTGCCCTTGTCTTACCTATTGGGTGTTTGGCAGGACTGGCAAGTGTATGGGATTTGGATAGGATTTACCGTGGGATTGTTTGTCGCTGCGATGTTCGGAGTATGGCGATTCTACAATCATTTGCGTGTTTTGGAATTTGAAGACGAAACAGAATATTGATGAAAAAGAGTATTTCAATAGTAAGCCTTTTGGCAATGATGGGATTGGTTTTTGCCCAGCAACCCAGAGAAAAAAAGTGGGCGAATTCCCTTTCGATTTCTGTTACCCCCAATTGGAGTCGTTCATGGATAGTGGGCTATCAACCTGATGTTGCCGGTGGCTATACCGAGTCGCAGTTGAGGGATTCGTTTGCCAAGACGGATCGCAGTTTAAAGACGTTCAATTTCGACTTGAGCTATCACAAAAAAATCAACGGATACTCCAATTTCGTATTTGGCGCTGCCATGGTAAACAATGGTTTTACCCGCGTGAAGGAAGGGCAGATGTTTAAATATGTCATCCACCCTGATGTTGGAATTTATCCCAATATGGTGAGTGCTGGACTGATGGAGGTGCATTATGAATATCACAGTCGATTCATTGCCGGTTTATTTGCCTACGAAAAACGACTTGATGGCGTGCGGTTTCAATTACAAAATGCCAGTTTGTGGTATCAGGTGGGTGTGATGCCTGCCATTCAAGTGAATCACGAATTGCGAATACACACGGTGGGCTTTGAAATGCCACAGGGGAACAATTTTGTGGTGAACGACTATGTGGCGACCACAGTAGATACGGGTGTGTTATTGACCCCATCTACGATGGTAAAAGGCAATGCAATGTTGACAGCCTCTATGCGCATGGAATACAATTTGGATCGAAGTGTTCATATTTATGCGTCCCCCAAAATTTTGTTTCCCATGTTGCCCAATAACAAAGGAGTACAAACCTATTTCTCGCCACAGATTGGTTTGGAATTGGGTTTGAGAATTCCTTTGGATTGATCTCTGCTTCGCAGTCTAACGCGGTGCAAATTTGAAACTCTCGAGTAACGGATTCTGTTGATTTCTGATGATGCCCAACAAGGCATTTTTTTCGTCGGCGCTTTTGCCTTCGTTGAAAGCGAATTGCGTGAAATCGTAATTCCCAAACATGCTGTTTAGATTGGCTCTGCAACGCAGTGAATCCCCTACCTGAATTGGGATGCCGGCAGCAAAATAGGGAACACATCGCAAAGCATCAGATGCAATTTTTATCTGAAAAGGTTTCCAAGTTTTGTTGTCGAGGTACTTTCCAAAATACCATTGAAACGTGTAACCTTGTAGGGTGCTGTTATTCATGGCAGTGTTTCCAAATTTGAGTGGATTTGCCCAGAATAAATCCGTGTTGTTTCTGTGGTTCACGAAGGAATCAACGCCCAAAATGGCATGCACTTGTTGTAGCGTGATGGGTTGTACTCCCCTTTCAACCGACATGCCTAGGTTCATTTTTGTTTGAAAAGGCCATCGGATGAAATAGACGCTTGGGGCAATGGTATCTAGGAGTGGGCCAGATCCATTGATTCCTCCGCTGTTGAAAACATGAATTGGATGGGTTTCATTGCGGTAATTGACTGTAATATTCGTAAATAAGCACAATACAGAATCCCATTGAACTTGGGTGCCATTTAAGAGGGTATACGTATTTCCCGGTACAATGATTTCTTGATTGTGGCATGGAGTATATTCAACAGGTACTTCAAATGGAAATCCCATGTCGTGTCCCGAGAAATAAGGATCACAACCAATACATAACCAAGGAATGAAAACAAGAAGCGCCCTCAAAACAATGGTTTTTGGGCGCTTCTTGGTATTCATAATGGAAATTGGGACAATTATTTGCCGTTCATTTTCGCACGAATGTATTCACGGTTTAAGGTGGCGATTACACTCAATGGAATTTGTTTGGGGCATTCAGCGGCGCAAGCACCTGTGTTGGTGCAAGCACCAAATCCTTCGGCATCCATCTGGTTAACCATCGCAACTACGCGGGATTCACGTTCGGGTTTACCTTGGGGTAACATCGACAACTGTGTTACTTTGGCACCAACGAATAACATGGCAGAAGCATTTTTACAAGCGCTTACACACGCTCCACAACCAATACAAGTTGCAGCTTCAAATGCCTCGTCGGCAATTTCTTTGGGAACCAAAACAGAATTGGCATCCACCGCATTGCCTGCATTGGTAGAAATAAATCCGCCGGCAGCAATGATGCGATCAAAAGCACTTCGGTTTACGGTTAAATCTTTGATAACGGGGAAGCCGTTGGCACGCCAAGGCTCCACAGTGATTGTATCTCCGTCGTTGAAGCTACGCATGTGCAACTGACAGGTTGTTACCCCTTGCTTTGGACCATGCGGGCGACCATCGATCACCATTGAGCACATGCCGCAAATGCCTTCACGACAATCGTGGTCAAATGCAACGGGTTCTTTTCCTGTTTCAATCAACTGCTCATTCAAGACATCGAACATTTCTAAAAAGCTCATGTCGGGACTTGCATCGACCTTATATTCTTCAAAGTTACCGGCGCTTTCGGCATTTTTTTGGCGCCATACTTTTAAGTTTAATTTCATTAACTTGCTCATAATCTTTTTGTTATGGGATTATTTGTAACTGCGTTGTTGGATTTTGATGTTTTCGTATTTCAATTCTTCCTTGTGTAATTCCCATGAATCACCCTTGCTTTCCCAAGCCGCCACGTACATGTAGTTCTCATCGTCGCGCAAGGCTTCCCCTTCTTCCGTTTGGTATTCTTCGCGGAAGTGTCCCCCGCAACTTTCATTGCGATTTAATGCGTCTACACACATCAATTCACCCAATTCCAAGAAATCGGCAACGCGACCTGCTTTGTCCAATTCAGGGTTGAATTCGTTGATGCTGCCAGGGATTCGCACGTTTTTGTAGAAGTCGGCGCGAAGCGCTTGGATTTCGGCGATGGCCTCTTTCAATCCTTTTTCGTTACGGGCCATACCACATTTGTTCCACATGATAAGACCCAACTCACGGTGATAGCTTTCCACGGAGCGAGTACCTTGGATCGACATCAACTGTTGGATGCGATCACTTGCCGCTTTTTCTGCTGCCACAAACGCTTCATGGTCGGTAGGAATGGGTTTGGTATGGATTTCTTTGCTGAGGTAGTTTCCAATGGTGATGGGAATTACGAAATACCCATCGGCCAATCCTTGCATCAGCGCAGATGCCCCAAGACGATTTGCTCCATGATCAGAGAAGTTGGCTTCCCCGAGGGCGTACATACCTGGAACGGTTGTCATTAGATCGTAATCTACCCACAATCCACCCATTGTATAGTGAACCGCAGGATAGATGCGCATGGGCGTTTCGTAGGGATCTTCGTCGGTAATTTGCTTGTACATATCAAACAAGTTGCCGTATTTCTCTTTTACCACTTCTTTTCCCAAACGGATGAGGGTTTCATCGTCGGGATTGGCGATGTTTAATTTGCTGGCTTCGGTTCTACCGTAGCGTTGCATCATGTTGTATTTGAAATCCAAATAGACAGCCATTTTGCTTTGGCCTACACCATACCCTGCATCGCAACGTTCTTTCGCTGCACGCGAAGCGATATCGCGGGGCACCAAGTTACCGAAGGCTGGGTAGCGACGTTCTAGGTAGTAATCGCGTTCATCTTCAGGAATGTCGTTTGGATGACGTTCATCGTTCTGTTTTTTGGGCACCCAAATACGACCATCGTTTCGGAGTGATTCACTCATCAATGTCAATTTGGATTGATAGTGTCCTGAAACGGGGATACAAGTTGGGTGGATTTGCGTGAAGCAAGGGTTACCGAAGTAAGCACCGGCTTTGTGGGCTTTCCAAGCGGCGGTCACGTTACTACCCATGGCGTTGGTTGACAGATAGAATACGTTTCCGTAACCACCGGTACACAACAATACGGCATGACCGAAATGTCTTTCAAGTTTACCAGAAACCAAGTCACGGGCGATGATACCGCGTGCTTTGCCATCGATTTTCACCACTTCGATCATTTCATGGCGGGCATACATTTTCACGTTGCCCAGTCCCACTTGACGTTCGAGTCCGCTGTAGGCACCGAGCAACAATTGTTGTCCGGTTTGACCTGCGGCATAGAATGTACGTTGCACTTGCGTTCCACCGAAAGAGCGGTTGGAAAGTGTTCCGCCGTATTCGCGGGCGAAAGGAACACCTTGCGCTACACATTGGTCGATGATAGAAGTTGAACATTCTGCCAAGCGATGCACATTGGCTTCACGGGCGCGGTAGTCGCCACCTTTGATCGTATCGTAAAATAAACGATGCACTGAGTCACCGTCGTTTTGATAATTTTTTGCGGCATTAATTCCACCTTGGGCAGCAATGGAGTGTGCTCTGCGGGGGCTGTCTTGAAAACAGAAGGCTTTTACTTTATAGCCCATTTCTGCCAAAGTAGCTGCGGCACTGGCTCCTGCGAGACCCGTACCTACCACGATAATTTCTAATTGCCTTTTATTGGCGGGGTTTACCAATGGAACGGAACTTTTGTATTGAGTCCATTTTTCGGCAACTGTACCTGCTGGGATTTTCGATTCGAGTGTCATGATTTTGAAATGATCGATAAATTATTTGATCCATCCCAAATGCATAGCGATGGGCATGGCGGCAAACACAAGTGGAACAATGATTGAAAACGCAGAACCTATGGATTTTATGATCGGTGAATAGGCTGGGTGGTTGATGCCCATGGATTGAAATGCACTTTGGAAACCGTGCAACAGGTGATAGGCCAAGCTCAGGCAACCGATGACATAAATAATTACTGGCAAAGGCTCGCTGAAAACGATGATCATTTCATCGAACAAAGTTGAGCCTGGAGTTTCCTGAATTGCATCGGTAAAGCGAGAAACAACCCAAAAATGTTTGAGGTGCATCACCAAGAAAATCAACAATAAACTTCCCAAGATACTCATGCTACGAGAATACCATTTGCTGTTGGCATTGCCGGCATTGGCCCCATATTTTTCTTTCCTTTTGGTTTGATTGCTGAATGTTAGTGCCAATCCTTGAATGATGTGGATGAGCAGGCCGCCAAACAATCCCACTTCAGCGGTTCTGATGAGCCAATTGTGAGCCATGAATTCTGCGGCTGCGTTAAATGTTTCGCCGCCATCGTTGAAGAAAATACAGGCATTGATACCGCAGTGTACCAACAAAAAAGCCACCAAGGATAACCCGGTGACCGCCATAAGTACTTTCCTGCCGATACTGGATGTAAAGAGGAAGGAGAGGAGTTTCATAAAGTGCTGTTTCAGTCTTATTTTATTAGTGGCAAAGATACGGACATTTTTTTCATGTATTTCCCTAATATATCGAACTCAATATTCACCGAATCTCCGGGTGTGAGTTTTGATAAATTGGTGTGTTCCCAAGTGTAGGGAATGATGGCTACGCTAAAGGCATCGGCGAAGCTATCAACTACGGTTAGGCTGACTCCATTGAGGCACACGGAACCTTTGGTTACGGTGAGGCCTGCTTCGGGAATATGGCTGACAAAAATCATCCAGCTGCCGTCGAGGTCGTGAATTTCATCGATCGTACCCACGCAGTCTACATGACCTTGAACAATATGTCCATCCAAACGGCCGTTGGCTGGGAGGCATCGCTCGAGGTTTACCAATTGGTTGGGCTGCAATTGACCCAAATTCGTGCGTTGCAGTGTTTCTTGGATGGCGGTAACGGTGTAGGTGTTTTCGCTGATGCCGGTCACAGTTAAACAAACACCATTGTGGGATAGACTTTGGTCGATTTTTAATTCTTGTGCGAGGTCTGATTCAAAAACGAAATCAACATTGCTACCGTTTTGGTTGATGGCAATGACCTTGGCTTGGCTTTCTACGATTCCAGTAAACATGCTGCTGTGAATAAGAACAAATAACGCTTATTGTTGACAATAGTTCATCTGACAATATGGCATTTTGCAATAATTGGCAATAAAATTGAAAGTAGCAGAGAGCAATGCCAAAAAATAAAGATAAATCAGTGAACGAAGAACCCTTAAAAGACCAAGATCATCTTCAAGAAAAGGTGGAAGGGATTGTTGAAAATGCAGCCGCAATGGAGGAGTCAGGAACTACGGAGATTGATTTGAATGATCAATTGGTTCAAGAGCGCGACAAATATTTGCGTTTGTACAGTGAATTTGAGAATTTCCGTCGCAGAACCACGAAAGATCGATTGGATTGGATGCAGACAGCTTCTAAAGACTTGGTAGTGAGTTTGTTGCCTGTTTTGGATGATATGGAACGCGCATTAAAAGCGATGGAAAATTTGTCAGAGTCTGAAAAAAAGGCAGTGGAAGGATTTGATTTGATTTACAAGAAAATGTCGGGCATTTTTCAAAAAACGGGTTTGAAAGCCATGGAGAGCATTGGCGAGGTGTTTGACGCGGAAATTCATGAAGCGATTACCCAGTTTCCGGCCCCCACACCAGAGATGAAAGGCAAGGTGATAGATGAGGTTGAAAAAGGATACTATTTAAATGATAAGGTAATTAGATTTGCCAAGGTTGTAGTTGGTAGTTAATTCCCATGAGCAAAAGAGATTATTACGATATACTCGGTGTGAGCCGAAGCGCTTCCGCAGAAGAGATAAAAAAGGCTTATCGAAAGCTTGCGATCAAATATCACCCCGACAAAAATCAGGGGGATAAGGAATCGGAGGAGATGTTCAAAGAAGCGGCGGAAGCCTATGATGTTCTGAGTAATCCGGAGAAAAAGCAGCGTTACGATCAGTTTGGTCATGCGGGAATGGGTGCTGGCGGTGGCGGTGGGGCACATGGTTTTAGCATGGAAGATATTTTCTCTCAGTTTGGCGATGTGTTTGGTGGCGACGATGGCGTATTTGGTTCTTTTTTTGGTGGCGGTGGCGGAAGATCGAGGAGGTCTGCAGGATCAAATATTCGAATTAAAATAAAGCTGACCTTGCCTGAGATGAAATCTGGGGTAGAGAAAACGGTGAAGTATCGTAGGATGGTGCAAGCGGAGGGTGTGAAATATGCCACTTGTAAGCAGTGCAACGGTTCAGGATCAGTTCGAAGGGTACAAAACACATTCCTAGGTCAGATGGCCACAAATAGTCCATGTCCGGTTTGTTCGGGTATGGGTAAAATGATTGAAAGTAAGCCCAAAGAAGCCAATGAACAAGGTTTGATTTCGCAAGAGATTGAAACGAGTATTCGTATCCCGGGTGGTGTTGCAGAGGGAATGCAGTTGAGCATGAGCGGCAAGGGGAATTACGGTCCAGGCGGAGGTTCTGCGGGAGATTTGATAGTTCTTGTGGAAGGCATCGCACATGAGGAGTTGACCCGTGAGGACAACAATGTGATTTATCATCTGTGGTTGAGTTTTACGCAAGCCACCTTGGGAGATAGCGTTGAGGTGCCTACATTGGATGGCAAAGTAAGAATCAAGATTGATGCGGGAACACAGCCAGGAAAGATGCTGAGATTGAAAGGGAAAGGGTTCCCAGATTTGAATGGCTATGGTACAGGTGATCAATTGGTGATTTTAAACGTATACGTACCCACAAAGGTGAATAGCGAAGAAAAAGCCTTGTTGGAAAAATTGGCTGAATCAGAGAATTTCAAGCCATCTTCCAAGGAAAAGTCGTTTTTTGATAAGTTGAAAGATTTGTTTTAAGTTGCGTGCATGTCGCGGAACTTGACGAAGTGGGCTTGCAAAGGCTCATTATGGGTAGCTATTTGGTTTTTGGGTGTTCAAAATTTGTGTGCGCAATCCAATCAATCCAAACTTGACGTAAATCAATCCAAATTTCATCATTACATAGGATTGAAGTGTGAAGGCGAAATGCCGGAAGATTTTCGAGAGAGATCTGTGAACAAAGCGATTCGGGCTGAAGCATCGGTCTTAGATAAAGACTTAAATCGCGAGGATAGGACACAAGAAAGTGAGCATGCAATTCGCTCGATATTTGGTGTAGACGAAATCTTGATGTCGGGTCGTGTTTTGTATGGTGACCCCCTGAGCCAGTTTGTTGAATCGGTTGCTGAGAGATTGCTCAAGGCAAACGAGAGGGAGGATTTGCTCAATGAACTGCGATTTTATGTATTGAAATCCCAAGAAGTGAATGCCTATGCAACGAGCAATGGGGTGGTGATGGTGACGGTGGGTTTGCTTAGCCGTATTGAGAATGAGAGTCAGCTGGCTTTCATTTTGGCCCATGAAATTCAACACTACACCTTACGCCACTCGTTGGATTTATATAAGAAACGTGTTGGGAGTGAGAAACAAAAGGGAAAACGCGATCAGGATGAGTCGCTCAAGTCGTTGTATCAGTTTTCCAAGGATCATGAAATGGAGGCGGATGAAAAGGGATTTCAAATGATGTTGCGCTCGGGCTATGATTTGGTGGAGGGTGTTTTTGTATTTGACATGTTGAAGTATGGCGACTTTCCGTTTTTAGAATTGAAATTGTCGTTGGATTCATTTGAACATGATGCCTATGTGTTGCCAAAAACATTGAAAGATGCGGTAAAGATGAAGGTGGAGGCGGCGGACATTGAGGATCAGAAATTTCTGGTTTCACAGGGCGACGATGAGAATAAGACCCATCCGAGTTTGGACCGTAGGGTGGTGCGTTTGCGCGATATGATTGATGGCGAACCGAAGAAGACGAAGGCATTTTTTTTGGTAGGCGAGGAACGTTTTAAGGAGATGCAGAAGATTGCTCGACATGAATTGTTGTTGATTTATGAGCGGCGGGCAGATTATGGAGAGTTGTTCTATCTCACACATGTGATGCGACGATTGTATGGTGAAAGTTTGTTTTTTGACCAGTTAGAGGCTATGTCGTTGTATGGTCTGTTGCTTCATAAATCAAAGGAGCATGATTTGGATCGATATGGTTGCAATGTGGTGGAATCCCGGGGTGATTGGCGTCCTGTGATTGTGGGAATTAGAGAGATGGATTTGAGGAGTTTTGGGGCGTTTGTTGCGATGCGAATGTGGTTGATTTCTTCAAGACATCCGGGACGGGATCCAATGATGGAGCAATTGGGCCGTGGCGTTTTTGGGTTGGTTCAAGGAGCATGTAATTTTCGATTGCAGGATTTTATTGATTTTTTGCCCGCTGAGGAGGCGGCAAAATTGGATAGTACGACATCCAAAGGCGAGGGAGGGGATGGGTCGCTGAGAAACCCACGTTCTCGCGTTTCAAGGAGCAGGGCCGCGAACGTAGTGAGCGGCGATTACTATATGGCCATTTACTATGGTTTGCCGCAAAGGGACTCGTTGCAAGGATATCTGGGGAGGATGCGAGTTTTTCCTGCCAGCGCTGTTGCAACCGAGACCAAATCGAAAAAGAAACCAAAACGTTTTGAAGGGTTAAAAGAGTTTCATCACTTGGTATTAATGGAGCCCAATGTGAAATTTACAGTTGGAAACGAAGAGACATCCAACCGAGATCCCTTTGATGAAGCGACCAAGCGCGAAGAACTGGTGGATTACTGGCTTGATGGCGGTAACAAATTAGACGTTTCCGTGGAAATTATTCCCTCCTCTACGGGAGTGGCAGGGATTTCAACCGATTTGATAAATCGACAAATGTTGATCAATGATTATATGATGGAGCGGATCAACAACGATACCCAATCCATGGTATTGTATCATTCTCAGTTCATTGGCGGTGCAATGGGTGGAGAGGCGAATCGTTATTTGGCTTATACTTCGGTAGAATCTTCTTTGCTGCGCAGAAAGTTTAAAGTCAATAATTTGCTCATTTGTATACTTTTATATCCGTTGATGCCTTACTATTTATATTACCAATTGGGTACGGATAGGACTTGGGAGGAGTTTTTATTGGTTTATGATGTGAAAGATGGAAAGTTGATTAAGGTAAAAGAAGATGAATTTAAACATCGATGGCGAAGTGATTTTGCTAAATCAAGGGTATTCAATCAAATGTATTACTTAGTTCACGGAGGAAAATAACATGAAAAGGCTTTTCATTACAATCATTGGGTGTTTGTGTCTTCCGATGTGGGCGTTTGCCTCAGATGATAAATCGGCTAAGTCGGAGCCGCTCTTCAATCCAGGATATCTTGGCAAGAAACAGGCGATTTCGGTGTATGCGGTATCCAATTTCTCGGGTTTATTTCGGGAAATACCGAAGTATCAAACCAACTATGCATTTGCGTATGAAGTTGCAAGAAAATCTACGCTGTCTTATCAGTTGGGAATGAAATCTTTCAATCGTTCAATGAGTCCTAGCGATGTAGCTTCGTACGGCATAAAAGTGGTGATTCCCAGCGGTGGATGGAGCGGCAATCAGGAATATCAGCCATCCGGTTCGATGGGATTTCATTACAGGGAATTTACGGTGGGTGTCAAAAATTACTTAAGCACCGCGGGTTCAACGGCTCCATTTGGTGGGTATTTGGTTGCGAATCTGCATTTTGGATCAGCGAAATCAACCTTCAATGATTTGCGTTGGCCAAATTATTATTCTTCATCTACTTTTGATACTTTGGTTCCTATCGGTAGCGAGGGGATTACCAGCAAGATGACATCGATTTCTTATGGTTTTGGGACTCGAAATATGATTACAGAGCACTTGGGTTTTAACTTTGAGATGACTTCGGGTTTGACGCTCAAGAACGCAGCCGGTGTGAAATTGTACAACGTTGACAGTTATAGTGGTTATTACAATGGCTCAACGCAGCAAGAAGTGATGACGAGTATTATGCTTCGGGAGATTCATCGGTCGCAGTGGTTGCAGTTGAAAATTGGATTGAGTTACCTGTTTTGATCCGGGTTCTGTGGCCGAAGGTGCGATGCGATGACTGAGGGCCGCCATCTGAGGGCCGGCGTCTGAAGGCCATTGTCTGAAGGGCTCTTGATCTCGGGAATGAGGATTTGTTGACGTTATTTTGAATAAGAAGGGCCTCGTTTGAAACGAGGCCCTTCTGTTGGAGCGAACTCCTATATACTGGTACTCTGGTTGACAGCCCCGGCCCTGCCGAGACTGTTTCTCCATTGGCTCCGTTGGATTATGCCAAACGGGCTTTCAATTCGCTGTTTAAGGCTTCCAAGAAATCCTCGGTGTATAAATACTGATCCTCAGATACTTTGTTCCCGTAAATACAAACCGCCAAATCTTTGGTCATCTTTCCGCTTTCAACCACGTCAACACATACTTTCTCAAGGGTTTGACAGAAATTGATCAAGGCTTCGTTGTTATCCAAACGACCTCTGTGCTCCAAACCACGGGTCCAGGCGAAAATACTCGCGATGGGGTTGGTTGAAGTTTTTTGGCCTTTTTGGTGCTGACGGTAGTGACGTGTTACAGTTCCGTGAGCGGCTTCTGCTTCCATTGTCTTTCCGTCTGGAGTCACCAATACGCTGGTCATCAATCCCAAAGAACCGAAACCTTGTGCTACGGTATCAGACTGCACGTCGCCATCGTAGTTTTTACATGCCCAAACGAAGTTTCCGTTCCACTTCAATGCTGAAGCAACCATGTCATCGATCAAACGGTGCTCGTAAGTGATACCCGCCGCGTCCATTGTCGCTTTAAATTCGGTTTGATAAATGTCTTCGAAGATGTCCTTGAAGCGGCCATCGTATTTTTTAAGAATTGTGTTTTTAGTGCTCAAGTACAAAGGCCAGCCTTTTGCGATGGCTTGGTTGAAACAAGAGCGAGCAAATCCTTTGATGCTTTCGTCGGTGTTGTACATAGCCAAAGCCACGCCATCGCCTTTGAAATTGTATACTTCGTGCTGAATGACTTGTCCGTCTTCGCCTTCAAATTTGATGGTCAACTTGCCGTTTCCTTTGGTTACGAAATCGGTAGCGCGGTATTGATCGCCAAAAGCATGACGGCCGATGCAGATAGGCGCTGTCCAGTTTGGAACCAGGCGAGGTACGTTTTTGCAAACGATGGGTTCGCGGAACACGGTTCCATCGAGGATGTTACGGATGGTTCCGTTGGGGCTTTTCCACATTTGTTTCAAGCCAAATTCTTCCACACGGGCTTCGTCTGGAGTGATGGTAGCGCATTTGATACCTACGTTGTATTTTTTGATGGCTTCTGCCGCATCGATGGTTACCTGATCGTTGGTGGCATCGCGGTGTTCCATGCCCAAATCAAAGTATTTGATATCTACATCGATGTAGGGAAGGATTAATTTGTCTTTGATGAAATGCCAAATAATACGGGTCATTTCATCGCCATCGAGTTCTACTACGGGGTTGGCTACTTTTATTTTCATCTGAATATTGGTTGAATTTGGTGGTGCAAAGGTACGATTTTTCTATTGAATTAAGGAAACTTGGGGAACTGTTGGAAGTCGGGTTTGCGTTTTTCCAAGAAAGCGTGTTTGCCTTCTTGAGCTTCTTCGGTGAGGTAGTAGAGCAGGGTTGCATCGCCGGCCAATTCCATGAGGCCGTGTTGACCATCGAGTTCCGCATTGAACGCACGTTTAAGCATTCTGAGTGCCATAGGGGAGCGCTCTAGCATCGTATTGCACCAGTCGATGGTTTCGTCTTCTAGCATTTCTAGGGGCACAACCTTGTTTACCATGCCCATCCTTTCTGATTCTTCCGCGGTGTATTGGCGGCAAAGGAACCAGATTTCACGGGCTTTTTTCTGACCCACGTGGCGGGCCAAATAGCTGCTGCCGAATCCGCCATCGAAGCTTCCCACTTTGGGTCCGGTTTGACCAAATTTTGCGTGTTCAGCGGCGATGGTCAGGTCGCAAATGACGTGAAGGACGTGTCCGCCTCCGATGGCATAGCCATTTACCATGGCCACAACGGGCTTTGGTAGAGAGCGGATTTTTTTGTGAAGATCCAAAACGTTTAATCGAGGTACTCCATTGTCGTCCACGTACCCGCCGATGCCTTTCACATTTTGATCTCCCCCTGAACAAAAGGCTTTGTCGCCCACGCCGGTGAGGATCACCACGCCAATATCTGCGCGTTCACGACAAATGTCGAACGCATCCAGCATGTCCATGATGGTTTGTGGACGGAAGGCGTTGTAGACTTCAGGTCGATTGATGCTGACTTTGGCGATGTTGCCATGGATTTCAAACAAGATGTCTGAATAGGTTTTGACGGGATTCCACTGACGTTGGCTCATTGTTTTAATGTGTGACAAAGATACGGAAAAGTGGGGGAGAGATATGCAAAAAGGCCCCGTTGGAAACGGGGCCTTTTTCTTCAAGCCGATCAAACAAAAGACAATCTTCCTGGAAGGGGTTTAGGTGAATTTTAGGGTAATGCCGAATTGAAGACACTGGCTATTTGCGCCTTGTCCGGTTTTGAAAATATGGGTTAGCGGGTATCGCATGTACACGCCGACGTCTTCGTATTCGAAATTCACGAAGGGAGCAATGATGAAGTTATTGAGGTTAAAATCGTCGTATTGTTTGGTGGTATTTCCTCCTGATTCTTTGAGTTTTGCATGTGAACTGATCAGGTATCCTGTGTGGACGCCTGCTTTGATGGAGAATTTTGGTGTTTCGTTGTAGCTGGTGTTGTTGCCATTGGATTCTGAGGTTTCCCAGCGACCGGGGCTGGATTGGTAGCCGATGGCAATGGGAACACCGATGTAGTTGGCAACGAGTTTGGATTTTTCCATGGGGATTGGATCCACGGTAGGTCCGCCAACGGTGATGGCTTGGAATTCGGGGGCGTTTTCGGTGAGGCGGACGAAGTTGCTTTGAAAACGGAAATTGTACACATCGTATCGGAGTCCTGTAAAAAATCGCAATTTTCCTTTGATGAGGTTCAGTCCCCAGAGTTGTTCGAGTCCGTAGTGGAGTGATTTTGCGGTGTTGAGTTCGGGCATTCCGTTGGTCATGACGCCACCGGGGTTGGTTTGTGTTTTGACATCGGAGGGGATTTGTTGCACGTAAAGGAACCCGATGTAGTGATGGAATTCTCGGTTTACCGGTTCAATTCGTGTGATATGGGGTGTTTGTGACAGGTTGATACGGAAGGTGTCGATATCGGTTTCATTCATTTCGATTTCTACATGGATGTCATTCATTCTATTGAGTTGGGATTCCATTTTTTTCATGGAATTCTCCATTTTTTTCAACAGGGAATCCAAGGCGATGCTATCGCGTTGGGTAGAATCTGCATCGATGCGAATGATGATTTTCTTGGTTTGTGCATGTGCGATGGGGTGGCCTGCGAGCGCAGCGAGCAGGACAGCAATGATTGTCTTAAGAAGGAAGTTGGGTGCGTTCATTGTAGTATTGTATTTAAAGGTTGAAGTTTTTTGCGATTTTTTACTTTGATTTTGGTGAGATATTTGGGTCGAACTGAGGATTTGTCGTGTTTTTACGCTTTGTCTTTGGGGCCGCGATGTGTTTTTTTTCTTACTGATTAAAGGAAGCCATAATCACATTGTTCTCTAATCGCACGCCCATTTCGATGGTGGGAAGTAGCGAGTGGGATTTGTTGATTGCTTTGATTTTGACATGCGGAACATGGCCGTTCTGTATCATGGTTTTGCCATCCAAGTAAAATGATTTTGCCAGGGCCAGTCCTGTTTTTCGGGAGGATCTGTGTTTGACAAAATGGCCTTTCGTTGATGGCGTGATGTCTGGGTCGCTGAAATTGTTTTCCCATTGTTGTCCGAAGGGCGTGGGAAGTATATGTGGGTTTTGATTTCCGGTTCCGGAGAATTGCAATGCGTTGTCAATGGAATGTTGATCCGGCATTTGCTGTGCGAGTGAGGTATTATTTGTCTTTTTGATTATTTCGATTATTGTGAGATGGGTATTTTGTTGTGAATCATTTTTCTGGCCTCGGTAATTGTTGGTGGCGGCGATTAAGGGGTGAATTTTTTCGGAAGTGAGGTTTCGGGAGAGATTTATGGTGGACTTTGAATTTGTTGGACGAATACCTTTGGCAGATGCTTGAGATGGGATTGTGATGGCTTTGTGTTGTTGCAGGTCAGACGCAGCAAGCCCATCGTTTTGATTTTCGTGAAGTCGCGCCATGTGGGTTTCGCCGCTTGGGTTTGGTTTGTTTGTAGCAGGAGCCATGGGTTTCCAAAGCAAAAGGATCGCGATTGCTGCGGCCACGGCGGTAGATGTCCATAGGAAAATTTGTTTATTGCGGGATTGTTTTTTGAGTGATTGGGCCTCTGGGAAGTGTATGTTTGGTGCAATCGAATAGGTTTGTTTGAGTAGATTGTAATGGTAGGCCAAGGCCGGTTGAGATGCAATGTCTTTTTGCAATCGGGCTGCTTCCTCCGCTGAAAGATTGCCTTCCAACAATTCAAACAATTGCCATTCTTGTGCTTCGCTGATTTCGAATTGGTTCATGGGTTTTGATTTAGATGAGGTTGTGTGGGTTGCCAATGATTTCCTTCAGGGCTTGGCGGCCTCGAAAGATGTTGATTTTTACCTGGGCTGCATTGAGGCCGGTGATTTCACCAATTTCATCGTAGCTGTAGCCTTCGTAATCGCGGAGCAAGATGACCGTTCTTTGGATGTTGCTGATGCGCTGCAAGGCTTTTTCTATCACTTCCATCGTCCCTGTGTATTCGTCGTTCGATTCTGATTCCACTGTGGTTGATGCGTATTCCAATCCCGTGGTTGTCTTTTGGCTCCGCCATCCGTCCACCATGTTGTGATAAGCGGTGGTGAATAGGTAACTTTTGGCGGTCTCAAAGGCAACGTCTTGGTGTTTCATCCAGAGTTTTTCAAAACTATTTTGTACAATTTCTTTTGCCTCGTCGGCGTTGCGCATTTTTTTCATCGCGAATCGGAAAATCGCATGGCTGTGGAG
>CAZZKP010000026.1:4055-18262 GCA_964654675.1 uncultured Bifidobacterium sp. | reverse complement strand
AACTTGTGCGCATCACGAATACGCTTGTTGAAAAATATTCGAAACCGGGATTGAGCAAATCGATAACCAAGTGGTATACGCAGATTTGGCCCTCGTTCAAAAATACCTCAAACCCAAAGCCGGTTTTACCGAAATAGAATTATGGGAATCAAAAAATCATCCCATCCATCTCGCCGACATCTCAATGCAAACCGCCGCAGGAGAATTGCGAATCTCGGATTCAAAACAGTTTCACCGACAAATCTATGATTGGTTGGCCATCCTCAATACCAACGTTTGGGTTATCCTCACCCTGATGGCATTGGTGGCGCTCATTGCTATGTCCACCATCTTGCTCATCTTGATGGTAGAAAAGACCTCATTCATTGGCATTGCCCAAGCCATGGGAAGCACCATATCTGGCCTGCAACGCATATTCCTCTGGCAAAGCGCCTACATTGTTGGATTCGGGATTCTCATCGGCGATGTGTTGGCGGTGTTGCTTTGTGTGATTCAACAACAAACCCATTTTTTGACGCTCAACCAAGAAGTGTATTTCGTTCAATATGTCATGGTTGATATCAATCCATGGGCCATTGCTGTCGTGAATGTAGGTGTGCTTCTCGCAAGTGTGCTGGCCGCTCTGATTCCAGTGCAATGGATAAAAAGAATGACCCCTTCCAGGGCCATTCGATTTCAATGATTCATAAGTAAATTCCTTGGGAAAAATCCCCAGTCATTATACGTCGATTTTGGCGTATTTCGCGTTTGCTTCGATAAACTCTCTGCGCGGAGGGACATCGTCACCCATCAACATACTAAAGATTCTGTCCGCTTCAGCCGCACTGTCCAATTCTACGCGCTTCAATGTTCTTCTGGATGGATCCATCGTGGTTTCCCACAATTGCTCGGCATTCATCTCTCCCAAACCCTTGTAGCGTTGAACGCCAACACTGTCTTCGTTGCCGCCTTTTGCCAGTTCTTTGATGGCAATGTCTCGACCGGCATCATCCCAACAATATCGACTTTCTTTTCCTTTCTTTACCTGATATAATGGGGGAGTGGCGATGTACAAGTGACCGTTTTCGATGAGTTTTTTCATGTGACGGAAGAACAAGGTAAGGATCAACGTTCTAATGTGAGAACCATCCACGTCCGCATCCGTCATAATCACTATTTTGTGGTATCGTAAATTGGAGAGATTCAATTCCTTTTCACCATCCTCGTTGGTTCCTATGTGAACCCCCATGGCTGTAAACATGTTTCTTACCTCCTCATTGTCGTATATTTTATGCTCCAATGCCTTCTCTACGTTCAAGATTTTACCGCGCAATGGCAGAATGGCTTGAAAGTCTCTATCACGTCCTTGTTTGGCAGTTCCACCCGCCGAATCACCCTCTACCAGGAAGATTTCACAAATAGAAGGGTCGGTTTTGGAACAATCGCTCAATTTCCCGGGCAAACCCATTCCACTCATCGCGCCTTTTCTCTGAACCATTTCGCGCGCTTTTCTGGCGGCGGCACGGGCTTGGGCAGCGATGATTACTTTGTCCACAATTATCCTCGCTTCTTTGGGGTTTTCTTCCAAATAGTTGTCGAGCATTTCTCCCACCGTCATATCTACAGCACCCATAACTTCGTTGTTACCCAACTTGGTTTTGGTCTGTCCTTCGAATTGTGGTTCTTGTACTTTGACAGAAATTACACCTGTCAATCCCTCGCGGAAGTCATCACCCGAAATTTCAATTTTTACTTTTTCGAGCAATTTCATCCGTTCTGCATAGGCTTTCAATGTACGTGTTAAAGCCCTTCTAAAGCCAGCTACGTGCGTTCCGCCTTCAATGGTGTTGATATTGTTGACATATGAATGAAGGTTCTCGGCATAGCCCGTATTGTATTGGAATGCAATTTCAACGGGAATGCCGTGTTTATCACTTTCCGCGTAGACTGGGAATGGAATCAACTTTTCACGAGTACCGTCGATAAAAGTGACAAATTCCTTCAATCCGCCTTCGCTGTAGTATTCTACACTGCGGAAAGTCCCGTCTTCTAGGGCTTCGCGTTCATCACACAACGACAATCGAATGCCTTTGTTTAGGTAAGAGAGTTCTCTCAGACGATTCTGCAAAGTGTCAAAATTGTATTCAGAAACTTGGAATATGGTATTGTCTGGTGTGAATTCAACCACTGTGCCTCTTCTTTCGGACAGGCCTATTTCTTTTACCGGATATTGTGGTTTTCCGATTTTGTATTCCTGTTGGAAGATTTTTCCTTCGCGATAGACGGTGACTTTTAAATCGGTTGAAAGTGCATTTACGCAACTCACACCCACACCGTGCAATCCACCCGATACTTTATAGGTGTCTTTGTCAAATTTCCCCCCTGCGTGCAATACCGTCATAACCACTTCCAATGCGCTTCGATTCTCTTTGGTATGCAAACCGGTGGGAATACCGCGACCATCGTCCTCTACGCGAATGGCATTGTTGGGTAGGATAAAAACTTTGATGTTTTTACAATGACCGGCCAATGCTTCGTCGATACTGTTATCAACCACCTCGTAAACCAAGTGATGTAGGCCTTTGGCCCCAATATCACCGATGTACATGGCAGGTCTTTTTCTAACCGCTTCTAACCCTTCTAAAACCTGGATATTGTCCGCGTCATAATTTGCTCTACTTAAATCTTCCGTCATCTGACTTTGTTGTTATAATTTGATTCGTAAAAATACCTTAAAACCCCGCGATTTCAGCGGAAATGGGGTAGGTATTATCCACAAATTAACAACGAATTCGGGGATGCCTTAACGCATCCTCAGCCAGCCCAAATAATACAAATAATTGATTCCCGATTCTTGTCGTTGAAAGCCGTAATCCAAAGCCGTGAGTTGTGCATCTAGAAGGCGGATTTCGCGGGTGTTGAGGATAAAAAAGTTGACATCACCGGCATCGAGACGTTGTTTTTCCATGGAATACAGTTTCCACTGATTTTCCGCAACGCTGTTCCATTGTTTTGATTGCTCTGCGATGATGAGATATTCTTTGAAGAGAGCGTCTGATTTCACATGGTAGGCCCGTAGTTTGTTTTGCAAGTTGAGTTCTTGTTGGGTGATGCCATATTTCATCATGTTGTACTGACCTCGTTGTTGACGAGCGAAAATCCCCGATTGAAAAC
Organism: uncultured Bifidobacterium sp.; assembly: GCA_964654675.1. Taxonomy (GTDB): domain Bacteria; phylum Bacteroidota; class Bacteroidia; order NS11-12g; family UBA955; genus UBA955. The sequence continues at coordinate 15,109 of CAZZKP010000026.1, read as the reverse complement.
TCACACCAAACCCATAGGTTTCATTGATATTCATCGGGTTGGGGTTGTTTAAATTTCCGGGTTGGTAGTAACGATATTTTACATCTAGGCTAGGGAGCATTTGGTTTTTTGCGAGTTGAAAATCAAGTTTGGCGGATTGTAATTTGATTTTACTCATCTGAATGCTAGGTTGCACAATGGGAGTGGAGTCCCTTTGCGTGATTGCATTGTGTGCCTCATGAACGAGACTGTCGATCCAGTCCATGCCCAGCTTGCTGGGCATGGACTGGATCGCGGGCTCCACCGCATTTCCATTCTCGTCCCATAAATACATACTAAGCATCAATCGCTGCTTCTCCGTTTTCCATTCGTATAACCTTCTCTTGGCTTCATACTGCTGCCACTGAACAAAAGTTTCCATCGTATCCACAGCATTTCCCGCTCCCGACGTCAACAACTGTCGAAGTCCCAACTGCCTTTGTTTTGCCAATTCCGCCACCCCTTTTATTCGATTGGCAGATTCATGGGCCAAATACCATTCGGAGTATGTCAATACAACGGCATACATCACATCGTTTATCATTTGGTCACGGTAGGCTTCACCCATCCCAATGTTTAACTTGGCCTTAGCCAAGGTGGTTCTTCGATAATCAGTGATCAGATTCTTCAGCAGAGGAATTTCCGCTTCAATGAAGTTGTTTCCCGTTTCAGTGAAATAACTCCCATTGTAATTTCGATGTCCCAATTTCACATTTCCGCCCGTGTATAGTGGTACCACCAAATCCATCGATTGGTTTTGGTATTTGTTGTCTTTGGTCGATACATTGTCGCCCCGAACAAAAGCAAGACTCGGATCGAATGCCCCTCTGCTCGACATCAAATATGCATCTGCAATGGGGCGATTTAACTTGGCCTCTTTGATGCTGGGATGATATGCCAGCACTTGATTTACCACGTCGTACAGTTGAATGACAATGCTGCTGTCGTTCTGTTTTGTTGTTGATTGTCCACTTGCGGTCAGAGCTGTCAAAAACAATATTGCACAGGCCACCAATGGTCGTTTGGTAAAACGCTGAAACCCCCATGTGGAAAATGCGCAGGATTGAAAGATTTGAAAGTCTCTTGTCATTTCTTGGAGTTTTCTTTTTGTGCACTAGGAATGTAAAAATCTGCAGGAAATCCATTCAGTATCCGCCATAGCTCGTACCAAATGGGCACAGTCTTCAATTGCATGTATCCTCGTGCTCCAATGCCTACCTTCAATTGCAAGGGCCATTTTTTCTTACTGTCGTTGGCTTTGATCAGTACCCGGTATTCTCCTCGTTCACCAATCATATTGTCGATACCGTAAACTACCCCTGGAAATGTCCCAAAACTCGCCCTAGGCCATCCGCTAAAAACCACGGTTGGCCAACCATCGAAGACAAAATTCACGGATTGACCTACATTGATTAACGGAACGTCCGTGGGTTTTACATGGAGTTCAACGGCGAGCATGGCCCCTTCTGGAACAATGGTACATACCGCCTGGCCTTCTTTGATTGTTTCATTGATTCCTCGAATTTGCGTCTTAGAAATGTAGCCACTTTGGGGTGCTGTGATAATGTAAAATCCATTCCGAATGGAATAATTGGAATAACTGTTTCGTAATTTGCTCACTTCGGCCTCGGATTCTAGCTGCGATGAAATGGCACTAAATCGATCACTTTCTGCCTTGGCCAGTTTTTCACCATACTCGGATTGGATATTTCGCAGTTCGATTCTGGCGTTTTCAACGGCATTTAATCCGACTTTCAATTTGGCCTCCGCCCCCAATTTTTTGGCCAGCGCATCTTGGTATTTTAATCTTCGATTTTCTACTTCCAAGGTGCTTCTTAACTTATCAATCGCCAATAAACTGTCCCTTTCCAATTGTTTTTGCGCAATGGCAAGCGCACTCACTGCCGCTGCGTATTCTGCTTGCTCCGCTTTGAATTTGAATTGCTCCTGTTCGATTTTTATTCTCGCTTTTCCTTGCGACAAATTTCGGTTGTTTTCAAGCTGTGTGATCTGATTGTTGATCGCATCTACTTTGGAAGAGTAACTCAAAACAGATTGCTCTTTTGCTGTGATTTGCGTCTCCGTTTGATTGAGCAAGTCTGGGTCCAAATATTCCGTTTTTATTTCATTCAATACCAGAATTGTATCGCCCTTTTTTACAAAATCACCCTCTTTGATCTTCCAATATTTTACTCTACCCGCAATGTTCGAATGAATTTCTTGTGGTCTTCCCTCCGGAAGGAAAGTCGTAACCTTACCCGTGGCTTGAATGTTTTGTTGCCAGGGTAAAAACAAAATCAATACAAAAATGACAAAAAACCAACGGAGCTTTTTGTACATGCGAGGGCTCACCCAAACACTGTCCTTCAATAATAAATTGTTGTCTTCTCTCATCTGTTCTTTCATGAGTTTACTGAATTTTCCATGGTATCGAAATTCTCAATCCCATCCAATTTTTCAGCCGCAATGCCTGCGTCATAGATGTTTTCAACGGTCAGAATCAATTTTTCTGTGGCATCTAACAAGGTAATGATGAGTATTTCAGAAGCAAGAAATTGGCCTAAACTAATTTCCTCGGTCACCAACAACTTGCTTCCAATCAACAGCATGATGAGCGTGAGTATTGTTTTGGTTATGATACCAAACGTAGCCTGCTTATACAAAATCCCAAAGTGCTGCTGGCGATATTCAACGTAAGAGCCGAGCGAATGGGTTAATTTCTCCTGATGGTTTTTTTCCATATCTGGGCTCTGTGTTCTGCTCGAAAGTGATTTTAAGGTTTCCGCCACCTTGAATTTCATATTGCTCTCATTTCTGGCCGTTTCGAATCCTTTGACCCAGGTGAATTTAAATCCCAATAGGATAACAATGAAAATAACTATACCTACGCCGATAAACAATGGGTGATATACACTCAATAATAATATTCCAGCGATGATTTGTAAAACCTGACTTGAGAAGTCAAAAATCAATTTGGAAAACGTTTTTTGTAATGTTACAATGTCAAGAAATTTCATGGCTTGTGATTCGATGCCTTCTTGATTTTCTTTCAATGATAGATTCGTTAAAATACGGCTGTAAGTGTTTGTATATCTAACAAATAATTTTCTCTGTATGCTATCCATGATGCTCAACTGAGCCAATTTGCTTATTCCTGATACGGCTACCAATCCCGTGACACAAGCTACAATGATCACCCAACTTGAATTCAAATTGCCTCCTAAAATGATACCCACCATCGCCTGAATTCCCAAGGGTATCGCAAGGCTTAAAATGCCAGAAATGATTGAGTATATGTATAGAAATTGAATATTTCGTTTTTCCACATCGACCCAACGAAAAATTCTTTTTAATGGTGTAAATGTGTATAGATTGTCTTCTATCATCTCGTGAAAGTAAAACAAAATTAAGAAGAAAAAGTTCTTATTTTCCGCGCCCTTGAATCATCGTCATTGCGGTGTATAGCATGATTTTAAAATCCAAGCCCAACGACATGTTTTCTAAATATAAAATGTCGTATTTCATACGATCAATCATTTCATCCACATTGCTCGCATAACCGTATTTTATTTGACCCCAACTGGTGATTCCAGGTTTTATTCGTTGAAGTCTTTGATAAATTGGTTCTCGTGCCACAATCTGCTCCTTGAAATACTCACGCTCAGGCCTGGGCCCAACCAAACTCATTTGTCCAAAGAGTACATTTAAAAACTGCGGGAGTTCATCCAGTCGAGATTGACGCAAAAAAACGCCCATTCTGGTCCTTCTATTGTCTTGGTCGTGACTCAATTGAGGTCCGTTGGATTCGGCGTCGACTTTCATGCTACGGAATTTAATGATTTGAAAAAATTTGCCCTTCAATCCTATTCTGGGTTGAGTAAAGAAAATCGGACCCTTGGAGTCGAATTTTATGAGAATTGCAATGATCAAATAAACCGGCGACAAAACTACCAAGGCGATTGTAGACACTACGATATCGATGATTCTTTTCAATACCTTTTGCCAAGTGGGCATTACCTCAAAATCAACTTCCACCAACATGGCTCCCAAAATATTGTTCATTTTCACCATGCCCAAGACCAAACTGAATTGATCTGGCATGATTTTCAGATGAATCTCTTCGTTTTGAACACAATCGATGATCGGGGTCACTTGACTTGCTTCACTTGCTTCAGCGCATAGGATGATGTCCTCAATCTGTAATTCTTTGATCAATTTGGGCAAATCACTCCAATGCCCCAGCACTTTGGTTCCAAAATCTTGCAATTGACACTCATCCTGAATTTTAACGAATCCTTTGATAAAAAACCCTTCGGATTTTTTGGCAGAATTTAATTCTTGATAGAGATTTAGCGCTCGGTCTCCACATCCAACAATGAGCGTATTGTAACCCCAAACACGATTTTTTACATTGTGAATGGTTTTGGTTACCAAGACCAATCGGAAAATTAGGGTGGATAAAAACTGAAATCCGAACAAAAGGGCCACAGACATGTAGTAATCGCGATAATCTGAAATACTATCGTCAAGGATTAATGTAAAAAAGAGAAATACAACCCCAATTACGGTGCTGTTAAAAGTATGTTGTAGCTCTTTTAGCCGAGAGCGCCTAAAAATATAGTTGTAATACCCGCTAATGCCGTGAAGCAATACCCAAAATAGCGGCACCAAAATGAGTCCCAACAGCAGATTGTCGTCGTGGTTCACCGGGATTTCATACCCATGTTTACTCGCTTCAATGAAACTCTTCCGAAACAAGAATAACCCCAACCAACTCAATGTTGCCGCCGACCAATCGGCGATAATGTGAAGGATAATTCTGCGTGTTTGATTCATATCACTTTAGAAAACTCAAACGCAAATTATCGATGAATATTTCCCTAGATACGGTGCAAACTTCTGGTTTATTGATATCAAAGAAAAGTCGGATAGAGGTTCCCGCGGGTTGATTCGCCAATTCAAACACCAGATTCACGTAAAAGCGTTTCCATTGGCCTTCGGTTTTATTAATCAAAAGGTAGGGTACGAGTTCGTTGGAAGTGGAATTTTGACGGCGCATAGCCAGCTGAATGGGAAGATCGGATTTTACATCAAATTCAAAGAATACAGAAGAGCCATCCAAGGGCAGGTCTTTGAATTCTTCAAAGGACCCAATGTCGATGTATTTGCTTGAATCGATGTTTTCAAACAGTATTCTGTACGCTTTTGTTGTGCTCTTGAATTTTCCATTCAGATCAAAACTTGTATTTGCAATGGAAATCGAATCGCCTGGATAGGGAGAGGGAGCAATGGGAATTAAGGTTGAGTTGTTGTCTTCAAAATCCTCGCTCCATCGAACAAATGCATTGGTGCGAAATGTGAAAACCGGTTGGATCTGAACCCGCTTACCCGCTTGCAACAAAAAGGTGTCTAAATAAGCGGCCAAAGGCGTGTAAATCCCAAGGTTGTTTTTACTGCCGTTGATGTATACCAATGGTAGGATTTGTATTTTTACGTTCCCCAATTTGGTGATTGGAATTTTGCATGGTATTTCAAAATTGCCCAACAGTTCATCATTTGCAAAAACTTGAACGCCCCGGATTTGGTGAATGTTATTTCCTTGAAATGAAGAGGGATTCAAAGAAACGGAATCAATCGAAATTTGTGCGGGAATGCCTTTGTGCTCATCACGGCACGATAGTATGCCGATGCTGCTGAATATTAAAGCAATAAATAAATGAATTCCTCCAAAAGTCCTCACACCACAAACTTAATGGATTTTCACTTACCATAAAAATCACGAATTTTGATTTCAAGCCAATTATAAGTCTTGATATTTCCTTTGTACCTTGTCAATAGCCCATTCGCAAGTTGTAGTAACATCCAAAGCATGCTCCAAATGCGTCAAAGGACTTAGGTTGTTTTGGATGTTCTCTCCAAAGTTACGCAATTCCATTTTCCATGTATCAAACGGCATGATTTGACGGTCAATTCGAATCAACTCAGGTGGTAATTCGGGATGATCAAAATCGGCTGATAAGGAAAGTTGGTCGCTTTGCTCTGCAGTGCGATATTCTACCAGTTCGTTGGCGGTAAAATTGAGCAAGTACAACCGGTCTTGTTGGAAGATTTTGAGTGAATACGTTCCGGGTTCCATCGCTCGGCCCGCGCTGATGTGAGCAATTGCATCGTTATCGAACTCCAAATGGATATTTAACAAGTCCGTTTGTTTTCCAAACAAAAACATGGGTCTGGCCGATATGCTTCTGACACGGCTAGAAACAGTGCGTTGAATTAGGTCAATTTCTTGAAATAAATTGGTGTGAATCCATGCGGCAAACTCACCCGCGAGGGGAGGATGACAGTGTTTTTCGAGTTTGATGTATCGGGGCTTTTTCACCAATTGCAATGCCGCGGTAAAAAGGGGTTTGTTGTGCAAAACATTCCCAATTTGAATCACGACATTGGATTCCCTCTTGAATTTTAACAGGGTTTCGATTTCTCCCAAATTTAAATTTCGAAAACCATCCAAAAAAATATGCTTGCCCATCTTTACCAGATTGCAAATCACTTCGAAAGGAAGATTTTTTACGTGGCGGTCTACAAAAAAGACATCACCCATGCTGGAAATTTCTAACGCAAACATGAATTCTCCCAAAATCGATATGTTCTGAGAATCATCAGGGTCCACAAATCCTACCAAGTCAAATCCATTCACCGTGGATAGCAAATGTTCGAAAATTTCTACTTTTCTTTTCGATCCTATGACAACTGATTTTAGCATGTTCTACCTTTGTAGTCGGATGCAAAGATTTGTAAACCCGCAGGAGTACCCAAATAGTGTTTTGAACAGATGATAAAAAAGACGGATTTAGTAGACACATTGATTCATCAAGGCCAACGCAAACGCTTGGTAGATGAACTTCGCAAAAAAGGAATACAGTCTTCTTCTGTTTTACAAGCAATGGGGACGGTCCCAAGGCAATGGTTCTTTCCGAAAGATTTTGAACATTTTATTTATCGGGACGCAGCTTTTCCGATAGACCACGGACAGACCATCTCTCAACCCTATACCGTGGCCTATCAAACAGAATTACTGGGTCTAAAATCCGGCGACAAAGTGTTAGAAATTGGGACGGGAAGTGGGTATCAAGCGGCCATTTTATTGGCCATGGGCGTTCAAGTGTACAGCGTAGAGTATATTTTGCCACTCTTACAGAAGGCAAGCGCAATTTTTAAAGCCCTCGGTGCTGAAATTCAATTGTTTCACGGTGACGGTACGCTGGGGCTTCCATCTTTTGCACCTTTTGATGCGATCGTGGTTACCGCGGGTGCGCCTTCGGTGCCTGATACTTACATCAAACAGTTGACATTGGGTGGTCGTTTGGTGATACCCGTGGGAGACAATACAGAGGACCTGAAAATGATGCGCGTGACCAAAATCTCGGAAAGTCAAACAAAAACAGAAGTATTACAAGATTGTAAATTCGTCCCTCTCAAGGGATCACATGGTTGGAAATGACGATTCGACTTTTGAATTCGATATTTGATATGCATCAATGACGATTCATTCTGTCTTCAATGTCTTCAACCTCGATAGGGAAACTTTCCATAAAGTCAATCACCCCATCTGCAGTGATGAGTACATCGTTTTCAATTCGGATACCCAATCCCTCTTCTGGAATATAAATCCCTGGTTCTACCGTGACCACATTGTTGATATCCATGGGTTCCCATCGATGCATCACGTCGTGTACATCGAGTCCCAAATGATGGCTTGTGCCATGCATGTAGTATTTCAGGTGAGCTTTTGGATTGGCCTTCACTTCAGCGGAAGTCAGCAAGCCCAATTTGATGAGTTGCTCGGACATGATCTTACAAACTTCCTCGTGATACACCGGTAAACTAACCCCTGGACGAAGCATTTTTTTTGCTTCACGTTGAACCAATAATACTGCATTATAGACTTCCTTTTGTCGTGGAGAAAACCTGCCATTTACAGGGATACAGCGCGACAAATCACCATTGTAATTTCCATATTCTGCACCAAAATCCAACAGCAAAAGATCGCCATCCTTACATTGTTTGTTGTTCTCGATGTAATGCAAAACACAAGCGCTTGAGCCACTCGCGATGATGGGGTCAAAAGCAAATCCACGACTCCGGTTACGAATGAATTCATGGATCAATTCTGCTTCAATTTCGTATTCAAACACCCCGGGCTTTACGAAACTTAGCAGTCTTTCGAATCCTTTTTGGGTGATGTTGATGGCCTCCTTGAGTTGGTCAATTTCTTCAATCTCTTTTCTCATTCTTAAGTTGGCAAGAATGGGAGAGGAACGTTTGAAATTGTGCCCTGGATATTTGTCTTTTATTTCTTTTGCAAATCGCAAATTCGAGTATGAAACGCGATCGCTGAAACGATCATTTTCGTTTAAGTTTAAGTAGATGTTTTCAGCCAATAAAAATGCCGCATGAATCGTCTTCCAAAATTCATGAAACCAAAAAACTTGCTTGATTCCAGAGACCTCAAACACTTGATTCGGATTCAATCTTGCACCATCCCATACGGCAATTTGCTCGTTGGTTTCTTTCACAAAAATCATCTCTTTGTAGAGGGGATTTGGTGAATCAGGGAATAAAACGAGAATGGTATCTTCTTGGTCGATTCCTGTTAAATAATAGATATCCGATTGTTGTCGAAATGTAAAAAAAGCATCTCCATTTCGTGGCAATTCATCGTTGCTGTGAAATACCGCGATAGACCCCGATACCATTGAGTTAGATAGTTTTTTTCTGTTCTTGATAAAGAGGGAGGAAGATGGATTTTTGTACTTCGAGTTCATAACTACAAACTTATTGATATAAAAAGGCAAATCAAAATGCTGTCATTTATTGCGATTCAGCGTGCTGATATTTGTCATTGTTTCAAAAAAAACCTATTTTTGGTGCAACATAGTTTAAAAAACAATTGTCAATAGCACACAAACCTAAAATTCATATTCTATGAAAAAACTGTTACCATTCTTATTTTTTGTTCTAACTTTTTCATTATCAAGCATTTCTACCGCGTCTCACATGATGGGTGGTGATATGTCTTATCAATGTTTGGGTAAAGGAAAGTACAAAATCACAGCAAAAATCTATCGAGATTGTCGGGGTATTGCCTTTAGCGGACCTTCGTTTGGTTGTTTTGCTGGTACAAATGGGGGAAATGGATGCGGAAGTAGCGCACTTTCAATTTCCAGAACTGGAATTAAAGACGTGACACCGAGGTGTTCCACTGCAAGTTCACCATGTTCTCCACAGAATACCTACGGTACAGGAGAGGGAATTGAGGAACACACCTACGAGGTAACGGTAGATTTCAATACGAGTCCATTGAGTGGTTACTTGAACAAAAGCACTTGTTGCGAAGTGACGTTCTACATCGGTCAGTGCTGTAGGAATGGAGCGATTACAACAGGTCCTTCAGGGAACGATTTCTTTACCACCTGTATGATCAACATTTGTAACATCAAGAAAACCACAAACAAGTGTAATACATCGCCAACATTGAGTAATGCTCCCATTGGTTTCTTGTGCTGTAACCAAGCGTATTATTTCAATAACGGTGCGATTGACACGGTAGATTACGATTCATTTTCATACAGCCTCACATGGGGAATTAACAGTTTGCCGAACAGTTCTGTTTCTTATTCCTCACCATTTACGGCACGTTATTTCATGACACCGTATTGCATACCTCCCACTTCAATTACCTGTACGCCCAACCCCAAAACCAACCCCCCGCGGGGTTTGTTCTTCGATACGAGTTCGGGGGATATCATCTTAACACCGACGAAATGTGATGAGGTGGCGATTGCCGTAATTACGATAACGGAATGGCGAAAAGACAGTGCGACATCAAACTACCTCGTGATTGGTCGAACACGGCGTGATATGCAGTTGATTGTGAAAGACGATTGCGGTTACAACAAAGCACCAACATTATTGGGGCCTTTCAACTGGAAAGTGTGCGAAGGAGAAACGTTGAAATTTAAAGTAGAATCGGACGATGAAACCTTCACTCCGTATCAAAAAATCCCAGATACCACCAATTTGAAGTGGAACAAAGGTATCCCAGGGGCCAAATTTACGTTGGCAAATCGTACAGATTGGCCAGAAAAAAGAAAAGCTTGGGCCTATTTTGAATGGACTCCATCTGTGGGTATGGCATCGGACATCGCTTACTCGTTCACTGTAACCGTAACCGATGACCACTGTCCAAAACCTTCACAGGCAATTCGTGGATTCAAGGTAAAGGTAAATCCCCGTGCTTTCAGTATCAGAAAATACACCAACTTGAAATGCGGAAAGTTTGCTATGGCTGCAACAGTAGGGGCATCGTTCAAAGGGGCGCCACAATTCAAATGGAGTGTCAGAGACAGTCTAGGTAAGACGGAAATTTTTTATAGCACCAAGAAATCGGATACGATGACGTTCTACCGCGGTGGAAAATACATTATTGTTCACACCGTAAATAACTCTGATAACTGTCCAACCATCTATAGGGATACAGTAATTATTCCAAACCCGCCCCAAGTTATCATGGCAAATGCCGATACATTTGCTTGTTTTGGTACAACCATGAAGTTGACGGCAAATGTGTTGTATGGTAAAGCCAATTTCAAATACTATTGGACAAGAATTGTGAAAGATACTGGAACCAAAGCACCTTGGAAATCAGAAACTCATATTTCGGGTGATACCTTTCAAACCTTGAGTATTCCAAATGTTAATCGCGATTCTACAGTGAGAATTAGAATTACCGATGGAGATGGATGTATCTTCTATGATACTGCCACCATTTACAAGAAACCACTCCCTGTCGTCAATATTGGACCGGACCAAAGAATTTGTACCTATGAAATTGCCCAATTTGATGCGCAAAATGCCGATACGGTGAAATACAAATGGAGTACAGGTGACACCACGCGGATATTTAAAACCAACAAAAAAGGCACCTATTGGGTGCAAGTGATGGAGAAAAAATGGAAGTGTGTGAAATATGATAC
>CAZZKP010000026.1:0-3955 GCA_964654675.1 uncultured Bifidobacterium sp. | reverse complement strand
GTGAAATGGGATCCTAAACCGCTGAAAGCACAGTGCTTTGTATACGGAGATATTGAGGTAAATGGTTTCTTCAACAAGGGAAAAGATGTAAATACCCGTATGTGGGCTTTTGAAAATAAGTTCCCGAACAACGTAAATACTACCCCAACTACTTCAGGTGTTGCGAGAAACTACATTGATTCGTTAACTACCGGACGCCATTTGTTTAAAACAACATACCTCAATAACAACCAACTGCAGAATGGGGCCAGTTTCCAAGCCAAAATTTACGCTTCTTACAAGGACAACAATGGTTGCGTGAATATTGATAGTGTAATTCAACGTATCAACGGAAACCCATTGGTAGATATTCGTGATAGTACATTCTGTCAGGATTTAGGTTCGATAAAAATGGATCAAATTACAGTGAGACCGAAAGTGAAAATTGGTATCAAAGTAGATTGGACAGTGATGAAGAATGGAACACCAGGGGGGGTAGACCCGGCAAAGATTTTGTCGAACGACAACCCGTTTGGTACCCCTGATTGGGTCTTCAGATTTGGTGACCCAACCGAAGATTTCTATCAAGGGGATTACAAATTCCAATTGTGTGTAGAAGATCAGTTGACAGGTTGCTTAACTTGTGATTCAGCGTTGGTGAAAATTATTGCCGAACCTACAATCAAGGTTACATCTCCGAATCCGGTTTGTGTGAACTGGGATACAATGGAATTATACGATTTTATTAAGGTAAATGGCTTTCAAGCCAAAGATAACGATGGATCAAAATACGAAATCGTAGAATACAACTACAACCGTTTGGATCCAAAAGTGAGTTCTACGAAATTGATCCAAGGACACCGCTTTAAGCCGTCTTTTGGAACAGGTACTTGGTTGATTAGATACGGCAATGCGGCCACGGGCTGTTTGAAACAAGATAGCTTCTACATTTATGTGAATGATACGCCAAATGCTGTGTTATTAGGTCCCACCACGATTTGTGCAAGTGGTACTCCTTTGGACTTAAAGACTCGTATCAACACAACAGATACCAAACCTGCGAATGCCACCGGTGTTTGGACAGGAACAAGCGCTGGTGTGGTTGTTACAGGTACGTCTATGTTCAAACCATTTAGTCAAGGTACCAATTTGAACATTGAAGGCCCTCACAGTTTTAGATTTACATATACAGATAACAACGGTTGTTCCGATACTGAGGTGTATAGTGTGTTTGTGAGAAATCAACCGACAATTGGCATTACTACACCCAAGCCAGCCAGTGCTTGTGAAGGTAGTCCTTTTGCCATCCAAAGTACTTCTAAATACTGCGATGCCAAAGTACAGTGGACCTTGCAGAAACACGCCGATGGAAGTTTGAGCGACGGAACTTTCGCCAGTGGTAACACCTCCGAAAATGTATTGTACGTTCATGGTTCTGTTGATAAGATTCAAAAAGGTGCATTCTTGAAAGTGACAACCACACCCATCACGGGTGATGTGTGTCCCCCAGTATCTGATAGCATTCAAATCATTTTGCATCAATATCCAGATTTGACGCCAATTTCTGACCAATCGGGTTGTGTTCCATTAAAGACTACATGGACGGTTTCTGACAATCGCGGTATTCCAGCCAATCAAATGGCTTACAGTTGGACATTTGGCAATGGTGACTCTTCTAAATTGCAAAATCCTGTAGACGTAATGTACCCCAACCAAGGTCGTTACAGTGTGTCAGTGATCGCCAATAACACAGCAGGTAATTGTAAGGATACTGCAACTGCAACTGTAGAAGCTTATCCAAACCCTGTGGCTATGTTCTACACTGATCCTACAAAAACCACTGTGGCCTTGCCGAAGTTCAAAATGTATAACCAGTCAACTGTGACAGCGTCACCCTTTAATCCAACCATGCGTTACTTGTGGGATTTTGGTGTACCAACATTGATGGATGATACATCTACGACCAAGGATCCAAGATACTCATACGGTAAGGATACTGCAACCTATCAAATCATGTTAATCGTAACTACAGACAAAGGTTGTAAGGATACTGCATACAAAACAGTTCACATTGGTCCTGATATCATCGTATTTATTCCTGACGTATTTACACCAGACGATGCGGGTCCAAATAAAAACAACACTTTCAACGTAACTGCATTGAACTTTAAAGCCTTCAACATGCGAGTTTACAATCGTTGGGGTGAGAAGATGTACGAGACCAGCGATATCTTTAAAGGATGGGATGGTAAAGCCAACGGTGAAGAATGTATGCAAGGTGTATATGTATATCACGTAGAGGTGACATCGCTTGAAGACAAAGTGTATAAGTACGACGGTACCATTACATTGTTGAGATAATAGAGATATGAATTCAAAAAGAAAGGGCCTCGTCACAGACGAGGCCCTTTCTTTTTGCTATGACATATTGAAATGGAATGGGAGCACAGAAATGCAATTTACGTTACATTCAGGAAATGAATGAATTTACGTTACTGTCAGGAAATGAATGAATTGGATGTTACAGGGTGGAAAGCGATGAAAAAGTCAATTGTATTATTTGCCTATGACCCGAATGGCCTCTGCCAATAACTGCTCCTTGTTGATTGGAACAACCCCTGTAATTTCACAAACCAACCCACCCGCCAAATTGCTTAACTCAGCCAAAGTTCTCGCATCCGTCTTGGCACTCAAACACAAAGCTGCAACAGAAACTACCGTATCACCAGCGCCACTTACATCTGCAATCGTTCTGATGTGTGCAGGAATGTGATGGGTTTCACTCTTACCCGTAATCACAACGCCGCGTTCACTTAATGTGACAAGGGTGAATTCGTTGTTCAAGGCCGACATTAACTGTGAAATCGCATCGTTCAAATTCGATGGATCCGAAAGGTCGCTCTCTAACTTGAGCCCCTCTTTTATCTCTTTCAAATTGGGTTTGAATAACGTCACATTCTTATAAGCCAGGAAATTTGATTTCTTAGGATCTACAATGGTTGGAATGCCCTTTGAAACACATTTTTGAATCAATAATTCAATGTTTTTGCTATGTAAAACGCCTTTGTTGTAATCTTCAAAAATTACGACATCGCAATTTTCGAGCTCTTCCGTAAATCGTTGCTCTAGAAGAAAGGTGTCAACCACATCTAAGTCGTTCGTTATCTCATGGTCGATGCGTAACAACTGGTGATTGTTGCCCAAAACACGTGTTTTGTTTGTCGTTTTTCGCTTGTCAGAATGAATCAACCCGTTGCAAGTTAATCCTGCTTTGATCATGATTTCTCTCAACTCTTTTCCTTCTTTGTCTTGGCCAACAACCGAGCATAGAATGGGAGTGGCTCCCATTGCTTTGATATTCAAAGCCACATTTCCTGCGCCACCCAGTCTTTGGTCGAATCCTGTTACATCAACCACCGGCACAGGCGCTTCAGGAGAAACACGATCTACCTTTCCTATGATGTAACTATCAATCATTACATCGCCGATAATAAGAACTCGCTTCTTAGAAAAGGAACTGAATAGGGTTTGAATGGGATTCATTGCTACAAAAATACGACTCAGTGACTGAGATTTCTAAAGGCTTCCGCAATTCTTTCCGCAGCCCTGATTAATTGTTCCTCCGCCGCGGCGTAGCTAAATCGAATGCAATTGGCATGACCAAACGCTTCCCCTGAAACCGCAGAAACATGTCCTTTGTCTAAAAGGTAAAGGCAAAGCTCATCAGCGGTTGTAATGGTTTTTCCGTCCGGCGTTTTTGCCCCCAAATAATGACTGACATCGGGGAATAGGTAAAAAGCACCTTCGGGTAAATTGCACGGCAAATTTGGTATCAATGACAAAGCGGCATGAAAAATATTTCTGCGTCTTTCGAAAGTACTGCGCATCACCTCAACTTCATCTTGTGGGCCATTTAGTGCGGCAACACTGGCCATCTGAGACACAGAACTCGCGCCGCTGGTCATCAATCCTTGGA
>CAZZKP010000025.1:0-18328 GCA_964654675.1 uncultured Bifidobacterium sp. | reverse complement strand
GCAGAAACTATTTTCCGCAAGGAATTGAAATACAGGATGTTATTCTCGTTTACACATTGATAAAAAGAGGCACCCAGGGGGGTTGTAAATTTGTTGGCTTGGTAGGCTGTCAAGACGAGTTGCTGGGTTTTGGTTAGTTTAATTCCCATATTGATCATCAGCGCTGTGCCCTCTTTAAAAGGTTGTAAAGGCCTTGGTGAAAAATCCTTTTGATAAAATGCCAAACATTCCAATTTGAATTTTGGGGTGCTCGAGAAATTCTCTAGACTTGTATATCGTTGTTGAGTAAAAAGCGTAAGACCCGCTGCGTATGTGCTGCGATTGGCCAAAGGCAGTTGATAACGAAAACCTTCCCCACCCTTGTGGAGCAAAAGTAGGTATCCACTGGCCTTGGCATTTAATGCATGAAAATTCTTGGCTTGGTCTTTAAATAAAAGATATTCGATGCGGGTTCCAAAGGAAATGATTTCTTGTCGAAATGTCTGTGTATCAATGGCCTGACGCCAATCGAGCCAACTTTCTAAAACCAGGTGTTGGGTATTTTTATAGAACTGAAAACCATATTCCACGGGTTTTTTAAATGTGAGATCATAATTGATCATCGGTTCGGGCATAAGGTGTTGCGTGTGTGATGGGATGCTTCCTACCGTTAATATACCTTGTTTGGCATGCAGTATCAGTTGGATTAGCGGGTTAAAGCGGAGTTTGGTTTCATAGCCTCCAAAATCGACTTTGGCCAGACCACCTAGCGTTAATAGTACTTGCTCATCTTCTTCTTTTGCCACAGAACGAGTGATAAAGGCCCATGCCATATTGCCGAAAAGCGTTTCACCCGGGTTGATGCGCTGCAAATATTCATTGTCCTTGTTGTAATGAAGCATTCCCCAATGGGTTCCGGTCATATAATTTGCATAAGTTCCAGAGGGTGGGTTTTCCAAGGAAGACCAAATGGATGTATCCGGTTCTGTCGTTTCGTTGAATGCACTCAAAGGCGGATAAATTGTGGTATCTGATATTGTTGAATCGATGGGTACATTGATTGACACCGATGCACTATCTAATTGGGCCATTTCCACCAAGGTATCATGGCTTGTCATGGGCCAACCCGTTTTGGCAATGGGAGCCTTTTGAATGAAGTAGAATGGTTGGGGGTAAAAGCTAAAAATCCGATTGTCTAATTGCGCGCGCAACGTTTGAGTGAATAGGAATACCCATGTCAAAACAACGATTTTAATGAATCGCGTGATTATTGAGTGAAAGGTCGAAATTTGAATCAAAACGATATTTTTTTAGAGTAAATAATATTATTTTTTGGTAAATGAAACCAAACGGTTTTGATTACCACACGCAAGTAACTCAATTGCCGCGAATTTTTCGGTATTCTCTGCGAGCATCAACGATATAAACGCTGCTGCTGTATTTCTCGATGAGTTTTTCAAATGCGAACTTCGCTTTTTCGGGTTGATTCATTGAATACAAATAAATCATGCCCAATTTGTAAAGCGCATTGTCGGCTAAAATGTCGAAATTATAGGCCATGGACAAGGTTTCTAGCAAATTCGATGCTGTGGCAAAATCCCCTGTGGTTTCCGCCATTCGGGCCTTTACAAATAGGATTTCATCGGATAGGCCGTGTCCCGGAAATTCTGTTGTAATGCTATCCAAATAGGTATTGGCGAGTTTGTAATGTTGTTGTTTTTCTGCCAGTAGTGCTTTGCCGTACCAAGTCAAAGCGGTGTAATTGCTGTCGATGCCTAGGTTGTCAATGATCACAAGAGCCAATTCCATGGCGTCGTTGCTAATGAGTTGCGTTGTAGCGCTTTTGAGCACTTCCAGTTGCATGCTAGCCCAATCAAAATCGCCCCGAAAAAAACTGAGTTCTGCGCGTTTGAATTTGGCGAACTGACCCATTTCTTCCTCGGCAAAGTCTTTTTCTACTTGGGCATAGAGCAGTTCAGAAGTCCAAACATCACCCCGAGACAAAAGCACATCGCCGAGTGTCAATTTTACTCTTGCAAGCGATATTTTCTTTAGGTGGGTAGAAGGGTCGATGTACCTTTCCAATAGGTTAATGGCCTTCTGTGAGCCCGTGATTTTTCCTGATTCTTGGGTTTCAGTAAATAAACTATCGTATCGAATTAACAGTTGGGCGTATTTGAGGGCATTTGAAAGGCTGGCTTCTTGGGGCCCATAATTTTGCTCAAATTGGAGCATTTGTTTTTGAAGCTGCACCACGTCTTCCGGGCGAGGTCTTCCTTTCATTGTGATATCGTAGGTAACATCGATCCATTTTGCTTGCGCCAGTGCGGGGTCGAAGAAGGTCTCCTTTAATCCAATACAATATTGGAAGCATTGCAGCGCCACGGAAAATTCCCCATTGGACTGACACAGTTCACCGAGTTCAAAAACGCGTTCCCCATTTTCCCTGAGTCTTTTGTCGATGGATTTGGTATACAAAAATGCGGCATGCCAATTTCCTTGCTTCACGAAAGTCCATTTGAGCCCTTCAGAAAAGGCTGTTACTTCGGGATTCTGTTCGATTTGTTTTAGCAAAAGTCGCTGGAGCAAGACAAAATCTGCACTGTCTGTGATTTGGGTTTCGAAAACTTGTTTCATCGATTCAAAGGGCACACCATTGAGCATAAGCATCACATAACGTTGCAGTCCTTTTTCTCTATTGCCCGTTTCCATATACAATTCAGCGAGTTTATTGGAAATTTCCGGGTTCAGATCACCCAAAATTTGATCGGCGCTTTGGAGCACTTCAACGGCGTAGTTTTTTAGCTCGTGTTGTTCAAATCTCTCGGCAATGGCGATGTGTTGTTGACCCATTTGTTCCATGGCATGGGTTCGGAGTTGATCAATGATTAAATCCTTCAGTTCGTTGGCCCTGACCTTGTGTTTTTGATTGTCGGACCCCTCTGGATAGGTGGTGTTTATCCAGCATTCATCCACAACATAAAGAATGGGATAGGGGGATTTTTTGATTTTCTTTTTGACAATTTTTATCGCTTTTTCCTGTTGATTGGTTTTAATCAAGCAGTTGAGAAATCTGCGATAGCTAAGTTCATCTTTGGGATTGGCCTCAACGATGTCTTCTAGGAGTATGGCGGCTCTGGAAAAATCGTTTTGATCGTATAAGACGTAAGCAAGTTCTTTGTTAGAATCTGGACTCGGTGTGCGATTGTTTTCACTGTTGAATTGGCCTGAGACAGCCGAAGATATCTGCAATAGAATCATGCTCAGAACAACTCTGAGGGTGGATATTTTTGATGGGAAGATGTTTGATTGATGCGATAGCGCCGCGAACGACCGATAAACAGTCCTGGTATTTTGCAATCCTAGGAAAAATCGAATTCGGGCGGGCATGTTGCAATTTAGGTATTTTGGAAGAAATCGGAGGGGTCGATTTGTTGTTCAACCATTCTTCTGTATTTGCCACCTTCAATTTTCATGAGGGTTTCATGATTTCCTTGCTCCAAGATTTGGCCATCTTTTAATAGAGCAATCACATTCGCTTGTCTAATCGTGCTAAGTCGATGCGCAATCACCACAGACGTCCTATTTTCCATAAGTATTTTGAGGGCACGTTGCACTTGGATTTCACTCTCTGAATCGAGTGCACTGGTAGCTTCATCTAGGATAAGGATTTTTGGGTCTCTTAAAATGGCTCTGGCGATGGCGATTCGCTGTTTTTGTCCGCCCGACAATCGAACGCCACGGTCGCCCACTAGGGTATCGTATTTCTCGGGAAATCCCTCGATGAAATCGGCGGCATTGGCTTTTTTCGCGGCGGCAAAAATCTCTTCGGCCGAGGCTTCCGGCTTGCCATAACGAATGTTATCGTAAATGCTACCGCCAAAAAGCATCACTTCTTGCGGCACCAGGGCAAAGGCACTTCTGTAGTTCTTGAGATCAAAGTCTTGGATATTTTGATTGCCAAGGGAAATGCGACCTTTGGTGGGGAGATAAAATTGGTAAAGTAGTGCGGCGAGTGTTGATTTTCCTGACCCGGAAGGACCTACGATGGCGAGTGTTTCGCCGGGATTTAAATCGATGTTTAGTCCTTTGATAATTTCATTTTCCGGCCTTGAAGGATAATGGAAATAAAGGTTTTGTAAGTGAAGGGGTTGATCCCACTGGGGTTGGTTTTGTTGAGATTGGGATTGGGTGATCGGCTCCATTTCCATGGGCATATCGATGATATCCAAAACACGTTCGATGCTGCCTAAGGTTTTTTGGATTTGAACAAATTGCTCGGCCATTCCTCCGATGCTGCTCCCTACAAAAGCGGTAAGCATCATAAAATTGAATAGTTCACCCACGCCCATTTCGCCGGATTGTACGAGGCCTAGCCCTTGATAAATCAACCAAACGATGGCGCCAAACATGCAAATGATGATGAAAGAACTAAAAGTCCCTCTCCAGTATCCTCGGACAATGGAGTCGCGTCTGAGTTTTTGGCTGTTGGCTTGATATCTTTCATTTTCAAAATACTCGTTGGTGAAAGATTTAACCGACATTATTCCGCTAAGAGACTCTTCTACGATTACATTATTTGCGGCGGTCACGTCTTGAACTTCTTTGGATTTCTTGCGTATGAACCTACCAAAAAGCAGGGCGATGATGATGATTGCTGGCAATGTAGCGAGCATCATAATGGCCAATTTAGAAGATGTAAAAAAGAGCACAATCACTCCTCCAATGAGGATCAAAATTTGACGAATGAACATCGCGAGATTGGTTGTAAAAGCGTCTTGAATTTGGGCCACATCAGCCGAGAAACGACTGAGCAATTCACCCACGCGATTGTGATTGTGGAAATTCATGTTTTGGCCGATTACGCTTTTGAACAAATCGGTGCGAAGCCCATATGTCATGTCTTCGGTTACACGCACATAAATTGCGATTCTCGCAAAACTAAAAAGGGCTTGAATGATAAAGAGGTATACAAAATAGATTGCGACTTTCTGCAGCGCTTCGGTATTGGGTGCTTTAGAAATATTGCCACCATTGTAGACAAAAGCCCCATCCATTAGATTGCCGAGAAGTTTCGGAAACATGAGTGAAGCACCGGCGCTAATGGCAAGGAAAATCGTGCCTAGAACAAACCATGCACGGTTTTGGGTGGACATATATCGAAATAGCCGAGTAGACTTTTTAAATGCATCGAGGGATAATTTGGATTTCGGAATGTCGCGATCTTGTTGGTGTGGTCCAGCCATGGTTGCAAAGTTCTGCGTTTTTTACAACAATGGTAGGGTAAATCGACAAATCGCTGTTTTTGAGATATGTGTTTGGTGTTATGGGTGAGTGTTTGATGGGAAATCAAAAAAAAATTGGTTTGTTCTTAGAAGGGATGGTTTTGGATATGTTAGATTTTGCATTTCCCAGAACTTGTGTTGTATGCGGAGATTTGTTGATTCAACAGGAGCGAGATTTGTGTTTTTCTTGCTATGCAAGTTTGCCCTATTCAGTATACGGGCTCAGCAAAAGCAATCCAATTTGTAGGGGTTTGGCGGGGCGAATTCCTTTGAATTTGGGGTATTTTCTTTTGGATTATAGGAGAAATTCCGGGGTATCTAAAATCATGAAAGCCATAAAATATGAAGGAGCAGAGTCGTTGGCGGTAAAACTTGGCAAAGAAATGGGGGAACGCATTTTTCGAGATTTTGGAGATCCCGATTTTACCCATTTTGCTGTCATACCAATGCATTCTTCCAAATTGAGAAAACGCGGATACAATCAAGCGATTCGTTTGGCGGAAGGTATTACGGAAGTGCTAAGCGGAGAACTAATTGTTGATTTGTTTTTACAGCCAAAACGATCCATTTCCCAGACGAAAAAGAATCGTGCGGAACGTTTAACATCATCGGAAAGTAAATATTTATTTAATCCAAAATACAAGGGATTAACATTGGGTCATTTGTGTTTGGTTGACGATGTAATGACCACGGGGTCTACCATAGAATCTTGCTTTAAAAGTTGCTTGCATTTTGGTGACATAGGGGTTCAAAAAGTCAGTGTAATGACGGCTGCTTGTGTACTTTGATTCAAGGACTTTTTTGTATACTTTTGTATAAATTGAACTTATGAAAAAATTCTTACTTGGTTTCGCGTTATTGTTCCTTCTAAAAGATGTGAAGGCTCAATACTCTTCATCTAGTGTAATCGGTTTGGTTGTTCCCCA
Organism: uncultured Bifidobacterium sp.; assembly: GCA_964654675.1. GTDB lineage: Bacteria > Bacteroidota > Bacteroidia > NS11-12g > UBA955 > UBA955. Next base: position 12,138 of record CAZZKP010000025.1, on the reverse strand, counting down.
ATATATTACTGCGGGTGATTCATCAAGGCGTTTACCAGCTTATGTGCGTTTGAGATTGGATAATTTAAAACCCAAGACTGATTACAGGTATGTAATTCGTGGTATCAAATCTTCCGATTTTTCATCGAAATCCATCTCCCCTGGTGCTGGAAACCCATTGTACGTGGACACTGCTGGAAACTTCAGATATTACTCTGGAACTGCATATTGGACAGCCACTGCGGCTCCAAAGGGAGACGATACATTAACAACGGGAATGATGGGCGAGTTTGAAGGTTGGTTTGGGCTTGTGGGAACAGGCAGTGTGAACTACTGGACACCAGGAAATAAAGTATATTTGGCTGTAATTGCCATTGGAATTACCACAGGAGATACTGTGAAAATGTATTGCAGTGATTCCATGACAGTAATTACGCCCAACGCGGTGGGGAATGTAAAAGGAACCGGTGTTTGGGGTAAGAGTATGGCCCCCACAAAGAGTTTTGTTGCGTTATACGACAATACTTTGGGTACGGGACGTCCATTGTCTGTAGGACCCGTTGAAGGGGGAACTTTTAGCGGTAGTAACCTGTCAAGTTTGGTAGGATATTACTCTACGAGTGTCTGGAAAGTATCAGGCAATTGGGCTGGAATTGTTCCGAACAGTTTGTCAAATGGTATCAAAAGGGTAGACAATCTTTCATTGAAAACGGGCATGAGTTTGTTTTCGAATACGGATGCTGATGGAATCTGGGGACCCAGCAAAAAGAACACTGTTAATCCTTCAGGGGGGTATGCAAATCCCATTTATTTGGATTATGATGATGCAGCGTTAACTCCAACACTTGTTGAGTTTTGGGCAAGGACATCTTCAACCAAAGAGGATATCGGCACCTACAATGTCTATGTTTCTAGAAAATACAGTGGTGAAAAAGATCAGACTGTACGTTTTTATGTTGCAGGTGGAACTTCTACCAAGGGCGCAACGGCCGACTATACCTTGACAGAGAGAACGATTACGTTTAAAGGCTCAGGCAAAGCCACTTACGATACAACGGTGATTACCATCAATGATGATAATTTGGCAGAAGGTCCAGAAACAATTGTATTGGGGATTGATCAACCCACTAACTGCGTGATTGGTATTGAAAAAGCACATACGATTACCGTTGCCGACAATGACATTGCAAATGTTATTATTCCCAAAACAACGGTAGTAGTCAAAGAAAATGCAGGCAAAATAGGAATCACATTAAAATTGGATAAAGCAGTCTCAACTGCTTCCAAAATGAAGTTGTTTGTTAAGAAAACGGGGGATTCAACCTATATTCCTTCTGAGTTTTCCATTGGAAAGAGCACCAAAGATTCAACCTTTAATTTGGGCTCTGCAACGAAGGCGGATTCGGTAACAATTTTTGCCAAGGTATTTGATGATTTTATCATTGATCCCAACGATACGGTGATAATGGTATTACGTCAAATCTCCGGAGGTGCGTATATCAAAGATTCGATTATCACATTGGTCATGTTGGATAATGATGGTCCGGCCACAATTGAATTTATCGACAGTAAATTGACTGTTACAGAAACAGTGGGTTCTGTTTCGGTGAGAATGCGAATTGCTTCTCGTTCTGATGCTGATGCAGATTTTACGTTGAGATGCTATACTGCATTAAGTACAGCCACGGAAGGTGTAGATTTTAAATTCAATCCCACCTCAAAGATTATCAATATTACAAGTACAACCAAGGATACAATCATTGTGAATGTACCTTTTTACAACGACTTTGTTTATGAGCCCACCAAGAAAGTATATTTTGGGTTAGGCACATTGTCGAACTCAAAAATTGCGAAGGGAAAAGACACATTGATCATTACATTATTGAATGACGATTTGCCGATTTACAATATTGGCACCATAAACAAACAAACCAATGCAAACAAAATTGCGGATAGTTTGAATGTTAAATGTCGCGTATTTGGAACTGTGTATGGTGTAAACATGCGTACCGCAGGTTTGAACTTCACCATGATCGATGCAACCGGTGGCATGGGAGTATTTACGAACCCAAAGACATTTGGATATTCCGTCACTGAAGGGGATAGTATCATGGTTCAAGGTACGGTGAGTCAATTCCAAGGATTGGTTCAAATGGATAAATTGGATACAATCATCAAGATTTCTAGTGGTAGAACATTGAAGAAGGCTGCCTATGTTCCAGGCGTTGATGAAACTACAGAATCTAAACTGGTTCAGTTCCGTCGTGTGAAATTGGTCGATGCAACTGAATGGCCTACAACCGCCTTGGCTGCCAACGGATTTAAGAATGTACGTGTAATGAATACCTCAGGTCGTGTTGATACATTAAACATCGATGCTGAAACGGATATCGACGGATCTTCTGCCCCTGTTGGATATTTTGACGTAACAGGTTTGGGAGGTCAGTTTGATAATACTTCGCCTTATACGACTCGTTATGTATTGAGCCCTCGTTATTTGAACGACATCAAGGTTTCCGCATTGCCAACTGTCAACTTTACAAAGACTTCGGATCAGATTTTTGAGCCGGCAGATTCTTTCCGAATGGATTTCTCGGTGATTCCTGCTGATGAGAATTTCACTTTTGATGTAGCGGTTGCTGGTGGTACTGCGATTTCTCCCAAGGATTATGATTTTGTGACACGTAAGATCAATGTGGTAAAGAACGTAAGTAGCTTCTTTATTCGTGCGAACATTACAGACGACGGAGATCCTGATGGAGATAAAACATTGATTTTTGCCATTCGCAATGGTCAGGGACCATGCTATTTGGGTAAAGACACCTTGTTAACCTTGTTAATAAAGGACAACGAGGCGAGTGTTGTGAAACGTTTTGATGCGGGTAGTATCAAGATGTATCCTAACCCAACCAATGGTTCTGTAAAAATTGATTGTAATCAGGCGATGCGCACTGTGAAAGTTTACACGATGAACGGCCAATTGGTTCGTGAGATAAACTTGGCTTCAGGATTGAATCGCAATGCGGAGTTCACAATGAGTGGAACACCTGGTTTGTATCGTGTTCAAGTAGTTACGGAGTCGGGTGAATTATTCAGTGATTTCTTGAGTTTTCAATAAAAATTGACTTTTAATAAAATAAAAAAGGGGGGCATAGCCCCCCTTTTTTATTGGTCTTGGGTTGAATTATGTAATTTCGCTAAGATTTGAAAGCGGTACTCCAGTTCTTGAAATATGCAGGCAACCACAAAAGGTTAATTTTTGCCAATTTTATTTTTAACCTACTCTATGTGTTGTTCCAATTGGTCTCGTTGATGATGATCATGCCCGTTTTGCGTTTTTTGTTCTCTAAGGACAATGGAAATGCACAGGCACTGTCTAGCAAGAACTTCGGTGTAGGACAGTGGTTTAGTGAACAATATCAACAATTCATCACTTGGTTCGGTCATTTGGCTAAAGGTGAACCATTTACTGCGTTGGCATATTTGAGTGTTGCTCTGGTTGTTGTTACCGTATTAAAGAACGGGTTTCGGTTTTTGGCTATGAATTTCATGGTGCTAATTCGGAATCGCAGCATTCAAGAAATTAGACAAAACGTATATCAGCGTTGCCTAGATTTGCCCATCGCCTATTTCAATAATGAGCGTAAAGGCGATTTAATGTCGAGAATGAGCAACGACGTTAAAGAGATAGAATTTGCTCTGATGGTATCCTTGGAAGCATTGTATTTCCAACCATTGAATATCTTGCTTTTTATGATTGCCCTGGTGATGTTGTCGGCGAAACTCACCCTATACATTCTGTTATTTTTACCAATTACAGCGTTGATTATTGGTCTGATTGGCCGATCGTTGAGGAAGCGAAGCACACGAAATCAAGAATTGCTTGGCAAAGTAATGACTGCTTACGACGAAACCTTGGGCGGCATTCGTATCATCAAAGCATTCAACGCGGCCGGTTTCTTTTCAAAGAAATATAGAGAGCACGATGATGCCTATACAAAAAATAACATTGGCGTGCAGCGCAGATACGATTTGTCATCGCCGATGAGCGAAACCATAGGGATTGGTGTTAGCGCATTGCTTTTGTGGTTGGGTGGCAGTATGGTTTTTAGGAACGAACTGGACCCGGAATTTTTCTTGACGTATTTTGCCATTTTTTCTCAGCTTATTCCTCCATTTAAAGCTTTTTCTAATGCTTTGTATGCGGCGCAAAAGGGTATCGCTAGTTTGGACCGAATTCAAGAGTTGGTTACTGCGCCAGTAACCGTTGAGGATCCCATGGAAGCCAAGATTCCCGCGTTTAGTAATTGTATCTCATTGAAAAATGTGGGATTCAGTTATTTGGATGGCGCAAAGGTAATAGATGGTTTTAATTTAGAGATAAAAAAAGGGCAGACGGTTGCTTTGGTGGGCCCTTCTGGGGCTGGTAAGACGACGTTAACTGATTTAATCGCACGATTTTATGATGTTACAGAGGGTGGTATTATGTTGGATGGGATCGACATTAGACAATTCAAACAAGACGATTTACGTCGGTTGATTGGCATTGTAAATCAAGAGAACATATTGTTCAATGAAACAGTCCGGAATAATATCGCCTTGGGCATGCCTGAGACACCTATGGAAGCGGTTATGGAGGCAGCAAAAGCGGCGAATGCTCACGAGTTTATCATGGAGATGGACCACGGTTACAACACAGAAATTGGGGAACGTGGTGGTAAATTAAGCGGTGGTCAGAAACAGCGTTTGGCTATTGCCCGCGCCTTGCTCAAAGATCCTGAAATTTTAATTCTCGACGAGGCCACTTCGGCATTGGATAGTAACAGTGAAAAAGCGGTTCAACAGGCTCTGGAAAAGCTGATGAGTTCTCGAACGAGTATCATCATTGCACACCGACTTTCAACGGTGATACATGCAGATGTGATCATTGTGTTGGACAAGGGAAAAATGATTGAGAAGGGCACTCACAATGAGTTGTTGGAGCAGAAGGGTATGTATTTCAACCTCATTCAACTCCAACAATTACTATCGAATTAATTGAATCAAATCACTCCTTATCGGTAGATTCAAAACCTGTGATCTCGGTTTGAGACTCTGTGGTTCCCATACTTGTGTCGGAAGATTCAATATTTGAAGGCTCCTGATTTTCGGAAGATGCTGAACCTACATTTTGATTCTCCGCTGAGATGGACGTTGTTTCTACTTCTCCTTGTAATTCAACAGCGACAGCTTCCTCTTCGATGGGATCATAGGGTCTAGGGCCAATTAATACTTCTAAATCTGCCTTGAATAAGATCTCTTTTTCTAGCAACGCTTTTGCTACTTTTTCTACTTCAGCTTTTTTGGCAGTCAAAAGTTCCTTGGTTACGTCGTATGCCTTTTGAATTAACGCTCTAACCTCTTGATCGATTAGTTCCGCTGTTTTTTCAGAGTATGGTCGTTGGTAACCATATTCACCTTGAGGATCATGGAAACTCACATGCCCAACTTTCTCATTCATGCCATAAATGGTTACCATACTGTATGCAAGTTTGGTGATGCGTTCCAAGTCGTTTTGAGCTCCGGTGGAAATTTTATCGAAGAATATGGCTTCTGCAATTCGGCCTCCTAATGTCATACACATACTGTCCATCAATTGTTCTGTGCGATACAAGTACTGCTCTTTTGGTAGATACTGTGCGTAACCCAGGGCAGCAACGCCACGAGGAACAATAGAAACTTTCAGCAAGGGGTCTGCGTGTTCAAGAAACCAACCTGCAATTGCGTGTCCGGCTTCATGGTAGGCAACAATGGCTTTTTCTTCGGGACTGATGATTTTATTTTTCTTTTCCAGCCCACCGATAACACGATCAATGGCATCTTGGAAGTCTTGCATATCTACAGCCTCTTTGTTATGTCGTGCCGCAATCAAAGCAGCTTCGTTGCAAACGTTGGCAATTTCAGCACCGGCAAAACCAGGCGTTTGTGCTGCCAATTTGTGTGCGTCGACGTTGGAGGACAGTTTTGTCAGAGGCTGAAGGTGAACATGGAAAATCTCTTCACGGCCTTGAAGGTCGGGCCTGTCAACAGAAATCTGTCTATCGAAACGTCCAGGACGCATCAATGCGCTATCCAAAATGTCTGGTCGGTTGGTTGCAGCCATAATAATGACACCACTGTCAGTTCCGAATCCATCCATTTCTGCGAGCAATTGATTTAAGGTATTTTCACGTTCATCGTTGGAACCTTGCACCAAATTTTTGCCTCTGGCTCTTCCGATAGCATCGATTTCATCGATAAAGATGATACAGGGTGCTTTTTCTTTGGCTTGTTTAAAGAGATCGCGAACACGAGAGGCGCCCACACCCACGAACATTTCAACGAAGTCGGAACCTGAAAGTGAGAAGAAAGGCACGCCAGCCTCACCCGCAACGGCTTTTGCGAGAAGGGTTTTTCCGGTACCTGGAGGGCCAACGAGAAGAACCCCTTTGGGGATTTTGCCTCCCAAATTGGTGTATTTCTGCGGATTTTGAAGGAAGTCTACAATTTCCATCACTTCCAATTTTGCTTCTTGCAGTCCAGCTACATCTTTAAATGTTTTGTTAACCTTGGTATCTTTATCAAAAAGTTGGGCTTTTGAACGTCCGATGTTAAATATGCTAGCGCCACCACCGCCACCGCCACCACCGCCCATTTTGCGGAACATCATGTTGTAGAAAATTAGGAATATTCCAATAAAGAAAATCCATTGGAACAATTCACCGAACAAATCGCTTTGTGATTCGTATTGGATCACCATTTCATTGGGGTCGATGTTTTTCTCCGCCAATGTTTTCTTGAGGTCGATTATTTCGTTGTTGAAATATCCTTTTTCAATTTCAAAACTGTAGTTGGGTTCAACGCCGCCGAGGTAATCTTTGCTTTTTCTAACACCGTATTTTTTCTGCTGAATGGCATCGGGAGTTAAAAACACTTCGACGATTCTATCATTTACGATAACTATTTTTTTTACGTCTCCTTGAATTATCATATCCCGTACTTCTTTCCAATTCGTGGTTTTACCCGCGTTTTTTGGCAAGAAGAGCATCGCCATGAGGATTAAAAAAAGTGCGCCATAAATCCAATAAGGATTGAAACGGAATCCACCCGGCTTTTTGTTGTCGGGGGTAGGTCGGTTATTTTCCATGTTGCGTCTGTGTAATCAAAGGTTAAGCCAATTGTAAAATCTGACTTCAAAAGTACAATTTTAGACAGTGAATAAATAGGAATTGCGCCGTTTAGTCATAAATATTGGATTGAACTGCTAAATTGTCTGATGAATCATCGAAATGGCCAATGGGTTGGGCTTGATAATCATTTTGGAAATCTGAGTTAGCCTCTGAATCTCAGGCAAAACCCGCATGGAGAATGATTTGATACTATCCATGAAGTGCAGTTTTGGATTTTTGAACAAGTGACAAATACGGCGTCATTTATTTGCACTGAATTCCATAAAAATCGACGTGGTGGGTAAGAGATGTTGTATCATTTTTTCTAACATAGTGTAGATGACTTTATTGATTTTGTGTGGAAAGAATGTTAATATTGTAGGAGAAAATATATGAGTGTTTTATTGAACTACATTAGTGCAAGAAAAAAGCTAGTCATTGCTTTATGCGTCTTTATTTTGACCTTGTTTGGTTGGATGAAATACAGTGGCAATATTGTTAACAATGGACCAAATATTTATGCAATAAGCACTGCCGATTCTGTGATAAGCATCTTAGATAAGATGAGTGAAGATGAGTATTTAAAAATTGGAATCGACAAACTTTCGATATTTCAATCGGATCAGGAATTGGAGTTTAGGAAATTGCGTAGGTATATAGAGAATCGCGTCAAGGCGAATGATGATTCTTACGGGATGGCATTGCTACTGATTACCCATGGATTTGAGTGCGATGAACGTGGAGAGTCAGATTCTGTTCAGCACTACTTAGACGAGGCAGAGAGTTTATTGCCCGTGGGTTCAGATAAATCGTATTACTACCATTTAAAATCCGTACGACTGATCGGAAAGAGGGAATACAGGGCAGCAAAAGAATTGATTAACAAAGGTTTGGCGGAGGCGACTAAGTTTAATGATGTGCATGTTAGGAGAAGTCTGCTTAATAATCTCAGCACCATTTATTTCTATCAATCTTTATACGGGGCAGCGTCGAAGTGTTTTTTAGAGGTCTACGATAATTTTCCAAAGGACGAACCGATGCCACCGGTGTTGATTAACAATATTATTTCGTTAAAACTTGCCGAAAAGAATTATCAGGCGGCGGATGAATTTTGGAAAAAGAATGAATCGATCATTGAATCTACCAAAGATCCCTACGCACGCGGGGTGCTAAGCATCAATAAATTACAAATCAATATTGCTTTGGGGAGGTGGGATCAAAGCGCGGCAATATTAAGCTCGATGCCTGATTCAACTATATTGCCAGAGTTTAGATTGGAGTTTTTGGGTTGTAAACTCAAACAGCAGATGCAGGTTGATGCGTCAAGAGTCACATCGATGGTAAAAAGTCATATTCCTTGGATTGCGGAAAACTATTTCAAAGCGATTTCTGGGATCAATGAGTTTATTGAATATGCGGTAATGGAAAATCCAGATTTGTTTGATTTGGATAGTTTGTCGACATGGCACGATCGATTCAAACTTCAAATGGGTGAAAACAACCAGGCAAATAGTAACCATTATAGGGTATTGGCGAAAATACTCAAAGCCAAAGGAGATCCCGACAAGGCTTATTTGGCTTTAAAGCAATCTATGGATTATGAGAATCTGTATTTAAACTATCATGATTCAATTACCCGGGCTGATTTTACAGCGAAAAAGGAACTGGAAATATTGAAAAATGCTCAATTGGAGAATGAATTGGAATTGGCTAACAGCAAGAGAATATCCAATTACACATTTGGTTTATTTGCTGCGATTGGTTTGATACTTATTCTAATCGCCTTGTTTTTCTGGATGAAGCAACGGATCAAGCAGAGGGAATTGGCATTGGCAAATTATCAATTGTCTTTGCAGCGCGAGGAGAAATCACATATTCAAAAAGAAAAAGAGATGAATGAGCGGATTATTCATATGAGTGAGTTGGTATTATCAAAGAGTATGGAAATCAGCAAGAAATTAAAATCAATCAAGGCGGAAAATCCACAAGAACTAGACTCAATTCGAAGGGATTTGGAAGCAATGAGTCGGGTTGAAAATACCACGAGGCCCCAATTGGCAGATTCGAAGATTAAAGAGCAAGGGGATATTTTTGATCATTACCCTGCTTTGAAAACATTAAACTTGACGGAGAAGAGAATTTTTATTTTAAGTGTGGATGGATATAAATCCAAGGACATCGCGGCCATTGTAGGTGTTACACCCCAGTATATTCACAACGTAAGATCCAAAATCAGGAGAATTTTGGGTATCGATAACAGTATTCACTGGGAATCGTTTAAAGAGAAGGCTTAAACTCCAGAAATGCTTGTCCCAGCAGAAACACATCCTCGTAGGAATTGTACATGGGTGCTGGTGCTATTCGAATGACATTGGGTTCTCTCCAATCTACGATGATATTTTTTGTTGTGAGGAAATCGAACAGTTCTTTTCCTTTGTTGTTGGTCAATAAACTCAATTGGGCACCTCTTTCGTTTGGATCCTTGGGTGTAATGATATCGAATTGTAAAACGGGATTTTGTTGTTTGGCTTCTTCTAACACAAAGGATAAGAATGATGTTAGGATTTTACTTTTGTTTCTTAGGTTGGGCATTCCAGCTTGATGGAACAATTCCAAGCTTGCCAAATGGATAGCCATTCCAAAAACTGGGGCGTTGCTCATCTGCCATCCTGCCGCTCCAGGTTCGGGGATATATCCCTTTTTCATTTGGAAGCGTACGTCTTCCTTATGTCCCCACCAGCCCGAAAGTCGCGGTGTTTTTGGATTTAATCCATGTCTACCATGAATAAAGACCCCCGAAACATTTCCCGGTCCACTGTTAAGATATTTGTAAGAGCACCAAGCGGCAAAGTCTACATCCCAATCGTGAAGTTTTAGATCAATATTTCCTGCGGTATGGGCAAGGTCAAAACCGGCGATTGCACCCACTTTATGTGCGGCTTTGGTAATGTCTTGGATATTAAATAATTGACCTGTATAGTACTGCACACCACTAAAAAATGCCAAACAAAGTTGGTCTCCAAGTTCAGAAATTTTATTTAAAATGTCGTTGTGTCTCAGGGTATGTTCACCATCCCTTGGGGATAACTCAACTACGGCGTCGTTGTAATCAAGACCGTAAGATTCTACTTGACTTTGTACGGCGTACATATCGCTGGGGAATGCACCGGCTTCCATTAGTATTTTATAACGAAGGGGTTTGTGATTGCCTTCTGAATCGGTAGCAAAAGTGGGGCGATAGAAGCTGAACATCAACAGGTGTAGGTTGACGGTTAGTTGATTCATTACAACGACTTCATGAGGCAGAGCACCTGCAATTTCGGCAGCGTGATTTGTGAGGAATTTATGGTAGTGGAACCAGGGTTTTCGGCCGTGGAAATGACCTTCAACACCCCATTTGGCCCAATCCTCTAATTCGTTAACAATGGCTTCTTTGGCTGTTTTGGGCTGAAGTCCCAGTGAATTTCCGCAGAAATAGATACTTGTCTCATTGTTTTCATTGGTTGGAAAGTGAAATTGATTACGGAAGTGGCGCAATGAATCATTTTGATCCATTTCCTTGGCGAAGTCAAGTGTGTTTTGGAATGTGGTACTCACACTGCAAAGGTAAGCGCTAAATTTAGAAGCGAGTAATTTGCAAAATCATTGTATTATTTGATTGCTAAGCCATTAATTTGCAATCGAGTGAAACTTGAAGAAGCAATAAAGCAAAAGAAATTTGATTCACCGTTGCACAAGGCAACGATAAATCTCATGTATACAGCAAATTGGCTGCATGGAGAGTTTCGAGATCTCTTTAAATCTTTTGATATCACGCATCAACAATACAATGTGCTTAGGATTTTGCGGGGTAGGTACCCGGAATGCGTGAATCCTACGGAGATTAAGGAGGTAATGTTGGACAAAAATCCTGACATCACACGGTTGTGTGATCGATTGCTACTGATGGGATTGATCGATCGGGCGATTGATAAAACCAATCGGAGAAAGATGAAAATCATCATCACAGAAAAGGGAATGAGTCTTTTATTGGAAATAGAGCCTGTAATGAAATCGAGGATGAATGAATTATTTTCTTCGGTGAAGGTGGATTACGAAGCGTTCAATGAAATGTTGGATGCTTTGCGTGGTTAGGTGGTTTTATGAACCATGGTTAGACCATCGCGGATTGGTAGCAGTGTGATTTGCAAATGATTGTGAGATTTTAGATATTGATTGAAGGAATGCATGTTTTGGGTATCCTTGTCGTTTTGCCGATCATTTTCATTCAGCACTCGCTTGCTCCAAAGCGTATTGTCAAATAAAATGACTCCTCCAGTATTTAGGATGGGCAAACAGAGGTCGAGATATGCTGAATAATTTGATTTATCGGCGTCAACAAAAATAAAATCGGGCTGTAAATTGAGCAGGGGAATCACGGAAAGTCCCTCCCCAACATGCCAATTCACTGGGTGATTGGGGTAGTTTTGTTTCCAAAAAGTATGTGTTTTGTGTGCAATTTCTGGATCTGCTTCTATGCTGTGAATTGCGCTCGATTTTGGGAGGTTCTGAAGTAGGCAAGCGGTGGCGTAACCCGTAAAAGTTCCAATTTCGAGTATGCATTTGGGTTGTTTTAATGCCACGAGGGTCGATAATAATTGTCCTTGAAGATGCCCTGAAAGCATCCTCGGGTTGATCATTTTTTTCCAAGTGAAATCATTGATTGCCTGTAAAAAAGCGGATTCAGGTGAGCTCATTTGCTCACAATATTGATGAATTTGATCTTGCCAGTCGTGGTGCATGATTTTCTTACAAATTTCATGTTGTTTTTCTGAATCAAAAATCTATTTTCGCGGTAAGTAAGAATTTATGTATTGGACACTGGAATTGGTTGGATATTTGGACGATGCTCCATGGCCGGCCACCAAAGACGAGTTGATTGATTATGCAATCCGTTCTGGAGCCCCTTTGGAGGTTATGGAAAACCTTCAGG
>CAZZKP010000024.1:8494-18399 GCA_964654675.1 uncultured Bifidobacterium sp. | reverse complement strand
CGCGCTTTGGCATAACTCACGATTTCTTTGATTTCCTCTTGGGTGTAATATCCGCCATAATTTGGAGTTTCACCCGCTTCTTGGGGTTGCGCTGATCGCCAATGTTGATCGTCTCGATTCATTCGCCATGCTCCCACATCGGTCAGCTTTGGATATTTTTTGATTTCGATGCGCCATCCCTGGTCGTCGCATAGATGCCAATGAAATGTATTGATTTTGTAAAAGCTCAGGTGATCGATATAACGTTTGATTTCGGCGGTACTGAAAAAATGTCGACTCACATCCAGATGCATTCCGCGGTAAGGAAATTTGGGGTAGTCTTCGATTTGCATCGGCAGGAGGGAGCCCGTTTTGGAATGTTCGGTGAGCTGACGTAAACTGCTGAGTCCCCAACACATTCCGGCAAAATCGATGGCGTGTATTTCAATGGTGGGTTGTTTTCCCGAACCAATTTTTAGCACATAGCTTTCGCGATGGGTGAAGGTGTGGGGAATGAAATTGATGAAATAATCATGTGTTTTCCATGTTCCATAATAATTGGCGTTTGGGTCTGTTTTGGCGATTTTCTCTGGAAAGGGGTGATGCAATACCAGTTTGATTACGTGTTTGATGGGGCTGTGTTTGTGCAACCAAGAAAACGGACCTTTGTTTTGTTGCTCCAAATAGACCTTTCGGATGGGAAGGAGTTCAGGATTGATGGTAAGCTGATAAGTCGTTATTCTCTTTGATTCGATGTCTGTTGTCGAAGCCTCTAATGGGGTTGTCGTTTTTGCGATTTCTCCAACGCTGTTTTTCACAAAAGTGTAATAGGGTCTTCTGGGTATTAGGGCGTCTTCGGTATACTGCGGCAGGGCATCGTAAAGTCGAGCAATAATATCGTTTTTATGCGCTTTCAGTAAAGTGTCGGCCCCAACGATTTGCACTTCAATTTGATCTGGCCATTGGAAAAATGGGGCATTGGGAAATTGAACGACTGTTTGAGGCGCGGGGATGATGGGTAAGTATTGGGCCGTTGGATTTTTTGCAACGGCATTTTTTGCGGCATTGTTTTGTGCGCTCAAGTTGAGGCAAATTGAACCCAGAAGAAATAGCAGGAATCGCAAGGTTACAGATGCGTAGGGTCGTATGAATGAAGCAGACCCATTGGCGAATTTCGCCAATGGGTCTGCGGTATGATGATAGCCAGTGTTCCTAATGGACATGGCTGCAATTTCGGTTGTTAGGGTTGGATTACCAAAGGTCGCACCGCATTGAGTTGCTCGCCCTGGATATGTAACTGATACATGCCGGCTGGGACATACAACTCAATGGCATGGCGGTTCGTTTGATTCACTTGCACTTCGTATACCATCTCACCCATCGTATTGGTGATCCAAATATGCATCGACATTTCTCTGTGTAAGCGCAATTCAAAATGCCCACTGCTGGGGTTTGGCACAATTGCGATTTCTCCGTCAAGAATTGCAGTGTTTCCCGCATTGACAACTTGAATACAATCTGAAGTGTCTTTGCATCCATTTTCGGTAAGTTCTACTGCGTATTTTTGGTTGGCTGTGGCGATGTAGGTGCGATTTGTTTCACCGGGAATCACGCGATATCCTTGATTGCAATTGAGCCATTGGTAGGAAGCGGTAACGGAATTGGCTTTTAGCAAAGAACCATCCTGAATCGTAGAATTGTCGATTTTCTTGATCGTCACATTGTATGTAATAATACTGTCGCATCCTCTCCAATTGACAAGGGTTTCTGTGTATGAACCCGATTTCTCGATTACCGTTCCCGCATTAGGTAAGATGAAATAACGGCATGCGCTGATCGTCTGTGAGCTCTTTCCCGGTTCAAAAATGGTCAATTTGATTGTAACGATACTATCACAGCCCATATAATTGATTAAGGTGTCTTTGTAAATGCCTGATTTTGTGTAAGTGTACAATCCACTGGGGCTTTTGTAGGAACCGCAAGCACTTCTCACAATGGATCTTTCACTGACGATAATGCTAAAGTTGATCGTAATGATACTGTCGCATCCAAATGAGTTCTGAATGGTGTCGTAATAGGTGCCCGTTGATTTGTATACGTATTTTCCGCTGGGCGAAGTAAATCGGCGGCAATCGGAAGCGGTGATTTCGCCTGTTGAACTCGGTAAAATGTTGACCTTTACAAAGACGATACTGTCGCACCCGCGATAACTTTTTAGGGTATCGCTGTATCGACCCGACTGTTTGTAAATGTATTTTCCGCTGGGACTCTTTACCTGTTTACAGTCACTTACGGAGATGCTGTCAGGCGTGGTTCCGATTTTCAAGTAAATTGTGATTACACTGTCGCAACCTACCGCATTCGTTAAGTAGTCTGTATACGTTCCAGTTTTCGTCCAAGTATACAATCCACTTGGACTTTTGAAACTCTTGCAATCAAAAACTTTCATGCTGCTGTTTGACTTTTTCTTCACGGTTAAAATGTACTTGAGGATACTATCGCAAGTCATAATGTTTTGCACGGTATCGTAATACGTACCCGATGTCATCCACTTCTTTTTTCCTGAAGCCGAAATGAATAAATCGCAAGCGGTAAGCGTGACCGTGGTGAGTGTGGAAGCTTTTTTCATCGATTTTCCGGTAACCCAGTTTGAGTTGCTGCCTGTCCAAGCGAAATTCTGCATGGTTCCTGTGTTCTTGAAACCCGACAAATCCGTTGTATTTTTGGTTGAAATGTTGTTTCCCGCCGCTTTGCCTTGGTTGAACTTATAGTAAGCCCTTAATCCTGTTTGGCCAGAACAAAATTCATCGTTCATATAGGCTTTGATTTGACTTGCCGTGCGGAAGGTTTTCCAAATGCGCACTTCGTCGATCATTCCCTGAAAACGCCTTTGGTAGGATCCGGTATGGTCGCCAATGGTGAGGTTGATGGAACTGGCGGTATTTGTGATGGACGTGGCGACATCAAACGAGTCAATTGCTATTCCATTGACAAAAAGACGCATTCGTTTGCCGTCATAGGTCCCAGCGATGTGCTGCCATTGATTTAATACCAATACGTTGTTTGGTGAGTTTCGCTCTGCCCAAGTAGAGGTCCCATTTCCCATGGCAAAATTCATTTGTCCACTGCCACCAATTCGAAGCATATAGCCGTTGTTGGTGGAATTGTCCTCCTTGCAAATGACGTTGCAATCCCAGGGATTCGTTTTAAAACTGGTTGGGTAAATCCATGCTTCAAGTGACAAGGTTTTGCCAACGATTTGCAAGGAAGTGTCATTTCCGCAATCAATTCGATCGTCAACCCCATCAAAGTCGATTCCGTTTTGGGCTGAAAGTACAGCGGTTGACAATATCAAGGCTGACAATGCCGTGATATTCATGAAATAATTTTTTAGTAAGTGTCTCATTCAAGCAAAAGTGTATTTCGCCGAATGTAGGGGGATTTTTGTTGTTTGAACAAGCAATTCGATGACTTTAAAATCACCGAATTGCAATATTACCAAATTGTGAAAATATTCTAGTTGACAACAACTGTTTTTGAGAGCAATCCCGCTGCCGTCTCAATTTGTACAAAATAAATTCCGGGGTTTTCTCCAAGATTTATCGTTGTATTTTGAATGGGCTGTGATAGTTTTTTGTAGACAATCGCACCCGCTGCATTGTAGATGGTAATGCTACCCATTTCAAGTGAAGCACTCGCATGGGTTAAGTCTTCAGAAATTTGAATTTGCATTACGCCATGGCTCGGGTTGGGGTGGATTTGGATGCCCGATTCATGGATTTTTGATATGGCGGCATTGGTTACTTGAACACAATCTGAAGTATCCTTACATCCCCCTTCTGTCAACTCCACTGCATAAATCAAATTGGCCGGTGCGATGTAATTTCTTGAAGTTGCGCCATCGATGATTTTGTATCCCTGGCTGCAATTGAGCCACTGATATTGGGCATTGGTGTTTCTTGCGGTAAGTAATGAACCGTTGTGAATCACAAAGTCGTCAACAATTTTCACATTGAGTATGTAGGTGATGATACTATCGCACCCTCTCCAGTTTTTCAAAACCTCATAATAAACGCCGGATTTATCGATCAATTTGTTGGTGTTGGGTAGAATGTAGCTTCTACAAACCGACAGGTTGATTGTATCCCTTCCAGGTTCCCAAATGGTCAATTTTACGGTAACGATACTGTCGCAACCTTGGTAGTTTACCAAAGTATCCAAATAGTCTCCAGATTTTTTCCATGTATAATTTCCGCTTGGGCTTTTGAATTCTGCACATGCACTGCGAATGATTGTTCTTCTTCCCGCGATAATGCTAAAGTTTGTTTTGATAATACTGTCGCAACCCAAATAGTTGACCAAAGTATCGTAATAGGTTCCAGGGGTCTTGTAGACTTTTCCGGTGGGTGAAAAATAGCGATGACAGGTGGCTGCATTGATTTCGCTGTAAGAGGCATTGAAGACGGTCGCTTTTACAATCACAACACTGTCGCATCCGCGATAACTCACCAATGTGTCGAAGTATCGCCCTGTTTGGGTATAGACCTTTTTACCACTCGGACTGTTGACTTTATAACAATTGCTGAGACTTACGCTATCCATGGGCACGCCAATTTTTAGGTAAATCGTAATAACGCTATCGCAGCCAATGGAGTTGGTGAGGTAATCGACATAGGTTCCACTTTTTGTCCATGTATATAAGCCGCTTGGGCTCTTGTAACTCTTGCAATCAAAGGCTTTTAATGTACTTGTTGTTTTCTTTTTGATGGTTAGGTTGTATTTCAAAACACTGTCGCAACTCATGGCCGTTTGAATCGTATCGTAATAGGTGCCCGATGTTGACCATTTGAATCTACCTGAAGCCGATGTGTAGCGGTCACATGCCGTGACGGTGACAGTTGAAAGCGTAGATGCGCGTTTCATCGATTTTCCGGTTACCCAATTGGAACTGGAACCCGACAAAGCAAAATTTTGCAAAGTACCGTTGTTTTTGAATCCAGAATAATCGGTTAGACCCGTTATTGAAGAATTTGTTCCCGACGCTTTGCCATGATTGAATTTGTAATAAGCCCTCAATCCCTTTTGATTGGAACAAAATTCATCGTTCATGTAAGCCCTGATTTCTGCGGTGGTTCTGCAGGCCTTCCAAATTCGCACTTCGTCTATCAAACCTTGATACCTTCGTTGATAAGTTCCGGTATGGTCGCCAATGGTAAGGTTGATCGTAGATGCGGTGTTGGTGATGGATGTGGCAATGTCCATTGAGTCAACAATGTTGCCATCAACGTACAAACGCATTCTTTTGCCATCGTATGTCCCAGCGATATGCTGCCATTTGTTTAGCACCAGTACATTGCTGGGTGATGTTCTTTCAGCCCAAGTGGATGTGCCGTTTCCCATGCCAAAGTTCAACTGACCGCTGGCCCCAACACGCAGCATATATCCGTTGTTGGAACTGTTGTCTTCTTTGCAAATGACATTGCAGTCCCAAGGATTTGTCTTAAAGCTCGTGGGATATACCCAAGCTTCCAGCGTTAGCAATTTCCCTGTGATTTGAATGGAGGTGTCGTTTCCGCAAGTGACACGGTCATCCGTTCCATCGAAATTCAATCCATTTTGACCAAACAGTGGACCACTGCCGAGGATGGCAACGATTGTGAAAATATTTTTTAGCGATTTATGGATTTTTTTCGTCATAAATGATTGATTTTGAGTACAAAAACGAATATAAATCTTAAGGTGTTGAAATTCAAAAAAATGCGAAATATTGCTCAATTTTTATGCAATTCTATTTGGTTTGCATGCAAAAAACTTTGAGCATGGACAGGGTGACAAGTGAAGAAGAAGGTTTGTTTTTCGGAGGCAAACTGGGTGAGCGTTTGGGTGGCCAAAAGCCTTCTTTTCTCGTCCATTTCGGTGAAGGGGTCGTCCAAAACAAAGAAACCGTCCAAATTCTTTAGATACAATTTTGCATAAGCCAATCGCACTGCTAGCCCCAAACTTGCTGCTGTCCCCCCACTGAGAAGATCGGTGGGAATTTCGTTGTTGTTGATTTTGACAGCCACGGGTGCTTCTCCTTCTCTTAAGATTTCGGTGTATCGATTTCCGGTAAGCGATGCGAAAAGGGTCGCGGTTTCGGTCTCAAAATCGGCAAATGGATTGTGAGGATTCTGTTCGATGATTTCTATGAGTTTACGTTCCGCCAATTCCAGCGCCTTGTATTCCTGTAATTTTCTTTCGAATTTGGATTGTAATGACTCCAGTTGTGTTTCTAACGACAAGGCGTCTGTATCGAAATTGTCTAACTGCGTTTGAATTCGAGTTAACTGGTTGATTAAATGATTGTTGGATTCTGTTTGGGAGTCTTGAACTTCAATGAGTTCGTTGAGTTGTTTGATGTAATCTGCGGCATTCTCAAAGCCGTCTGGTAGGGGCGGAATGGCATTGAGTTGCTCAATCAGTTTGTCATATGTGGCTTGGGTTTTTGAATAACCCGCCGTCAAGTTGCCCAGGTCAGTATAAGTTTTTTCCCACAATTCAATCTGATCTTTGTTGCCATTGAATTCAACCGTAGCCTCGGACAATGCCGAACTCTCCGTTCGATATGCCGTTTGAATTTCATCCAGCGATCGTGTGGATGGGATGGCCAAAAGTTCTTCTGCCTGTTCTTTGATTTGCTCGTAGGATTTTTTCGCTTCTTTGGTGATTCCCGAGAAATTCGATCGACATTCATTCAAAAGGTCGTTGTCGGCCTTGTTTTTCTGTAATACCTGATCAAATTCTGCAAGCGATTTTATGTCGTATTTATCCAATATTGATGCGATGGCTCCCTCATGAATTTCAATTGAATCAACAATTTCATCCACAGGTTTTAACGCGGATTTTACGGAGATTTTTACGCCATTCCATTCAAAACTCACTTTGCCCGAGGCCTCAATTTGTTTGGTTTCTCCCGCTTTTATCCCAATATTCTCAATCGGACTGCTGCCTTGCGCTGTTTGCATGGTGATTTCAGCGCTGGAATGAATCTCCGCCTCCAATTTCTGCGCTTTCAGTTCCAAATGGGCTTGGGTTAGTGCTTGGCGATGTTCGAGGGCCTTTTTCACATCGGCAGGGTCGATGTTTCCGTTGCTTGCCAACCGCGTCTTGATTTCCTCAACGTTTGTCAAAATTTCTTGCAATTGCCTATATCTATCTACCGTTGATGCACCCTCATTGCGCCTTTGGGCATTTTTGCTTTCGAGTTCTAAAAGGGTAATTCTATCTGAAATGGCTTTGATATTTTTCTCCAACAAGGGTTGGGCGGCACTTTTGGTGGGCCAGTCTTTCATGATGCTTTTCATCGCTGCCAATTGAACTTCCAGCGTATTCTTTTGATTCGATAATTCCTGATATTGTAGCACATTTTGCTGCTGCAACTTCATCGCATCGATGCTTGCTTTTCTTTTTTTGAGTTCAGTGTTGTTGTTTTTTATGAGGGTAGAGGTGTTGTCAAGTTCGACTTCCAATTCCTTGAGCGAATTGTATTGGGCCCTCACTTTTTCGGCTTCGTAATACGCTTTTATGATGATGCCCAAGCCTCTCTGCCATGGACTTTGAATGCCTTTGTTGTCCTTGGGGCCTTGCGCATTAAAATCCCACAAGAGTTTGTATTCGGTCATCAAAGATTGTAGCGATGTGAGTAGGTCCTGTGCTGGTAGATCGCCATCCAAACCACCGCCCAAGCCTTCTAGCGTTGGGATGCGGTTGATGTTGTCTTTGTTCTTCTGTATGCTATCCACCGTGTACGACATCTTCTGTTGGTCTGCAAAAAGGACTTCTTCCCAACTGCCGCGATGCAATACGAGTAGTTCGTTGAGTTTGGCTTGCACTGCGCTATCGTCGTTTATAGAGGCACCCTCGCTACTGGTCAATTTGGATGATTTCCCGGCGCCCCAAGTTTTTTCTAGGGTATAAGTGATATTTCCGGATTCAAAGACGAGTATCGTTTTGGCCTGATCCGCTATCCCTTTGGCGAAAAAGGAATGGGCGAATTTTTCCAAGTCTCTTTTACCTAGGTTGGTGGGTTCAAACAACGAGGCCTTTAATGCTCTGACCAAGGTGGATTTGCCTGCTTCATTTTCTCCAAGAATTACGTTGAGGCCCGATTGGAATTCCACTTCGCGATGCGTGAATCCGGCGAACGGACATAAGGTCAATTTCTGCAGTTTCATGACGATTGGGCGTTGGGGTTTAACAAAGCATAGGCAAGTTGCAATGCCAATTCTGAATCCTGTTCTTCGGCGATGGCCGAAAGCCATTGGTAGGCGGTGGTGCCCTCGGCGTAGGTTTTTTGAATGAATGCGGCATCCACCGCTACACCTACCGTATTTTCAAAATCAATGTGTAAGTAATGATCTGACAGTGTTTTGAGGTGTTCCGTGAGCTCAATTAATTCTGACTCAGACAAACTGCCACTGAGTTGTAGGTCGAGAATGAGTTTTGCATTTCGCCAACACAGTTCCTCCCGCTGAAAATCGCTGAGGGAATAGTTTCTTCCAAAAGATAGAATCTGACGTGAAAATCGCAAATTTCCGGTGGTGAGTTGCTCAAATCGCAACTGTTTTTTCTCTATGATTTCGATGAACCATGCATGCCCATGGATTTTTCGTTTGATGCTTTCAGGTGTATGGGTGGCAGGCATAAAAAAAAGCGGATTTCCGATGGCTGTTGGGGCAGGGAAGGGGACGTGGATATGTCCGAGGAGCCAAAAGTCCACACCCGCGGCGCGCAAATCCGGTTCACTCATATTGAAATATCGATCGGCATCGTCAACACCCAGCCCGTCCACGTTGCCATGGGCGATTCCAATATGTATTTCATGGGGGTCTTTTTGCATGTTGTTTACCCATCCAATCACATGGCCTTCGTGGTGTTTGGATGCGCAGGGGGATGGGTAGAAACACAGAGGGTTGCCATCAACTTCCGTGCGGTAAACCTCAGATTCATTGAGCAATCGGATGTTTGAGTTTTCAGAGGCATCCAAAAAACTTTTCCAAAGTTTGTTGTCTTTTCCATCGTAGTAGTCATGGTTGCCTGGTAAAACAAGCACTTCGGCTGGGGATTTTTTCAAAATGTCCACCACCGTTTTGATGTCTTTGTTTGTCACCTTTAAATCATCGAACAAATCACCAGCGACGACCAAAAAGTGGGCGTCTTTCTGCTTTGAGGCATCAACAATATTTTGCAACGCGTCAAATCGCTCTTGGATTAACGCCGATTGTGCATTGCTACCGCGGTAATTGTTGAATTTTAGCCCGATGTGATTGTCGGCCGTGTGTATGATTCTCACATTTCCCATGAAAAGGTAAAAATACAACAAAGCAGCGCATCCCAAAAACTGCGGGAATGCAATTTTACTATTTCATAAAAATGCAGGCCGTAATCCTGTCGATTTTAAAATCGTTGGGATCGGCGGATTTGGGATTACCCATTTCGGTGACATCAAAATTGATTTTTTCGATTACCAAAATGCCCTCTTGTCCATTTTTCTTGAAAGGGAATCGCAACTTGTTATTGGGTACGATTTGCGTGTAAAAATCTAGGGAAGCTGCACCACGTTTTAATTCAGGTGCCAATACCCTTTGAATAGGGATTTCAATTTCTTCGCCATTGACCATGAATGTCAAATGTAAGCCAAGGCTTCCGGAGCTGCCACTTTCACGACTTTTGATTTTAATCAAATCCCTATCGCTGCTTACGTTGACGTCATAGCCTCCGTCGATATAAGTGTCTTCCATTTGGTAGTAATGGGTCCAGTTTCCAGCAGGGATTTCGTTTTGCGGCGTTTTGGATTCAATTTCAAGCCCGGCTGATGTGGCGGTTACTATGCCATTTTCGTAGCGGTGGATGTTGTATTTTTCCAAATCATCGGATAGGATTTGTCT
>CAZZKP010000024.1:0-8394 GCA_964654675.1 uncultured Bifidobacterium sp. | reverse complement strand
CATTTTCGTAGCGGTGGATGTTGTATTTTTCCAAATCATCGGATAGGATTTGTCTGATGGCCTGCCTGCGTTCGTATTTGTCTAAGATTCGGTTTCGATTCGTAGTCTCAAGCGCCTCTTGATTCGCTGCGCTGACGGTATCTGGAACGGTACTGTCGTTTTTTGCCGATACTTCAATTTTTTGGTTTCCATCTCCATTGGATGTCACTTTTTCAGGTGATGCATCCGTAGGTTCGGCCACTGTTGGAGGTGCGAATTCTGACACTACCGCAAATGATAGTTGTTTCTGAATCTGGGCCTCGGTAGGATATTTGAGGTAAGGCTCGAGACCTGTTTTTTGGTAATTGCGATTCAGGTACCGCGTTGCAGAATACAGTTCACCCATCAATGAATCGGTTTTTGGGTTGTCCTTGTAAACGAGCAATTTGCCATTTTTCACCAACTGTAATTCGGTCAGCAATCGATGAATTTTCGCGGTTTGACTGCTGATCGAGATGCTTTTGTGTGATAATGGGCCCAATAAATATAGGAATGCAGTGATGAAAAGTGTTAGGGGAATCAATACGATGTTTCGCCCTTTAAAAAACACGTTGTACAGCGTGATCCACGTGAGCCAAACGGTAATTGCCAAAACAGCCCATCTAGGTGCGGTAAATCCATAATCTCCGATGCGCGTTAAAATGGCAACATATTGAAGTATCAACAAGGGAATCAGCGCGATGTAATATCCTTTGGTATACCATTTTACCCAGCTGTTTTCTTTTTGATGCTGATAGGGATAAACGAGCAGCATTGCCAACATGCCGAGCACAGAAAATACCATAATGAGAATGGTGACCCAACCCTGTGGGAGCGACCATTGAACGATGATTTTTCCCATGTAAGCATATAGAATGAGGAGGTATAAAACCACCAAGGGTATCAAAATGAATTGCACAAAAATGCGCAGGCCCTTGGGTAAGTCGGTTGATGATTCTAACTCGTTTATGTCGGTTGGAACCCCCGCACAAAAAATAATGACACTCATCGGCAGGGCCATGATAAACCAGAGGTAAGCGTAGATTTTGGCTCCAAAATCCACATCAAACAATTCAGTGATCGCCAGAATGGCACCGCTGATACCTGCGAACAAAACACCAGTATATAAAGCGGTTGTAAAGGCACGAATGAAAAGCGATTTGTTGTATTGCCAAAAGGCGTTGATTTTGAAATTGCCAATGAAGGGGAGGAAGGCAACCACCAAGTGGGTGAGCAATCCATAGCCAAAGATTTGGATGGCCTGACTTTGATCCGTTCCATCATCGATATGGTTCTGGATGTCGAAAACAATCAACCACAACACCCCAATGCCCAATAGCATCACCAGGCCTTTGATGTATCCGGGCCAGGTTTTGTCCTCAAGGGCTGTATGTATGGAGAAAAACAAACTGATGCCCATGGCACAGCCGATAATATACGGACTCATAAATTCGAAGCCGTCCCCGTCCTCCGCCATTGTGACAATCAACAGCATTGCAGCGATGGCAGCAAAAAGGATGGAAATGGGGTATTTTTTTAGGCTCAAGCGTATTCCTTGCGTGAGCTTTTCCATGGAGAACAGTTTCTTCATGATGCAATTTATTATTTTCAGATATATTTTGTCTCCAAGTCATCGATATTTCCAAGGATTTCTTTTTCTTTATACATTCAAACAGTCATGAATCAACCAAGATCTTCTGAAACGCCCAAGTATTTTTATCAACGTGCATGGATCTATTCCAAAGAGATGTTTCCCGTTTTTGTCTACATCCCTTATGTGGTCGCCCTCTATTTCTGCGTGAATATTGTCATCCAAATTTTGGATAGTTCCATTTTTCAATCTGCCACTGCGTCCTGCTGGGGCGATGGGAGTGTGGCGGAAATGATGAAGACGATTTACTCTGCGGGGTCTCAAGTGGTTGTGGATTCCACGGCCATTGCGGGTGTTGTGAGTGCGTTTTTTGTGATGTTGATGATGCGGACATTCGACGATCTAAAGGATTTTGAACTCGATGCCCATTTATTTCCCCATCGCGCAACAGCGAGAAAGTGGGTGTTGAAGCGTGATATTCAGGCCATCAGTGTTACCAGTTTTTTGACGTTGGTGGTGGTGAATTTGATTTGGGGTCAGCAAACCTTGCCCGTTTTCATCATTATGATGACGTATGCCTTGCTGACGTTTAAGTGGTTTTTTGCTGAAAAGTTTCACCGCGAACACATCTTTTTTACGATGTTGGATCATCAACCTCTGCCTTACGTAATCAATTTCTTTTTGATTCACACGGCCTTGGCCACAGGGGCCCATTACGAATCGTTTCAGAACATCCATTTCATATTGTTGTTGATTGTTTCGATGCCGATTACCGCTTGGGAGGTGTCGCGCAAAATTCGCTCGGCCGACATGGAAACGGAATATGAGACATTTAGCATGGTGATTGGTCGGAAACCCGCCACGATCATACCGATGCTGTTTTTGCTCACTGTTTGTGCCTTGCATTTGCACGTGGGTACTTTGCTGGCCTTCGGACCTGTATTCCAATCCATCGTTTATGGCATTGCCGCTGTGGTGTTGTTCTTTTATTTGCGCTTCCTGATTAAACCTACGAAGGAAAACAACGTCCTCACCAACGTTTCGCTGTTTGCCACCACCACGTCGTTTTTGAACTTGTTGTTCAATACTTTGATCTGTTACAACATTTTGTAAGGTGCAATCTGCCTTGTTTCAAAACCCATCGAGGTCCGTTGGTGATGTAGGTAGCAAAGCCCATCATTTGCATCGATTGACCGAAGAAGGCTTTCGTGTGCCACCTTTCATCGCGATTTCCAAGCACGATGTTTCTATGCTCTTTGGCGATGCAATCGCCCAAGTGGAAGCCTTGTTTGCCCCGTTTTCAGGATTTCGCATGTCGCAGAACCAAGATGGCGATTCATCAGCATCCATATCTCCTGAGACGATGGCGCCCTTTTTCACGGGAGGGACACAAGGCCTCATAGAAGCCTGTGCCGACGCCGAAGCGTTGTTGCTGGCTTTTGAGCCCGATGCAGCTTTGTTGGACGCCCTTATGCAGCGAGTCACCGATGTTTTTGGTCCGAATTTTTGCCTTTCTGTTCGTTCGTCCGCCATCTCTGAAGACGCCTCAGATGCGTCGTTTGCCGGACAGCATAAGACCTACTTATACACCACGCCTTCACAGTTGTTTGATAACATCAAGCGGAGTTTGGCGTCGGCTTGGAGTTTTGGCGCAATCAGCTACCGCCTCCAAATGGGGGTTTCGATTCAGCACATCGAATACGCCATGGTGCTGCAACAAATGGTTTTTGCCACGCGCTCGGGCATCGCTTTTTCCATGAATGCCCATGGCAACATGGCTGATGCGGTGATCAATTGTGGCTATGGGATGGGTGAGGGGATTGTGATGGATCAAGTAGCTGCCGATTGCTATCATGTGAACCGCGCCTTGCGAAGCATTACACGCAGCGTGGTGACAAAAGCCCAATCGATGGAATATTCTGCCGAGCATGGCATTCATTTGGTGGATGTGCCCGCGGATAAACAAGCCTTGGCTGCACTTGCGGAGGCGGAGATTTTTGCCGTGTACGAGCAGGTGATGTTGGCCGAAAAATTGTTGGGAAAGCCCGCCGATATTGAATTTGTTTGGGGTGAGGATGGACTCTTGTATTTGCTGCAAATGCGTCCGATTACCACCATTCACAGAGAGGATTTGGTGGTGCTCGACAATACAAACATTGTGGAGAGTTACCCGAATATTACATTGCCACTGAGTTATTCTTTTGCCTCTATGGCATACACCAATTTGTTCCGAAGAAGTGCCAGGGCATTTTGGATTTCCGACAAGAAGTTCGATGCCAACCACGAGGTTTTTGATCATTTGATTGAGCATTTTTACGGTCGGGTGTATTATCGGCTCGACAATTGGTATCGGATGATGGCATTGGTTTACAATTCCAAACGGTCGATGCAGGCTTGGGAAACCGCTGTGGGTTTGCCAGATTCTGCCAGTGATAGGTACAAATTTCCGCTCACAGGAAAGATTAAAACGGCACTTTCGGTCCTTTGGCTGGTGGTCAATTACAAAAAAGGCAACCGCAGGTTTTTTGCGCATTTCGCAAAATCATATTCGCAGTTCAAGGCTTACGAACCTTACATGAATTCACCCAAGGAATTGTGGAATCATTTGGAGGAATCGATTGAAAGGACGTTTGAGCAGTACCACCTCACCATTGTGAATGATTATTTGGCGTTCAAGGCTTTTGGTTGGTTGCAAGATGCCATTGGCGATGCTGGGATTTCCGATAACCCTGAATTGGCCAACGAATTGGTGGTGGGACAGGGCGGTGTAGAGTCCGAATTGGCCGTCATGGCCTTCCTGAATATCAAAGCCCAAGTGCTTGAAAATCCTGCACTGTTATCGATTTTTGCCCAAGAAGACAGCGTTGTTTTGCATCAAATCAAAGCCCCCGAATTTGAAAAGTTTTATCAAGATTGGCAGGGCTATTTGGAGCGATTTGGGGACCGTACCTTGGCGGAATTGAAGTTGGAGGTGAAGTCGCCACGACGCAATCCGGAGCTTTTGGTTCAACTCGTTAAATCACAGTTGGATACAAAAATGACTGCCGAGAATTTCAAGGAAAGGCAGGGCAAGATTTTTCAAAGTGCCCAAAATTTGGTGAAAGCAAAACTCAAGTGGTGGATGCCCAAAACGTGGTGGTTTAACCTCGCATTGGGACTCTCTCGCTATGGATTGGCAAACCGTGAAAATATGCGATTCTGCAGAACCCGTGTCTACAGCGCAAGCAAAGACATTTTTCTTGCGATGGCCGATCTGATGGTGAATGCAGGGGTGCTTGAAGCGGCGGACGATATTTTCTATTTGACGATGGATGAAGTGAAGGCGTATGCCTTTGTTGATGATGCAAAAAAAGCAGTAGATCAATCTGTTGGCGGTGATTTTCAGCATCAAAAAGAAAAGAAATCGTATCGAGAAATCGTGACAGAAAGAAAAGAGACCTACGCAAAATATCAATCGCTTCGTCTGCCAGATCGGATCATTTACAGCAAAAAAGACAAGCCAGATTTGACCCAATATTTGGAGGATGTAACCCGCGAAGGCATCGATTTGAGCGAGGTTTTGAAAGGGGTTCCCGTGTCGAAAGGCATGGTAGAAGGGGAGGCCTTGGTGATTACGGAGCCGGTGTTGAATGCCGACGTAAAAGGGAAGATTTTAATCAGCAAAATGACCGATCCAGGGTGGGTATTCTTGATGTCTCAGGCCATTGCGTTGGTGACAGAAAAAGGGTCGCTGCTGAGCCATACCGCCATCGTTGGACGGGAGTTGGGGATTCCGGTAGTGGTTGCTGTTCAAGATGTTACGCAGCGGATAAGAACGGGAGAACGAATCCGAGTGAATGGTTCAACGGGTGTGATTGAGCGGTTGGAATCCTAGGGAATCCGGTTTGAGCTAAGAATTAGGCCCAAATTCTGCGAGTATCGCCGGGTTTTGTTCGTATGAGATAGCCTCGATTTTTGGCTTCGCGCTTTAAGGTAGCAATCAGTTGGCCGGGGAAGAAGGCGTTGAGAAATCGGGATCCGCCAGAAACTTTGTTGAAATGGGTCAACAATCGATAACAGTTTGATGCGCATCGCTCACCCCAAAAAGAATAATCCCACTCGGGGGATTCAAGGTTGCGATGGTAAAAGGCCAACATTTGCTGCTTTTCTTCCTCGGTTGCAGGGATAGAAATGACAGTCTCTTTTTTGTGTTTCACGATGTCTTCCCATTCCTGCAAGGTTTGGTTTTGAAACAATGCGCTTTTTTGGGCTTTGTTCGGGAAAATGTGAATGTTGTTTCGGTCCGCATAGTAAAATCCGTAAACCCGATCGTAAATCTGTACCGCCACATGTCCGCCAAATAATCCACCCAACTCGCGGTAAGTGTCGCCGGCAAAGGGTTTAGCAAAAGAACCATGGAAAATTCTGACGTGAATCACGGTTCGAAATTACCGAAAATTGCCCCGATTTTTGTATATTCGTTATTCTTGCAGTTTTCAGCCATGGATACGCCATTTTCACCTTCACAATCCTACGAATTCCAATTGGAACAGTCGCTTAGGCAGTATAAATGGCTCATTCCTACCGTTTCATTTCTTGCGGCTGTTGGACTTTACTGGAGTATTGGTGCACTCATGCATCAATTTGAAGCGGGTCACCATTGGGTCGTTCTTTTTTCTGGGATGTTGGCGCATGCCTTTTTTATCGTTCTTGTGCACGATGGCGCTCATAAGTCAATCACCCGCAGCAAATGGGATCGAATCATCATGAATATTGGTTCGGGTTTGATGCTCATGCCATTCTATGCGGAGCCATTTCGGAAGTTTCATTTGATTCATCATTCCAATACCAATACGGACGTGGATCCCTTGTGGCCGGAAACCAAAAAGAATCTGTACAACAATCATCGTTTTTTCTATTTGCTCTGTACGATGATTCCGTTGCTTTTTACGCTTTATCTTATTGTTAGCCAACAGCGGAAGGTCAAAAAAATGAACCGTGTGGTGATGTCGCCCCGCATGAATTTTTACCA
The DNA here is from genome assembly GCA_964654675.1 of uncultured Bifidobacterium sp. Lineage (GTDB taxonomy): Bacteria > Bacteroidota > Bacteroidia > NS11-12g > UBA955 > UBA955. The sequence goes on along the minus strand of CAZZKP010000024.1, from coordinate 1,774 downwards.
CATCGCTTGGTCATCGCTCATTTCAGCGGTCGTAATTTACTTCGCCCGCCCAAGTTTGGCCTTTGTTTTATGCACTTTGTTGGTGTTAAATATGTTCAGTGTGTTGAGACATTGGTGCGAACATTTGGGCTACAACAACGAGCATGAAAGCAATACTTTCTGGTTTCCAATGGGCATGGGTATCGGCAATCACGATGTCCATCACCACATTCCGCATTTGAGTTGGTTTACGTTGTGGCTGGGTTTGTGGAAACGTCCCAAAACGACCTCCGTTTTCCGGGCAATTTACGGGGTGCTGTTTGATAAGAAGTTTGAGCATTTTGTGGCTGAGTCCCACAACCACGGATGATAGGCTGGTTACCCGCATCGATGTTTGGTTGCATTGCGATTTCTGCAATTGCGGCAAATGCGTTAAAAAATGCCTCATCGGAAGAAGTGAAATTTGTGCGAGACGATCGTACCATTTTGGTATTTAGGGTTCTCATGCCCGCGTCGGTGATCTTGGCTTTGGCACTGTCTCAAATTGACCCTTGGAGGATTGAATTGTTCAATTTTGGGTGGGATCTGATTTCCGGGATCTTGTTTGTTTTGGGTATGACATTGCGCTGGACGGCAATTGGCAGTTTAAAGCGGGCCTTTACCGTGAAAGTGACGATTCTAAAGGACCATACCCTCAAAACAAATGGGGTTTATCGTTGGGTAAGGCATCCGAGTTATACGGGTATGTACGTTTATGGACTCGGTTACGGATTGGCCTTGCGCAGCCCTTTGTGTGTATTGATGGTTTTGCTGGCAGTTTGGATTTCCACCTACGCCAGGATTCCTGTTGAAGAGGCGGCATTGGAATCGCATTTTGGTGAGGAATATCGAATTTACAAAGCCAAAACATGGAGGTTGTTTCCCGGGTTGTATTAATCGGGCAGTTGTCTGTGTTGCCATGAATTTTCCTGAGCAAACAAGAGGAAAGATCCAAACTTTCCGAGATTATTGAATCTATTGGTCCAATGTCTCGCTGTTTGATGCTGCCTGCGGTTTGGATTTTAGCACCCAATACAAACCTTTCACATTTGATTGTAATTCTTTGAGATACACAAGGATGATGATTTCTTCAATGCTGCTCAACCATCCCCAAATCATCGCAAAGAAGAATATGGGTGCATAGTAACCGTAGGAGAACAATCCAAAGAAGTAAATTCCTTGAAAATAGCCACCCAATTTGGTGCTGTACATGTGTAAGCTGGGCAATCTTCGGAATTTGACAAATGAAAAAAGGTTGTAAAATACAATCAATCCAATAAATGGATAAAGTAGCCAAAAATCCTCTCCATGGTCGGGCATTTTGAAATTGTAGATGCCGGTAAACGCCAAAATATAAGTGCCCCAATCGGCGAGGGAATCCAATCGGGCGCCAAATTCTGTCTGTAATTTGAAAGTTCTTGCAATGATCCCATCCACGGCATCGCTGGCCAAATTGATACACAGTAAAATGGCAAAAAGAGATTCATTTCCATCAAAAATCAAAAAAAGCAGAAATGGGAACGACAACAATCGATACATGCTAATGGCGTTGGGGAGGTTCCAAACGTTTTCCTTTTTTTTGCTCGTTTCGTTTGGTGATTGCTGTGTCATAGGTCAGAATTTACATGGTAATAAGAGAATATTGAACTAAAATGATTTCTTTATTTTTGATAGTACAAGGAGTCCAGAAATACCAAAATGAAGGAAGGATGCACAAACAAAGAACTGAAGCATCATCAATCGGTCGAAATCGCAT
>CAZZKP010000023.1:0-18943 GCA_964654675.1 uncultured Bifidobacterium sp. | reverse complement strand
TACTGTTCAGTAAAGAGAGGAGCCCGCAAATGCGGGCTCCTCTCTTTACTGAAATAAAAAAATTAAACAAAATCATAAAAAAACCACCCAAAACCGAAAACTTTGTGTAACTTTTATTGTTGAAAATATATGATCATCACATTAAGACAAATGCAATACGTGATTTCGGTAGCGAAATTGGGGAGTTTTTCAAAAGCAGCCGATGAATGTGCTGCCGACCAATCAACAGTAAGTCAACAAATTAAAACTTTTGAAGACCGAATAAATGTTGAAATATTCGACCGCACCTCCATTCCTGTCACCGTAACCCCCGCTGGCAAAGAAATTGTGGAACAATGTGAGAAAATTGTCAATCAGGTGGAAGAAATGATTGCACCTTTCAAGAGAAAAAGGACGATTTAAATAAAATCACAAACCCACAACCAAACTTCGTCTCTCCAAGAGAACGATGTCTCGCCATACACCATTGGCCATCTTTCCGATCTTTTCCCTTCTTCCAACCCATCGAAACCCGAATTTTTCGTGCAGCGAAATGCTCGTTTGGTTCTCAGGAAATATTCCAGACTGCAACATCCAAATACCATTTTCTTCGGAAGAAGCTATCACGGCCTCCATTAACACATTCCCCAAACCTTGTCCAAGAAATTCGCGGTGAACATAAATACTCAACTCTGCCACCCCCAAAAACACATTTCTTGAACTCACGGGACTCAATGCCACCCATCCCAACACCAAACCATCACCTTCCAATTTAACCACCCATCGTGAGTGTTTCAAGTGCTTTGCATCCCAATCCTCCCATTCGGCAGCGGCAGTATCGTATGTGGCGTTGCCCGATTCTATTCCTTGGGTAAAAATTCGCGCCACCGAAGGATAATCGCCCGATTCCATAGACATCAATGCGAACTTCAATGTATCACTGTCGTTGCTTAAGCCCATTGAAATTAATATTGTTCTTTTTTGTTCGGAAAATCTTTCGATTTCACATCGGCAATGTAGTGTTCAACAGCGCCTTTCATCAAATCGTACAAGTTGGCATAGCGACGCAAAAAGCGGGGTGAAAATTCATTGGTAATTCCCAACATGTCGTGCACCACCAAAACTTGTCCATCCACGCCGGCGCCGGCACCAATCCCGATGACCGGTATTGTGAGGTTTTCGGCGACCTTTTTCGCCAATTTCGCGGGAATTTTCTCCAACACAATGGCAAAACAACCGGCTTCTTCTAACATTTTACTATCGCGAATCAGTTTCTCTGCTTCCAAATCCTCCGTAGCCCGGACCGTATACGTCCCAAATTTGTATATACTCTGTGGGGTTAACCCCAAATGACCCATCACCGGTACACCCGCCGTCAATATCCTCTTTATACTCTCTATGATCTCTTCCCCGCCTTCCATTTTGATCGCATGTGCGCCGCTCTCCTTCATAATCCGAATGGTTGATGCCAAGGCCTCTTTGCTATTGCCCTGATAACTACCAAAAGGCAAATCCACCACCACCAGGGCACGACTCACACCCCTAACCACAGAACTGGCATGATAAATCATCTGATCCAAAGTAATGGGCAGCGTAGTTTCGTGTCCCGCCATCACGTTTGAAGCGCTATCGCCTACCAAAATCACATCAATCCCCGCCTGATCCACAACCCGAGCCATGGAAAAATCATAAGCCGTTAACATGGAAATCTTCTCACCGCGCGCCTTCATTTCATGCAAAACGTGGGTTGTCACCTTTTTTTCTTCTTTCTTATGTATGCTCATCGCCGTTGGTTTATTGCTTCTATTCGATGGAAATTCTGCCTAAGTTCACAAAATTCACCCCAAATGAAGCATCTTTGTAACGAAATTTTAAGCAAAAGTAGGATTATTTTCAATGAAACATTCTTCGATACGGGTTTGGGGTATAGCGATTTTTTTGATGTTCATTTCGTCGATGTTTTTCAGCGCCTGCGAAAATGAAGTCCATATCAATGCAGATTACAAAGAAACCATTGTAATCTATGCCCTTTTGGATCCTGAAGATACCATCCAATACATTAAAGTCAACAAAGCGTATCTCAACCAAGGCCTCGGCGCGTTGGAAGCAGCAAAAATTTCCGACAGCCTTTACCTGGACAGTACCCGCGTTCAACTCAAACGATTGAGTACAGGACAGATCATCCTTTGCAACGCCGAAGAAGGGCCAAAAAAAGATTCAGGCATTTTCGCAAACGACAAAAACATTCTTTGGGTGACGAGGGAGAAAATCTTCCCCAACGAGGAATACGAAATCACCGTTACCAATCCCACGACGAGCACCAAAGCGGTATCGGTAACCAAGACAGTGGGTGCTGCCAAAATCAGAGCACCATTTATTGACCAAACAAACATTTTTAGCATGGGACCGGAGTACATCAATGTCTCATACGTTGCTGCGGCCAATGCTTTTTCCTACGACATTCAGTTTCACGTGTTTTATGAGGAATTTGCTGCTGCGGATACTGGAAAAAAAATAACAAAAATGGCGACATGGAAAATGATTACAAACTTCCTTGTTGGCAATGTATCCTCGCCAATTCGTCAAATCCCACGCCTCAGTTTCATACAATTTTTACAAAATTCAATCACTGCATCACCCACCCTAAAGCATCGCATCAAATGGGTAGGTGTCACGATGTATGGCGCAAATCAAACGCTCATCGATTACATCTCAGTCAATGAGCCCAGCATCGGCATCGTGCAAAAACAAGCCGATTACACCAATATCACTGGCGGCTACGGACTGTTCGCATCACGCTGCAAACAAAGCGTCTGGGGCATTCCAATGGATCCTGCTTCGATCGTTTACCTACAAAAACACGAACTCACGAAGGCATTGAATTTGGTGAGGTAAGGTGTGAAACAGTTGGCCGTTTTTGGTGTTATTTCCTAAAACGACCTACGCTTGGAAAATAGGAAATCAAAGGTTGTAAGTCGCTCAATATCTGTGAATACGGCGCAGTCTTAAGTTCATCGTAGGTATTCGCACCCGTCAATACGCCAATATTCCATGCACAACCGGCAGAAAAACCTTCGTATAAATCACTGATCGTATCGCCCACTTTCATGACAAAATGAGAATATTCGATATTTTCCTTTTTCATCGCCAATCGAATCATATCTGGCTGAGGCCGACCCATTGCAACCTCATCGCTACCAATGTATCCATGTAGTACTTTTTGAAGTCCCAAATTATCGACGATAACAGTTGCAACAGCACGATTAAATCCCGTATTCAAATACAACTTGGCACCGTGACTTCTAACCGCTTCAAACAGTTCTTCTGCATAGGGCATCAAACTGATTGTTCCTTTCGATGCATATTGCTCCAATAATTGATTATTAAAATAGCCTTCTAACTTGGCGATCAGTTCAACATCAGTCGCAATCTTGCTCAACGAACACAATTGCTCAAACGCGATTCTCTTTGGAATTCCCATTACACTGTTGGCTGCTTTAATGTCAATATCCACCCCAGCCAATGCTTTCATGCTGTCTATTGCCGCTTGCTGCACCAATCCGGAGTCGTTCACCGTAGTGCCTGCCATATCCAAAACAATCAATTTAGGATTCATAATGCAAAATTGAATCCTAGACAATATTTGAATATTACCCAGAGATGAAATATTCTCTCGATAATAACGGAAAATAGACCTCTAATTAATATTTCCTTGCCAAATTCACAAAATACAAATAAAATACCCATAACAATCACAAGGATTTATGGCGGGAAATTGCGACTCCATGAAAAATGTAGCAATCCTGTACGCCGAAAGTCAATTCACACCTTGGCAAGAGAACATCAATCTAAGCACAGTTTTAAATGTGAACAAATCTATTCCTCAAGAATTCAATGTATCAATCATTCACATGATTGAACCAAATGCCGCACTCGCGAGCCTATTGAAACAATTTCATTGGGTATTTAATATGTGCTATGGATTTGGCCGACATTCCCAAGCGGACATCGCAATGTGGTTAGATCAAAACAACATCCCCCACCTCAGCAGTAATGGGATTGCTCAATATATTGCCCAAGACAAAATAACAGTAGAAAAGCGCTTGATTGAAGCAGGAATTGATGTCCCCAGAAGTTTGGTAAGTCCTATGGATTTAACACATGAAAACTACATCAGCAAACCACGATTGGGCGGATGCCATAGAAATATCGAAATCGTAAACAAGAATGAAGTGAAAAAAAATTGGCAAAGATGGAAATTGGAAGGCAAAATTGTTCAACCCTATTTATGCGGTCGAGAATTCAGTGTGGCAATTTTACCAACGGAAGACGGTTTCAATATGACATCGCTTCCACCACTTGAAATCATACCAATTCCATCGAGAACAGTGTTTATCGCCGGCAGTTCAATGGGAAAAACCAAACGTGATTTTTTTCCATTATTGAACGAAATGGAATTATACAAAATAAACAGCGTCGCTATGAAAGCGCACAAGACATTGAATCTTGAGTATATGTCGAGGATAGATTTTCGATTGATTGACAACATACCTTACGTGCTTGACGTGAATACGATGCCCAATTTGCATCCCACCCAAAGCATGTTCCCTGCTTTGTTAAAAATGCACAAAATCGGAATGCCAAACTTTATTGAGAGGTTAATCCGATATCACCAAATCAATGCAAACCGCTCAAAATCAAACAACCAGCTCCATTCGGAAATCTTGTTGGATGTCTTTGCTTAACAAAATACATTTTTGACCTTCACTGGTTGAAAGACGGTGAAAATTCTTAAAATTGCCCAACTGATAATATTTTAGAATCTCCGCCGTCCACCAAATAAGGGTTGGTCTGTGATTGCAAAAAATCGACAGTTGACCGTGGTGAAAAGTCCAAGTGCATTGTCCGGGGTGGGAAAATTCTATGAACACGAGATTGGCTTGATTTGACAGAAAATGCCATAGTTCAAATTTCGAGTGTATCTGATCTTCCCCATCGGAAATAACTTCCCTACCATCTTCTTCCACCGTTATAATTTGATGGATTTTTATTGGTGTGTTGATTGGCAGGACTTCAAAAACTTCCTTACCCAAATGTCCTATTGAAAACAACTGTTTCGATAGACTTGCATAATACCCTGTTTTCATGATTTTTCCAGTTCAACATTAACAGAGAAATGTTTCAAAGACGTTAACTTTCAATGAAATAGATATTATCTGACAACAATTTCGCCCACAAAATTTCCATGATTAAGCAACACAGCGAAGATATTTAATTCATATGAAATAGAATTATTTACACATGGAAAATCATTGGCCAAAGCTTGTAATACTTGATACTATTGGCATTGCTATTGGTGATATCGACAAAATCACCAATATCATAAACGACACTATAAAACGCAATGGCATCATCACAGAAAAATGGGTGATTCGCAAGTTGATTGGAAAGCCAATTATTGAAATCACAGAAATAATTACACAACGTTGGTTAAGAGACCCAGAGCCCTCAATTGTAGTGAAGATTGCCAAAGATATCATTGAACAACTCCGCGTAAGTTTCTCCGAAAAAAGCAATTTACACATCCATCCAGAATTGATGAAATTCTTAAAAAATGCCAAAAATGAGAATTGCAAGATTGTTGGTGTCTCATGGCTGCCCGCTTCCATTACTGATGAGATATTTAATAAGAGTGATTTACCACAATATTTCGACAGTTGGGTGAGTTATGACCAAACACCGAGATTTCAGCCTTTTCCGGACATCATCCAACAAATTTCACAAAAGGAAAGCATTACAAATACTGAGAGCATTGCAAAAATTGGCATCTCAAAAATCGCTTTACTCGCAGGATACCATGCCCAATGTAAGTGGAATATATTAATTCATAATGTTGAAGAAGATTCTGAATGGACAGCATATCCATTTTCACATTTGGTTAGAGATATTCCAAGTCTAATTCAAGTATTCCAACCATCAACTACTGTAAAAAAGAAAAAATGGAAGTCGATTATTAAAAAGGAAAATTCTAGGTGATGTAATGTTAATCTACCCATAACCGTCGAGAAATAAAGCCCAAACATCCCGATACTTGTTTCGTGTCAATACAATCGTGAATTTACACACCCATACAACCTATTGTGACGGAACCGCGAGCGCGCAAGATTTTGTAAAGAAAGCGAAACAATTAAAATGGCGTTACATTGGGTTTAGCGCCCATGCCCCGCTCCCATTTCCTTGCGATTGGGCCATCAAAGCCGATGATTTAGAAAAATACACTGCCGAAATTTACAACCTAGCCCAGCGAAATCAGTCGGATTTGAAAATCCTATGTGGATTTGAGATTGATTATCTCAATGGATTGGGTTTTCCCGCTTTGCAATATCCAGAAGTACAGAAATCAGAATTGCTGATCACCAGCATTCATTTCCTTGAAAACCCAAAGGCTGAAAACCCAAATCACCAATATTTTGAAATCGACGGTTCATATTCTCAGTTTCTTTTGGCCTTGAAAGCGTATGAATTTGACCTCAAAAAATTACTGCAAGCTTATTTATTTGCAACACAACAAATGATTAACGAGCCTGTGGGAACACTGAAAATCATTGGCCACATTGATAAAATCATTTTAAATGCAGCCAAGACAACTGAATTCGTTGGCTTCGAAAATTGGTTCTACGATGAACTATTTCAAATAGCAAAATGCAGTAGCAGTTGCTTTGATTTCATTGAGATAAATACCAGAGCCATCTATAAAAAAGCATTAAACAACCCTTATCCAAAATTGGAATTCATATCAAAACTACTTGACGCCAAATTGCCCCTCATTATCAACAGCGATGCTCATCATCCTTCCGAATTAAACGGATCATATAGCACTTTACATCAATTGCTCTCAAATTGTGGACTCGAAAGCATCGTAAAAAACCACGCCAAATTCTAATGCCAATTCAAAAAAAATCCCATCAAATTCTCACATCCCTTGCCCTAGGGGGACTAACATTCTGCATCTATACTTGTATGTATGCGCTAAGAAAACCTTTTTCGGGATTAACCTTCAATGACATGATTTTATGGGGTATGAATATAAAAATTTGGATGGTTTTATGTCAGTTGATTGGTTACACCCTTAGCAAAATTTTCGGCATACGCTTTTTTGGAGGGCTGAACAGAGACTACAGAGGTATTTTCCTTATCTGCTTGATGGCGGCATCGTTGATACCCTTGATAATATTAAGGTTTACAAGCATCGAATATTGGCCATTCTTAATGATACTGAATGGATTCCCTTTGGGTTTGGTGTGGGGCTTGGTTTTTTCCTATGTAGAAGGCCGAAAATTTACCGAATTAATAGGTGCTATTTTGGCCTGCACGTTTGTATTTTCATCAGGCTGGGTTAAGTCAATTGCTCTTTGGCTACAATCCTCACTAAAACTCTCAATCAATGAAGTACCATACATCACGGGCGCTTTCTTCCTTTTCCCTGCAGTTCTTTTCATCTTACTATTGGAACGATTCCCAGGGCCAACAGATGAGGACATCGCTTTGCGACTTGAAAGAAAAGCACTAGATCATTCATCCCAAAAACGAATCCTCGGTGATCTACAACATTTGATCTTGCCATTTGTCATTATTTATGGACTACTCACAATTCTCAGAGATTTCCGTGACAATTTTAGCGCCGACATGCTGAATCAATATTTGGTTTACAACACCCAATCATTCGTCAACATTGAACTCCCAGTGACCTTATTATTACTTTGCATTGTCCCTGCGTTTTCATTTATCAAATCACATAGAAAATCCCTAAAACTCACGGCCTATAGCATAACTATTGGGGGACTAATCTGTCTAATTTCAGTATTTGGATTTCAAATACAATTCATTTCTCTTCCCGCCTTATTGGTAATTTCAGGCACAGGATTGTATCTAGGGTATATTTTAATAAATATAAGCGTAATGGATAGAATAATTGGGCTTAGTGGAACCAATGGGAATTCGGGATTTTTGATTTATATCGCCGATTCCGTGGGTTATCTTTTCTCATTATCAATTACATCGATCGCATTACTTGGGAACAGGGAAGCAATAGATTGGGTATCAATATTCGACAAACTCATCATTGTTGGGAGCATTTTGATCATTTCATTATCTCGAGTCATTTTATATCAATTAAACAAAACAACCCAAAAAAATGAAACGATCATTGCAGCCTAAAGCCATCATCGTAGGTGCTGGAATCATGGGTCTTGCCTATGCAAAAACATTGTCTGAACGAGGTTATTCAGTAGATGTTTTCGAAAAATCAGAAAAGGCAAGCGGCTCTTCCATAAGGAATTTTGGCATGGTTTGGCCCATCGGTCAACCCATTGGAAAATTATATAATAGGGCGTTAAAAAGTCGAGAAATTTGGATTGGGTTGTGTAAATCCGCCAACATTTGGCATAAAAAAACAGGTAGTATTCAATTACTTTCTAATCCCTTGGAGTTAGAATTGGGAAAAGAATTCATGGAGAGAGAATCTTTCACAAGAGAAGGATTACAATTGCTCGACAAAAAACAAACCTTAGCAGCAATGCCATTAGCCAACAAAAGAAACACACTTGGCGCCATATTTAGCGGTACCGAAATGATTGTGGAGGCAAGGGAAGCCATTCGTAGAATTCCAGAATATTTATCCCAAAATCAAGCGATCCGCTTTCATTTTGGCTGTGCAGTAATTGAGGTTGCACCCAACAAAATTAGAACCGCAGAAAACAACACTTATGAGGCAGAAATTGTTATCATATGCAATGGATATGAATTAAGCACACTTTACCCCTCTGTCTTTAAAGCAGCGCCGATTACAATTAGCCATTTACAAATGCTACGAAGCGAACGAATTGCTGTAACAATCCCTGCACTTTGTGCTGGATTGAGCTTCCTCCATTACAAAAGTTATGAAAAATTGCCTTCGTCGGCCATTTACAAACATTGGGTTAAGGAAAATTACCCAAAACAACATTATCACGGCATTCATTTATTGATAAGTCAGAATTACCACAATCAACTCACGATTGGCGATTCACACGACTACGGAATTCATCATGATCCATTCCAATTGGAAAGCGTCGATGATTTGATATTGACTTATTTGAACGATGTTCTAGATATTCCAGATTTACGAATCGCCCAGCGTTGGACAGGGCAATACCTAAAAATGAAGAACGGAGAAAGCGAGTGGCTTCAGGAAATTGAACCCAATGTATGGATAGCCAACGGTCCTGGCGGCGCTGGAATGACATTGTGCTTTGGAATGGCAGAAGATACTATTAACCAATTGATTGGTTGATAGTAAGACACAATTCCAAATCAGACCAAACCTGTTCCGGAATTTCAGAATCCAAATCAAATCGTTTCCCTTGATCATCCCACCGTCTCAAATGAAGACATTCCATAAAATAGGGATACTTGCGAACTTCATTGCTCTCTTCATCTGACATCAATCCACCTTGCAATTGAAAGCTCTTTAAGCTAGCTGCGGACAAGCGATTGATGTAATACGGCTCATTAGAAACCAAATATCGTTTTGCCCAAACGTGCGATGCCACAAGCTGCGACACCTTCTCTCCGAAACCCCAATCCATAAGTAACTTGGCACCGAACACTTCGTGCTTCATATCAACGTGCATTCCATCTTCAGGATTATAAATCAAGTGACCAATGTCATGTAAAAATGCTGCAACGCGCAACTCTAAACTGGCATTATTTTCTAATGCGAGCAGATAACATTGAACTGCATGTTCTTGCTGAGTGACATCTTCACCATATTGGTCCATTCCTTTTTTGAGAAACAAACTCTGGATTTCTTCAATTATCTCCTTCATATTTTTATTTTTAAAAAAAGGGGCGAGTAAACTCGCCCCTTAATCACTAACATAACCAATATGTACTTATTATTTCAAAATCCACATGTCGGCATTGATATCATCTTTGCCACCAAACTGACTATTCAATGCAGCCTGCCAATTGTCTTTATTATTGGTAGCCTCAGAGGATGGGTATTGGAAACGCTTAGGAATCAAACCGCTATTGGCGGTACCAGGACCTCCCTTAGAGAAGCTTGGGAATCCCGTTCTGCGATAATTGTAATACCCTTCCCAACCGCTGTTTTGGAAAAATCCTAAATACTTCTGAACAACAATTTGCTGCAAACCCTGCGCGTTGTTTCCCGCATAGCTCACCAATGGCTGTGCCAAATAAGCAGCTTGATCAAAGTTCACCGTATATTTATTGTAAGAGGCTCCGTCTGTTACTTTTCCACCTGCTTTAAAGAAATACACATCCAAAGGACCGTTGCCGATACCGTAGAATTCATGACTCGCCTTGATTCCTTTTTCATACCAATCTTTGGCATTTAATGAAACCCAACCGCGGTTTGCAGCTTCGGCGATGTTAAAACACATTTCAACATAACCAACGATCACCGTATTCTCAGCAGTGTATGTGCTGTAATAACGCTTTCTGTTGTAGAAACTAAACTCCCCAGGCAAATAAGCAGCACCATTGTCGACACCCGCCTTAGTGCTCATATCGGCCAAATCCATACTGGATTCTGCGCCAACAAACGCCGCAAAATCTGTAGGTTGAACACCCGCTTTCATTTTGTTACCCGCAGGCTCAGCAAACAACATGGCCCTAGGATCTTTCAATGATGCCAAAGTATTCAGTGTCGTAGCTGACATGTTGTAACGCGTAGCATCAAACCCGAAATTATCAGGATTTGTTGGGTATTTGTTAAATGTACTGTTGTAAACATATTGTAAAGCATCCGCATTAGAAGTTGGCAATGGATACTTGGTTGGGTTAGAAATGATATTGGCAAATTTACCCTTTACATTCAAGTCAGCATCAGATTCTTTTGCACTCAAGGCAATCAATACCCTCAAAGTAAAAGCATTGGTAATTTTTTGCCAAGCCAACAAATTACCACCGAAATAAATATCTCCCGACACAGTAGACTCACCGGCAGCGATCAATGATGCCATTTCAGTATTGGCCTCATCCAACCACTTCAACACTTGTAAAAACACCTCTTTTTGGGTATTGTATTTCGGCGTGTAAGTAACATCTGGAGACAACGCTTCAGTCAATGGCAAATCACCCACTTGCATGGTCATTTCATAGTACATAGAAGCTTTAAGGTATTTAGCCATCGCAGAATAAGGATTCACTGCTTTGTAACCAACACGCTTCGCTTCTTCTTCCATTTTCACTACGTTTTTCAACAATGTGTATTTCAAACTTGCACCACCCCAGTTGTATTCTTGGTTACCGTAGTAATTGTAATTACAGCAGTTGTATTGACAAAAACGTGCTTCGTCATCCCAAGGACCAATGAAAATGGAATTGCAAATTCCGTTAAGCACTAAATCTGGAGTCACCACCGTGGCGCGGTTAGGATCTTTGTCCAAACCATCCATTTTACATGCCTGAACAACAAATAATGTCAAGGCTGTTATTACTAAAAATATCTTCTTTTTCATGTGAATAGTATTAAATTGTTCTTATTAAAATTAGAAAACCAAATTGATGTTGATACCGTATCTCCGCATGGTTGGAGTTTGCAAAGCAGAATAACCTGTCATACCTGGGAATTGATCCAAATCCAAATCGTGATGTCCTTTAGCAAAATACAATACGTTTCGCGCAACCAATGAAACAGTCGCAGACTTAAAGGTTTTACCCATCCACTTAGATGGCATTTGGTAGGTGACATTCACTTCACGCAATTTCATGTAAGACTTACTCATCAAATTGGCCTCGTACTGGCCATAATAACGGCTGATATAATCTTGCAAATAAGTAGCTGTCGTGTTCTTACTGAATGTCAACTCATTCATGTTCGTGATTTCGCCTGTTGTAGCATCGTACTTTGGAGTACCACTTGTAATCACTACACCTTCGCCAACCCAAGACTTGGTACCTTGATAATCATTGTAACGAGCTTCACCCATTCCCAATCCATTTGCATCTTTGATGTTGTTCTCAACAGTTTCAATATTACGACCACCGCGGAAAGTTTGACGTTGGATTTGGTTTACAATCTGACCACCTACGCGACCATCAAATTGGAATGACATACTTACGTTTTTGTATCCTACCTTGTTAAAGAAGCCCCATACCAAATCAGGCAAAGAATAACCTTGTTGCTGACCTTTTGGCAATACAATAGGACGTCCACCCGCGTCGTTGATCAATTGACCATCAGGAGTCCGAGCAAAAGAACCCATATACAAGGCATCGATGCGATCACCTACTTTAATAAATCGGTTACTAGAATTGTTGGAAACAAAATAATCAGACGAAATCCTATCTACATCACCGTAGATTTTGGTCAAGAATTCACGATAGCGAGACAAATTCACTGAAGAATTCCAAGAAAGACCTCCTTTTTTAGAAGGCTTAACGATTTCTCCATTCAAAGAAAGTTCCCAGCCTTTGCGTTGTGTTTCAATGCCATTCACAAGTTGATTGGTGTAACCCGTGGCTTCAGAAACTGTTCTTTGATAAATACCAGGTCCATCTTTATAAATGAAATAAGTACCCTCAACACCCAAACGATTTTTGAACAAACGTGCTTCAACACCCGCTTCGTAGTTTGTACGTTGGAATGGCTTTAAGCTACTGTTTGACACTGTATTTGTGAAGTTTGCAGAAGGCTTTCCATTATACAACAATGGTGTTGCGTAAACAGAAGAGTTGGTATAAGAAGGACCATCGTAAGGTGAAGTATATGCAGATCCGTATCCAATTGGATAACCTGCAGGCCCAATCGTTGGACTTGTCAATCCACCCTTAACCTGAGCATATGAACCGCGAATTTTCAAAAAATTTAAAGTATTGTTTTTCTTCATGAAATCTGTTGGAACGAAAGATAAACTCGCAGAAGGGTATACATAACTATTGCTTCCCGCAGGCATGGTTGACAATTGGTCCATACGGGCTCCAAAATTCAAATTGTAACCCTTACCACCCACATCAGCCAAAGCATACAATGAATTAACCGCCATTGAAGATGTGAAATTGTATGCCTTCACGGGATTTGAAGAATTACTAAAGTTATAAACCTCAGGGACGTTCAAATAATCCGTAGTAATGAATGAACTGTTATATTGGAAATCCCGACGGTTACCACCTGCAGAAATATGAACATTGGTTTTCTTTACATCTTTATCAAAGTTCAACATGAATTCATTGTTCGACTCGTACATGGATCTTTTGTCCTCTCTGTAATCGCCACGGCCTTCTTCACGACCATAAGGGTGTGCAGAAAAAGGCATTTTTTCAGTGCGCAACAAATCATAAGAGGTAATGGAAGAACGTACCATCAAACTCAAAGAGGGAGCCAATTGATAGTTCAATGAGGCATAACCATACACATCATTCTTGTAATGACCGCGCAACCATTTTTCAGCAACAAACCAAGGATTGTGGTAACGCTGATATTCTGCATATACACTCTGAACACCTTCTTTACCAGGCTGCCAAATCCCACGAATATCATCCGCCATAACGTCCCAATCAGCTCCACCCCAGATCGTCATATTATAAATCAATGAGTTAGGTCCATAATTCACATCATTGATATTGGGTGTTGATTGTCTATTGTAGTTGATGTTCGCGTCCAAACGCAACTTATCGTTAAAACGAACGGTATTGCTAATGTTGAATGTATTGCTGTTCAATTCAGTATTTGGAACGATACCTTGCTGATGCATGTTTGTATAGGAGAATCGAACATCCATCTTTTCTGAGGAATTGGCAATACTTACGTTGTTGCTGCTGACAACTCCATTGCGCAAGAATCGTTGTAAGTTATTGGCTCCACGAGCGGTCCAAGGCTTCAAACCATCATACTGTTGAATCATCTGTCCTTCGAATTTGGGACCCCAAATATCATAGTCACCATCATTCAAACCCGCTCCCTTACCGTCCACAAATGAGTATTTACCATGATCACCAGGACCATATAAATCCTGAACTTTTGGAATCGTCAAAAAACCATTTTCAACCATATTACTGGAATTCACTTCAACCTGAATACCGCGTTTACTCCCTTTTTTTGTGGTAATTACGATGGCACCATTCTGACCGCGATATCCATACAATGCGGCCGCCGCTGGGCCTTTCAATACAGTTACCTTTTCAATGTCGTCTGGTCCCAAATTGTAAGCATCAGAGTTGATTGGAATACCGTCTACAACAAACAAAACGCTCTGTCCTCGTTTGATGTCGCTTCCACGCAAAACAATGGCTGGCGTTCCCAACAATTCCGCACTTTGTCCGATAGTCAAACCGGCAACACGACCTACCATGCTGTTTACCACGTTTGGCTCACGTGCTTTGACCAAGTCGGCGCCTTGAATTTCTTGTACGGCATACCCCAACTTTTTCTTTTCCTTTTTGATTCCCAAAGCGGTTACTACCACTTCTTCTACTCGGCCAGTGTCCGACTCTGTCTGAGCCAACACAGAAGTAGGGAACAGTATAGCCGTAATCACGGCCATTGTACCTCCTACCCTTACCCATTGAATTAATCTTTTTTTCATTGTCTTTTATCGATTTTTCGCAACAAAAAACACTCTGCTATTTCATCACAATATCTACCGTTTGTTATGAAAAAATCACGGAAATTATCGAATTGCTAAAGGAATATTATGGCTGATGTTATGGATATTTTTTGGAAATATTTTGACAACAATTCGAAAATATTATTAGAACAAATATTTCACCGAAAGATTAATCGAACGCCCGGGAGCAGAATAAGGAACAATCTTCAGAAAACTCATTGGGTCTATATATCTGTGATTGAATAAATTACTTGCATTGATTTGCCACTTCAATCTCTTCATCTCGTAATTCACTCCAGAAGATGCCAACCAATATTCGTAATTCTTTTTTGTATGTTCATCCGGAAACAACACTCTTTGATATGTAGTACCAACAAACAAAGAGCATTTTTCACCTCTTCTATTTTGAAATATCTGAATCCGAATTTTACTCCCCATCTTTAACGGCGGCACAAATGGAATCAAAAATCCCGTAGACTGAATATTAACCACAGAGGCATTGAATTGAAATTGCATCGTCCTGGTTGCATTGAAATAACTCATCATCAATTCTGCACCCCTTGAAATCGCATCATGCGCAGAATATTGGTATTCCGGTGCTCCATTCATCAATTGGCCCGTTGGCCGCAATGAGATAAATCGATTGAATTTGGAATAAAACAAATTCAAATACCCTTCAAATTTCTTAAAAACCAATTCATGGCTCATTTCAATACTACCTATCGTTTCTGACTTGAGTCCATAAAAACCCCTATCAAAGCGAAATGCATCTTCACTAATGCCTTCCACAAATAATTCGTGAAAATTCGGATTTCTAGATCCCCTTGACATTGAAATGCGGGTTGAGTTAAACTTTCCATGCTTATATTGAGCGGACAGACCTAGCAATGGACGCATGGTTGACTTCAACGATTGATTCTTTACACCAAATATTCTCGTAATTGAACCCCCATTGAATGACAAATCCAAATCCCCAAACTTCCGCTGCAAAACGCCGTGTAGACCGCCATCTACAGAACCATAGTTGGGAATTACATTCAGTTCCCCCAAATTAAAATTATTTTGCATTGTGAACTGCTCGAGAAATGACGCGGTCCAACGTGAATTCAATAAATAACTTCTACAAAATCGCTGTTGTGCGGTACTGAGTTGCATCGCCAAACCATCAACCACACCTCCCTCGATTTCCAATCTCGTATTTGACTGCACACCGTACTGCATCACTGAGTAACTCGTCTTTTTTCGTGTAAAGGACTTATACGACCAAGAATGCATCATAACGGCATGGTGAGGCGCCTCAAAATCACGTGGATCACCATACTTTAACTCCTGCATTTCAGATGAATCCAAAGCCCGAGAAACTCCTGAACGAGTGATTGAGGAACGATAGTTTATCCAAATTTGTTTTTTACCCAAATTGCGATACCCGCCCCATTTCATTTGCAAACCCTCATTCCGAGTATTTAAAACAGCTTCCCCATTTGCCTCATGATAGTCACCAAACTGATTTACCACAATTCCAAACCACGAGGCTCTATTTGATCTCACTAACTCTCTTTGATAAACACTTTGAACACCAAGATTATTGGAAAAAAAACGCATATCGACTTTTTGATGGATACCTATTTTCTCTGGCACAACCGTCTCTATTTGCACCAACCCACCCATAGCATCGCCACCGGCTAAAATTGCGGACGGACCCAACACAACGGACAATTTATCATTCTCGAACGGCCCGAGGGCCAGCCCATGCTCATCCTGCCATTGCTGATTATCCAAACGCAACCCATCCACCATAATCGCAACCCTGGAACCCGAAAATCCTCTCAAAACTGGCCGGGTCAACCCTGGACCCATATTCGAAACAGAAACACCCGGAATCTCCGCCACCTGATCCGCGATTTGAACTCCCAATTCGGCTGATCCAAATTGAGGAATTTCTCTTTTGCGAAGCCAGCTAAGATCTATGTCATGAACTTGGCCAAGAATGACGGGATCTAACCTAACAGTATCAGATTTCAAAGTATCGATTCCAGAAATAGACAACACAAAATTACGGTCGCTCACATTTCTTAATTCGAACCCCATGCGAGAACAATCGCTATCCTCAAAACCCATCAAATCGCCAAAAATAAAAATGGCAATCATCAGCGCCAAACTCACCTTGACATTCATTTCGAAAATTCTACTTATCAATAGTTCTCAATAAAGACAATCGTCTCGGAGCAGGTAACACAGAAAATTCCCCTTTCACATATTTCCAAAGTACTTCGTTCAACAACTGCTCATTTGCTCTATCTTCCTTGCTCAAATCCAAACCCTCACTTTGGTCCATCAAGTAGGTTGTAGACCTTTGATTGCCCCGAATATTCTTTTCCGATAAATCAACCAAGGCCGGAACCGCATCAAACGGAGGGTGTATCATGGAATCTTGAAAACAACGCCACATCGGTTCAGCAGAAGCATCGTACTGACTCATGGGCGACATTCCCAAAATCAATTCCATTGTGCGTAACATTGAACTGGTGGAATAATGCGTATGGTCAATAAACCCTTGCTTTACCAACCCCCCAGCGACATAGGCCGTTGAGCGATGTGCATCCACGTGATCAGGGCCATTTTGGGCATCGTCTTCTAAAATAAACACGACACTTTTCGCCCAAATTTTTGACTTCGACAAGTAATCAACAAACATCCCTACCGCTAAATCATTATCAGCAACATGCGCAAACGGCGTTGGACGATTCCTTCGAACCCCCTCAGTATGGTCGTTGATAAACCTTAACGTATTTAATTGCGGCACCTGACCGATATTCAATAAAGAGTCAAAATCGTGCTTCCACTGACCAAACCTTGTTGTATCTCGGATGTTCTCGTCCCATGAAGTATAAGATTGACAATAATGTCCTTGCAATGCTTTGATATTGGGTTTGTAATTGTCGGCGAACTCTCCATACGTCCTGTAACTTTTGCCAGCGAGCGCAGCATGATCCCAAATAAATCCTTTTTGTGGATGAGCCACTGAAGCTTGGCCTTCATAAACATACTCACCGCCACGACCACCATAACTCGTTGGCCAAGTTTTCTCAGTATAGTCGTTTGCATAAGCCGCGGTACTCCAGTTGTGACCGTCAGCACTCACCTCAGCTTCCACAAAAAAATGATCCAGCAGTACAAATTCGTTGCATATTTTGTGCTGATTTGGCGTAATCGTGGCACCAAACAACAATAAACTTGTGTCACCATCCCCACCCTCCACATCGGACAGTACTTGATCATAAGTCCGATTTTCTTTGATGATGTAAAAGACGTGCTTGATAGGGGACGTATCACCCAATTTGCTCGGAATTGGATGGTTTGTGGGAATTCCAGTTTCATTCTCAGCATCTAGCCGATACGGGGAGTTTGAGTAAACTTGTTGTGTGTGCGATGCCAATTTTTTTGCATCCGTTATTTCCGAAATGGAAAAAACTGACATTCCACCCCGAAATAATGCCCCGATGTATTGGACTTTTTCCTTTCCTTTATGTCCTTTCTGATATTCCGTTTGGGTCTTTCGCTCTATGGGATTTGGACCTTGCGGATTGGCCTGTGTTGAGAACCCCTTTCCGTTACAAACCCAAACTTTGTCTTTAACCACCCTCAATTGGGTAGGGTACCATCCTGTTGGCAGAAAACCCAAACCCGAACTGACACCTCGTTTAGAAACATCAAAAACGGCCAAGGCATTGTTATCGGCATTGGCAATCAGGAGCTTTTTACCGCCCTGCATCAGTGCCAAAGAATTTGTTCCGCTTCCCGTGAGTTTAGTTTGATAAATTCCAACATTCAATACCTCTTCCACCGCCAATGTCGACGTATTAACAATGTGAACCGAATTATCATCCGCACATGCAACAAACAATCGCTGTTGTTTTTTATCCAAAATCATCTCATTCGGATTATCACCCACATGAATTTTTGCAATCCACTTTAATGTCTTGGTATCAAAAACACCCACCGATTCATCGCCCCAAAAACTAACATAAATTCTACCCAAATTATCTTTTACAACGCAATACCCCTCCGAAGGGAGATGCCATTTACCCATGACGGCACCCGTTAAAACGTTTACCTGATACAAATTCGAATCTTCTTTTGACGCAAAAAATAATGTCCGATCCTGTTCACCCATCACCATACCTGTAGGGGACACTTTCTCTGGCCAAGCCTCTTTAATCCCTATGCTGTCAATCCATTTTAGTTTCCCCCGATCAAAACGGTAATGACCCACGTAATTCATATTCCCTCCCGATGAATACAACTCCGTACCCAACTTATTAAAAGTCATTCCGTAAAATGTCATCTTCACC